>CALAUZ010000333.1 GCA_937892105.1 uncultured Fretibacterium sp. | reverse complement strand
CTTGAGTTTTCTGGGCAATAAGATCATGCTCAAACTCAGGATTTCAACAATGATGCCCTTCTTGCTGAGCTTCTCTAGCAACTACACTCCCTGAATGAGACTGCGGGCTATGCGATCCAGCCTCGTTATGATGAGTCTGACTCCATACTCGATGACCTTCAAGAGCTTGTCAAGAGGTGTTCCTTGAAGTATTTTTTCAGTAAGAGCCTGGTTATGGCTGAACCCTGACTGTAGCCTGCTATTATGAATGGGCGACCATTGTTGCAGTTCTCGAAATAGTAATCAAGAGCTGATGTTATGTCATTGTAGGATATTCCGAAAAGTGCGGAGTCTCCGTTGATGGTTTCCTTGTTAGAACGTGTCCATGTCCTTAGTGATATTCTGGATTCTGTACCTGCATTCCTTCCGTGAATAATCTGGTGTATTCCCTGCGCTGTTGGTTGCTACAGATGCAGGTGCGGTACAGACTGTAAGAACAAAGACCATAGCCAATGCTAAAAGTTTTCTTCTTCATTTCTGTACCGTCCTTTCTGTGAAATTCTTAGATGCAATAATACTCGGTCAGGAAATAGGTTCTGTTCCAGTCGATAATCTTCAACTCGGATTCCTTTTCCGGGTGAATGTCGAACTCATCAAATACCATAATGCTCTTATTCTCCGAGTCATAGAGCGGCCATTCATGAGCTTTACCGTCTGGGGAAATTTCCGCGCTGAGTGAAGGGTTGCCAGTTTTCGCGAATTGTACCCACATCTTGCGCATGGTTTTGGAGAATGTCTTATCGAATGCTCTGCCCGCAAATATGGTGTTCTCAGGATGATTGAGTACGGTAGCAAGCTCTACAGCGTGTCCGCACTTCATCAGTGGCAATGAAGCTTCGGGGGTGAAGTAATATGTGTACGACTTACCGCCGGCTTTGGTCTGATTCTCCGACATTCTGAACAGTGGCGCGATAAATACAATCTGGTCAAATAGACGGCTTGTGCTTGAGTATTCTGGGGTTACGTTCTTTGCATCATTGCAGAAGCTCTCAACCAGTGCTTTCTCATCATCCGTCAGCTTAGCCATGTGCTTAGCCTTGCGGTCAGCAGCCCACGCATTATAAGGTTCTACCCCTCCGAAGCAGTAAATGAAATAACCCATTTCATCCTTGTTACAGCCCTGAAGTATGTCTATATCCTTAGCAGCACCGTTCGCATACGCCTCATACGGATTCAGGGGCAAGTAGTTTCCATCCCGTTCAGGCCATACGCGTAAACCTAACACAGCTGAGGCCTTCACCAACTTTGCAAGCTCGACTTTTTGAAGGTCGGCAACAGTTTTACAGCCGAGTATATTAATCAATTCATTAGTACACTCTATAGCCTGTTCGGTAGACCTCGTTAATACGGGAGAGCCACTCTCAGCAATGACACGTTTAAAATACTTATGTGAGCCATCAATAAGCGGAATGAGGATAACGCTTCCCCCACCAGCGGACTCTCCGAATATGGTAATGTTTTCAGGGTCTCCGCCGAATGCCGAAATGTTCTCATGCACCCACTTTAACGCCATCACCTGATCCATAAGCCCCAAATTTTGCGCATCAGGATAATTCTTCCCGTCCGGCAGATGTGATAGGTGGAAGAAACCGAAAACGCCGAGCCTGTACTCGATGGAAACAGCGATTACGTCCGAGTTCTCTTTTACGAAATTGTGGCAGTCATACATAGGGTCAACAGTCCCGCCCATTTCAAAAGCACCGCCGTGTACCCATACCATGACAGGCTTCTTTTCTACGGGTGCTTCATCCTTCTTCCATATGTTCAGATATAGGCAGTCTTCACCCTGATAGTAAAGAAACCCTTCTTCGCTAAAGTCCTCATTCTGGAAGGGGCTTTTCGCGTTGTAATACGCCTCATATACGCCGTCATCGGGTACAACATCAACAGGAGCTTTCCAGCGCAGATTTCCGACAGGCTGTTTGCCGACAAACGGAATGCCCTTGTACGCAACGACACCATCATTTTTTTTGCCGACGAATGTACCGTTTATGCACTTGACCGCAAGCGACTTATCATAATTGCCGTCTGTGATTTTTTTGTTCTCGCCGTATTGCGCTCTCAGTTTTTCTCTTGTCTCATTCATCCTGTCAGCAATACTATTGTTTTTAGCGAAGACCTTTTTACCCTCAAAGTATGTAGCTTCAGGCTTGGCCGTATGAATCTCTGTTACCGGGCAGGTCAGAACGTCCTTATCCACAAGAAGGAAATCTGCATATTTGCCCTCTTTTACGCTGCCTCTTTCATCTTCAATGAACATCTGCTTGGCAACATTGATTGTCAGAGCGGTGAGAGCCTGCTCACGGGTGATAAGTTCTTCCGGCCACCATGATTTAGAATTGTCAAGGTGATAAACGCCTGTAACAGCAATCTCCATAATACCGAAAGGATCATCTGGGCTATTGCTCAATGCCGGATAGTCTGAATGTGATGATGCGTTGATACCGTTATCAAAGAATGATTTTATAGGGTAACCTTTGTCCCCCATGCCTTCAGGAAGTAGTTTTAGCAGCTCCTTTTGCTCCTCATCGGCGACATGATGCCAAAGCAGACTAGCTACAACATTAATGTTATGGTCTGCCATACGCTTGTAATCCTCTGCATTGACGTTACGAACATGAACCAGAGTATTGCGCATTTCATCTTTTCCGCCATTGACGAAAGCATTTACAGCACAATTAACGGCCTTGTTACCCATTACGTGTATGTGTATGGTCAGTCCATTTTCATTAGCCTTGCGCGTTAAGTCAGTCAGTTCTTCTTCCGTCCAGTTTGGAATACCCTGACGATCAGCAGGATACAACGGCTCAACAAACCCTGTGCCAGTTTCAACAGTGCCGTCCATGAGGAGCTTAATCCATCTCGGCATTACACGCTTTGAAGCAAATTTCTTAGCGTCAACAGCTCTGGCTAATGCTTCATCCATATTCATCCAGCTTTCAATCTCATAGGGCAGACCCAAGACGAAGTGAAGTTTACCGGCCTTGTCCATCTGCTGTACTGCCTGATAGTAATTTGTGTTGACGAAATAGTTACCCCAGCCCTCATGATACATCGTGTAACCTTCTGAAAGCATGTGATGTTCAATTTCTGCTAGGTTAGATATGGCCATGTCGAGCGTATAAAGATTATCATTGTCGAGGAAGGAACGCATGTAAGTCTGAGCCTGTTCCGCGAGATAGCCGTTAGGAGTGCCGTCTTCGCCTATACCGATTTCGCCGCCGCGCAATTCACTCTTGAGCACAGTCCCGTCTTCCTTCATAATACCTGCCTTAACCAGTAAGATACTGTTCACCAATGCTTTGTGGCATTCATCGTCTAGAAAGTACATGGGAATATCACTGCAAATAGCGTCCAACTGTTGACGGGTAGGCATGTTATCCTTGAAGCGCATGTAATTCCAGCCCTGACCAAAAACAGACGTTGCCCCTTTGTCCCTTGCATTCCTGACCGCAGCGGGGACAGTTTCATTCAGAAAGTTGTCTGGGGTATCATCGTAATTAATCGTTGTGCCTACGGTTTTGAGGGCATAGCCAAGCATATAATGAGCGTGGCCATTTCCGCAGCCGGGCATTACAAGACCTTTGCCGGTGTAGTCAACAACTTCGGTCTTGCCTTCTTCGATGAATGCTTCTGCTCCTGCCTTGTCGCCAACGTAAACATACTTTCCGTCCTTCACAGCGAACGCTTCAACAACCTTGTTGCCTTCGGACGTGAAAATCTTGCCGTAGACTACGAGGTCAGCACAGGGTACTTCGGCAGAACAGACTGCTCCCGCTCCCAACAAAAACACAAGCAATGCTGCTAATAGTAACTTTAACGCCTTGTTCATGATATACATCTCCTAATTATAAATGTAAAAAGGAAGGGCGAACCTTTCATATGACACATTTTAGTTTTATTGTACCATGATAGAAAGTGAACTTAAACGCTTATTTACCAGCCCGTTCAAACTGAGAATTTCACGTCCTGTCATTCATACCGTTCTCCTTCAGGTGCTTCACAACATCACGAACCCCCTGCGATGCACCACGCCTCGTAATGAAAACAGTATCAGGCGTGTCAACAACAATAATATCGTTCACACCGTTTATCACAGTGAGTTTTCTCAGCGAGTGAACAAGGCAGTTATTGCTGTCGAGAATTACCGCGTTGCCCGCCGTAACATTCCTGCTTTCATCGCATTCCAGTACATCATCATGAAGCGCGTCCCATGATCCCACATCTGACCACCCAGAATTTACCAGCGGTACAACTGCTACCCTCTCTGCCCTCTCCATTATGGCATTGTCGAACGATATGTTCTTTACGGACGCGAAATTTTCTCGCACACTTCCATTTACAGCAAGCGAGTATAATTCCGGGTCAGCGTGTTCAAGCTCGGCATAAAGGCTCTTCGGAGTGAAAATGAATATTCCGCCGTTCCAGAGATATAAACCTTCGGCAAGATACTTCTGCGCTGTCTTGAAGTCCGGCTTCTCTACGAACTCTTCAGCCCCATAGCACCCTCCCGAAATCTCCTCTCCCTGACGTATATACCCGAACCCTGTCTCAGGTCTCACCGGAGCAATCCCCAAAGTTGCAATATAGCCGTCACGTGCCGCCTTAACGCCAATCTTCAGAGCATCGGTGAACGTCTTAGTGTTCCGTATGAATGCATCGCTGGGAAGAACTATCATAACGTCATCATCACAAGCTCCCTGACGCACTAAATCCTCAACAGACAGCAGTATTGCAGGGGCAGTACCTCTCGCAAACGGCTCCTCAATGATGAAGCCTTCCGGAAGGTTATCCGCGCCGAAAATCTCGGACGACTGCGACATAACAAGGCCATGCCACTTAGCACCAGAGATGACCCGCAGAAATTCCAGAGGCAGCATACTCACCATGCGCAGAGCTGTATTCTGTAACAATGTCTTATCCCCGTAAAGCCTGATAAACTGCTTTGGGAAATTCTCTCGCGACAACGGCCATAATCTAGTCCCGCTTCCTCCGCTCAGAATTAAACCGTAAACGCTGCCCATGTTAATTCACCTGCTGTTTCGTTCCCTTCTTGAGCATTTGTGTGATACTTGTGGATAATAACGGGATTGGGTCAACAAACTGTCCGCCAAGTATAAGGCTGTAATGAAGATGTGGCCCTGTAACCCTTCCTGTTGCTCCCGACTTTGCTACTACCTGGCCTTTCTCTACCTTGTCGCCCTTTTTCACCAGAATATTGCTAAGATGGAAGAATGCTGTTATTACCCCGTTCCCTGAGTCGATATATACGCTTCCTCCGGCGTAATAGTGGAAACCCGCAAGCACTATAGTCCCCGCAAAAGGCGCACGGATATTAGTCCCTGTTACAGCCCTTATGTCTGCACCGTTATGGCCGGCTCGCGGCTGTCCATTGTATACCCTGCTTTTGCCGTAACTGCTGGTTAATGTTATGCTGCTCAATGGCGGCTGAGGAGGCGTAGTCCATTTGCGGGGAGATGTCATTGTCCGGAGTGCTGTACCGATGAGTTTCGACTCGCTGCGTATCCTGTTGAGTTCCTTCTTGGGAGGGTTGACCATCTTAGGGCTGACTGTGAGATTTTCCTTCGGGTACTGCCTCGCCCTTAACAGTATATTGCCGGAAGCCTTGTAGTGCCTGCCTCCCTGTACAAACTCGAACAGTATCTTGTACGTGCCAGGTTTTATGCTGCGAACGTCTGAACCCAGAAGGCCGTATGAGATTTTCCCCGTTCCGCCCTGCTCAACGTCCATCGCTATGCTTCTGTTCAGCCATGTTACGACGGGGGAAGAATAATCTGCTGTTGACGTTATTGATACCGCAAAAGCCTGTCCGATGTCCCAGCTTGATGGGAAATTAACCCATGATGATGCATGAGAAGGTGTTGAAATTATTACTGCGAGAAAGATAATGAATGTGTATATTTTTGCCCTGCGCATGTGATGTATGTCTCACTCCTGATCCAGTTTATCTATAAGTTTTGCGATTATTCCTGCGAGTTTATGTGAAGAGGCTTTCATTTCTTCGAGTACTTCCTGAGCTGTAAGAGTTTTTTCCGGCTCAATACCTGCGGCCATGTTCGCAACGCACGATAAGCACGCTGCCTTAATGCCCATAGCGTTTGCCGTGATTATCTCTGGAACTGTTGACATTCCCGCTAGATCCGCACCCATAATCCCTGCCATTCGCACTTCCGCAGGTGTCTCGAATGACGGTCCCATGAAAGCAGCATATACTCCCTGCCTCAATCCCATATCACCGAGAATTTGCAGGATTTTCGGGCTATATGCGTGTGTCATGTCTGGGAAACGTTCATTCCATCTGTCTTCGTTTTTGCCTGTGAGGGGATTTGCTCCCATAAAGTTGATGTGATCCCTCACAGCTATAATTTCGCCGGGATTGTACGATATGTTGATTGCTCCTGACGCATTAGTGGCAATGTATTCGTGAACCCCCATCATTCCCAGCACTCGAACAGGGAAAGTTACTGCCTTCATGCTGTAACCCTCGTAGCAGTGGACTCTGCCTTGAAGGAGGATTACGGGTCTTCCGTGAATTTTCCCTGCAATTATCTTTCCGGCATGTCCGGGAGCTGTTGAACATGGCCAGCAGGGTATGTCATTAGCGTCGAGGATAATGCTGTCGTCAATTATATCTGCAATGCCTCCAAGTCCTGAACCTGCTGTTATAGCTGTCAATGGCTTGAAGGGTATGAACTTCTGCAAGTATGCTAAAGCCTCATGAGCGTCTGTGTAATCATAAGCCGTCATGGATAATAATCACCTCCTGGAATATTGCACGTATTCTAGCATAAGGACATGTTACAATTACAAAAAATATTGCCCTTCTTCACCCTCTTAGAAGTTGTAGTCTTCCTGCCTAGTTTGGTAAAATACATTCCACTTTCTCAGATTGGGAGATGAATTTTACTTTGGCAGAGGCGGCTGGCGCACAAGGTATTCCCTCCTTGCGCAAAAAGGTTCAGAGCTATTCCGATATCGGCGTGGCTCTCTTGATGGTTCTCATCATCATTATGATGGTTGTACCCTTGCCTACTTGGCTCATTGATATGCTCCTCGCCATGAATATTACTCTCGGCGTTGTTACTCTCCTCGTTACTTTCTACGTTAAACGCGCTTTGGATTTGTCCATTTTTCCTACGTTATTACTGATATCTACACTCTTTAGGCTGTCGCTTAACGTATCTACTACTAGGCTCATTCTTCTTTATGGTAACGCTGGCGAACTCATTAACGCTTTCGGGAATTTTGTTGTTGGCGGTAACTACGTCGTCGGTATCATCATGTTCCTCATTCTCGTTATCATTCAAATGCTCGTCATCACTAAAGGCGCAGAACGTGTCGCTGAAGTCGCAGCCAGGTTCACACTTGACGCTATGCCTGGTAAACAAATGTCCATTGACGCTGACCTCAATTCCGGCCTCATTGACGAGCAGGGCGCAAAACAACGTAGACAGGATATTCAACGGGAAGCTGACTTCTATGGTGCTATGGACGGTGCAAGCAAATTCGTTAAGGGAGACGCTATCGCCGGCCTCATCATTACTACCATAAATATCATTGGCGGACTTTCCATCGGTATCTTCATGCGCGGTATGGACGCTGCAGGGGCTGCCGCTCATTACAGCCTGCTGACCGTCGGTGATGGCCTTGTTGGGCAAATTCCGGCTCTGCTCATGTCCACTGCTATGGGCGTTATCGTTACTCGTGCCGCCGCTTCCTCAGAATTAGGCCCTGACCTCATTAACTCGTTCACAAAATATCCCAGACCCCTCTACATAGCTTCTGGCATGTTGATGTCTCTCGGTCTAATTCCTGGCCTCCCTACAGCTCCCTTTGTAGCATTATCCCTGCTCATGGGATTTCTCGGTTACGCCGTTGGACGTGAGGCTAATGTTCAGGCTATTACCGCTGAAGAACAAGCCGCTTCTGGAACACAAGCTCCCTCAGGCGCACAGCTTCCCGCTGGAACTGCCGGCACCCCTTCCGCTCCTTCTGCTCCAGGCGCACAGGCTGAAGTTCCAAAAGCTGAACCTGTCTCTCCTGAAGACGTTATGAAACTCCTTACCGTCGAACCTATGGAGGCCGAAATAGGTTATGCCATTATCCCCCTCATTGACCCTGCTCAAGGAGGAGATATGTTAGACCGTATTGGCACTATCCGAAAGCAAATGGCTCTCGAAATGGGTATCGTCGTTCCTCCAATTAGAATACGCGATAATATACAGATTAAGCCAACTGAATATATTTTACGGGTAAAAGGTGCTGAGGCCGGCAGAGGCGAATTGCTCCCTGACCACTACTTAGCTATGAATACTGGTGCCGCTGAAGAAGACTTAATCGGCGTTCCTACTAAAGAACCTGCTTTTGGACTCCCTGCTTTATGGATTTCTCCTGACTTGCGCGATAAGGCTGAAGCTATGGGCTACACCGTCGTTGACGCTCCGTCCGTCCTCGCTACTCATCTTTCCGAAGTCATTAAGAAAAATGGTGCCGAATTGCTAACACGTCAGGAAGTACAGAAACTTACCGACATGGTTAAAGAAACTGCTCCGGCCGTCATTGATGAATTACTCGCATCATTGTCTCTGGGTGAAATTCAGAAGGTCTTGCAGAACCTCATACGTGAACAAATCCCAATTAGAGACCTCGTTACCATCTTTGAGGCACTCGCTGACTTCGGCAAAATGTCCAGAAGCGTTGATTTCTTAACCGAACGTGCCAGAGAAGCTTTATCCAGATTGATTTCTCTCAAAATTCAAGGCCCTGACGGTATAATTTCTGCCGCAACTCTATCTCCTAATTGGGAACAGAAAATTATGGCCGGCGTTGATGGCGATTTAACAAGAGGCTGGCAGCTCAATTTAGACCCTAGAGAAGTACAGAAAATGATTTCCGCAATCTCACGCGCTATGGACGAATTAATCGTTAAGAACCTTCCTCCAGTTTTGCTCGTTCACCCTGATGTCCGCCTCATCGTCAGAAAACTCATCGAGGGTTCTATAACTAATATCTTTGTAGTGTCTTATAATGAAATAGTACGGGGTATTCAGGTTAAGACCGTCGGAATGGTGGAGTAAATTATGCGTGTTACAAACCAAATTACTTTTACTGCTAAAGATGACGCGGAGGCTTTAAGGCTTGCGGCTGAAAGATTAGGACGCGATGCTGTCATTCTCTCTACGCAAATGATTAAAGAAGGCGGCGTTTTAGGATTGTTCCAACGCTCCGTCTTGAAGGTTACTGCCGGCATTCTTGAGGACGATACTCCCCCTAAATCCCAGTCTTCGTCCCGTTCGTCCTCCCGTAATCCTACACTATCTTCTTCCGCTGGCGATATGGACGAGGATACAAGGCGCGAAAATTTAATCGCTTTCCAGAAATTGATGGAGTTTAAGGAAAGAGGCAGTATGGCTCCTGCTAATCCTGCTCCCCTCCCCTCTGCTGCCCTGGGGGAAGAAGGATACAGGCTCCCCGCCGATAACGTCAGGATTTCTCCCGAAGGCCTCAGAAATGCTTATGGCCTCACTACCAGGCCTGCTCCTACTCCTCCTGCGTCTCCTGCGTCTGCAAATCCATCTCCCGCAAGCACTAGCAGCTCTCCTAGCACAGCGGCGGCTGATACGTTGTCTAATGATGACGCTAAATTGCTCAAAGACCAGGTTGGCGCACTGGCTGATAGAATTGATGTTCTGCTTCAGAGACTTACTGCCGTCGAAAATGGCGTTACTACCGCTATCCAGCGTAATAGACAGGATAATTTCCAGGCAGGCATTCCGCAGTTCTCCGGCGATGATAACGGCATTGAAGGAAGATTAAGAGCTTCAGAGGTTGACGAAAAATATATCCGCAAACTCTTGGCCGATTACTCCATTATGGCCCGTAAAGACAAAAATAAAAAATTACCCTTCCCTAAATGGCTGGCTTCCCAGATTGAATGCGCCGGCGATAATGGCAATGACGCTGCCGGAGGCCGCAAAGTCATGCTGTTAGGCCCTACTGGCGTTGGCAAAACTACTACTATAGCTAAACTCGCCGCCATTAAAGCTCTTTGGGAACATAAAAAAGTCCTGCTGCTCACTAGCGATACTTACAGAATTGCCGCCGTCGAACAGCTTAAAACTTATGCTAAAATTCTTGGCGTTCCCATCGAAATCATCTTCGACATTGCCGCTATACCCTCCGTCGTCGATGAACACGAAAACGCTGATATTATCCTTCTCGATACCGCTGGACGTTCTCAACGGGATAAGAAAAATATGGAGCTTTTTGAAAATATCTATAACTCCTTCATGCCTGATGCCGTACATCTCGTACTCGCCGCTAACATGAAGTATAAAGATATGCTTGATGTCGTGGAACATATCCCTAATATTCCCGTGTCCCACTTGCTATTCACTAAACTCGATGAAACCGTCAGCTTCGGCTCCATATTCAATATTCAACAGGTCATGGGCTGTCCCGTCTCCTTCCTCACTGTCGGACAGAACGTCCCTAAAGATATTGAAACTGCTTCAGGTTCGAGAATTGCTGAGTTCCTCATGAAATCTGAAGATGAACGAAAGAAGGGCTGATTCATGCCCAGTTATAATCACCCCAATATTGACCAGGCTGGTGAACTTAGGCGTATGGTAACTGATAATAGAGAAAAATTAAAAGCTGAATTGGATAATAATTCTGCCCCTAGACTGCATACTCTATCCATTCTAAGCGGCAAGGGCGGAGTCGGTAAAAGCAATATCGCTGCGGCTTTGTCTTTCGCTCTCGCTGATTTTGGAAAAAGAGTTGTACTCATTGATGCTGACTTGGGCATGGCTAACCTCGATATTCTCTGCGGCGTTAGAAATGCACGCTACAACATCGCTCACCTCATTGAAGGTTCGCGGAATTTAAACGAAATTCTAGTACACTTTAGAACTTCTGAAAGAGCTACGAAACTTAACGGCGGCGTTTCACTCCTTCCCGGCGGCGTTGGACTGAAGGAAATTGCTGACCTCGACGATTATTCTATGGAAAGGCTCTTTGAGGCTCTGTCAGGACTTGAAGAACTTTCGGATTACCTTATTATGGACGCGGGCGCAGGTATTCATAAGGGCGTTCTGTCGTTCGCTTACGCTTCGGAGATTACTCTGCTCGTTACTACCCCTGAACCTACAAGTATACGCAACGCTTATGGCGTGATTAAATCGCTGGGTGCTGCTGCGTGGCAGGGGTCGGAGGCCGCCGCCAGCGGGCTTATGCTCGTCGTTAATATGGCTGGTTCAAGCAGGGAAGCCAGTGAAGTCGCTGAAAGAATTAGATTGGCTTCAATGCAGTTCTTGGGCAACGCTCCGTTATATCTGGGCTATGTCCTTAAAGATGATGTCATTGAACGCTCCGTTAAGAATTGCAGGGTCTTCTACCGTTCGGAACCTGACAGCAGCGCGGGCATTTGTGTCCGTAACTTGGCGGGAGAATTGCTGAGGCTTTGCGAGGGCGTTGATGTTAAACGCGAAATTGTTTCGGAGAATAGAAGCGGTATGAGAGGGTTTTTCAGGAGGCTGGCTAGAACTTTTTTTGACGATAAAACATAATTAGCAAATATACGGCTATAATTATTATTGTTGGGAATTACTTTATGAAAGAAAAGAATTTTGAAAGGAGGTGCAATCTGCTGTTGTGTGATTTTTTACGGCATTATACAGCAGAATATATCTTATGCCCCTAAAAGGTAGAATAAGGGTCTTAGTTGTTGATGACAGCGCGTTGATGAGACAGTTCATCAGCGATATATTACGCTCTGACCCTAGAATTGAAGTCGCAGGGGTTGCTAGAGACGGCAAAGACGCTCTGGCACAGATTAAAGCGTTGAACCCAGATATCGTTACTATGGACGTTGAAATGCCTAATATGGACGGATTGCAGGCTCTCGAGGAAATTATGAAGACCAATCCAATTCCGGTTATAATGGTCAGCACTATGACACAAGAAGGCGCGGAAACTACGTTCAAGGCTCTTTCTTTGGGCTGCGTTGACTTCATCGGCAAACCTTCCGGCTCTATTTCCCTAAACATAAAGGACATCGGGCATGAGATAATCGAGAAGGTTATTGCGGCAAGCACTGCAAGGGTAAAACCAAGAGGTTCAATACTGAGGGCATCGCCAAAAATACTCCCGCAGCCATATGATTTCCGAAGAATGCCGCCCCCAGCCAGTACGGGAAGAATTGACATCGCAGCGATTGCGTCATCGACAGGAGGCCCAATGGCATTGAGCGAATTGCTGCCCAGACTGCCGAAGAATTTTCCTGTACCGATAGTGATAACGCAGCATATGCCCAAAGAGTTCACTGGTTCATTCGCCAAGAGGCTGAACGAGAGTTCGGAGATAGAGGTATTAGAGGGATTTGACGGACTGAAGCTGAAGGGCGGTAGGGCTGTCATCGCGCCAGGAGGGAGCCATCTGATAGTTAAGAGGCGGAATGGTGAGGCAATGTGCGGACTTTCCGATGCGCCGCCTGTATTGTCAGTAAAACCATCGGCGAACATAATGTTTCTGAGTGCAGCTGACGAATACGGAGGCAATGTGCTAAGCGTAATTCTTACAGGAATGGGAAGGGACGGGACAGACGGAGCCAGTGCGCTAAAGAGGAGGGGCGGATACGTCATAGCGGAGAGCCAGAAGACATGCGTTGTATATGGAATGCCAAAAGCTGCTATAGACGCTGGTATAGTAGATGAAGTACTGCCTCTTGGAGAAATACCTGACGCAATGGTCAGGATAGTCAAGGGGAATTGACGATACACATTAAGGGGGAAAAATACATTGGCAGACATGGATATGAGTCAGTACTTGGGGGCATTCCTCGATGAAACTGACGATAATGTACAAAGATTAGATGATTTGCTTCTTGCCCTAGAGAAGAATATGACGGATATGGACGTTATAAATGAAATCTTCAGGGCCGCCCACACGCTAAAAGGTATGGCCGGAACAATGGGCTTCACCAACATGATGGGTCTTACGCACGCTATGGAAGACAGGCTTGACGCGGCGAGAAAGGGTACCCGTCCTCTCACTGAAGCTGACATGAACAGGCTCTTTCAGGGTTTGGACACACTTCAGGAGATGGCTGACGCAATACGTGGCGGGGGGAATGACGCTCACATTGACGTTTCTGAGATGGTACATGACCTTCGCAATGAGGGGCCTGCGCCTGCTCCCGCTGCTGCACCTGCACCTGCTCAGGCTTCAGCACCTTCCGAAGGCGGTACAATGGTGTCGTCCCAAGACGCTGAATGGGCAAAGAAAGCCAACTCTCAGGGTTCAAACGCCTATAACGTCCATGTAACGTTAAGCCAGAGCTGCCTGCTCAAAGCTGCAAGAGCTTACATGGTAGTGAACAGGCTTGAAGAAATGGGCGAAATCTTCAGGGCTGAACCTCCCACTGACGCACTGGAAAAGGAAGAGTTCGAGTTTGACTTCAACGTTTATGTCGCTACCCCTGCTCCTGCTGAGGAAGTTAAGGCGGCAATAGAGAAGATTGGGGACGTACAGTCTGCGGACGTTGTGGAAGTTAAGGCCGATGAAGTACAGACGGCAGCACCAGCACCCGCTCCAGCGCAGGCTTCAGCCCCAGCCCCAGCGGCAGCACCTGCTCCAGCTCCGGCAGCCCCAGCGGCGGCAGCACCAGCTAAACCCGCAACGCCAGCCAAAAAGGATACTGCAAAGAAGGGCAGCCAGACGGTCAGGGTAGACATAGGAAGATTGGACAAGCTGATGAACCTTGTTGGAGAGCTTGTGATTTCCCGCGCGAGAATTGAACGCCTTGTTCAGGAAGCAAGGTTGAGACAGTTCGATGATACTTTGTCGCAGCTGGGCAGAATTTCAGGCGACATTCAGGAACTTGTTACGAAGCTGCGCATGGTTCCCGTGAGTTTCACGTTCGACCGCTTCCCAAGACTTATCCGCGACCTCTGCAAAACCCTGAACAAAAACGTTGAACTTGTTCTTGAGGGTGAGGACACCGAACTTGACCGCACAGTCATTGACGAAATCGGCGACCCAATGGTTCACCTTATCCGTAACTCAATGGATCATGGCATTGAACACCCCGAAGAACGCAAGGCACTCGGTAAACCTGAGAAGGGTATTCTCAAAATTGCGGCGTATCAGGAAGGTTCAGGAGTTGTAATCGAGGTCAGCGATGACGGCGCAGGAATTGACCCCGAAAAAGTCAAGAAGAAAGCCATTGAACGCGGAATAATCACGGAGGACAGGGCCGCGATAATGAGCGATGATGAGGCCACACAGATAGTGCTGCTTCCAGGTTTCAGCATGGCCAAGCAGATTACGGACTTATCTGGACGCGGTGTAGGAATGGACGCAGTGAAGACGAAAGTTGAGCAGTTAGGCGGGCAGTTTGACCTCGTAAGCAAGAAGAACGAGGGCACTCATGTATATATCCGTCTTCCTCTAACACTCGCTATTGTCCTCTCTCTCTTAATCAAGGTCGGCAAGGAAACTTACGCTATCTCCCTTGAGAACGTCGAAGAAACCATCATGGTACGCCGCGACGACATTAAAACTGTTCACGGTGAACCAACGACGTTATTGCGAGGTGAAGTCCTTTCCCTGAACATTCTGGGTGATATTCTCGGTTCAGAGGGCGTTGAACATGACCGCAACGAATATCCCGTAGTCGTAGTGAAAATCGGCAAAAACAAAATCGGCTTCATCGTAAGCGAGCTTATAGGCCAGCAGGAAATTGTCATAAAGTCTCTGGGACGCTTCCTTTCCAAGATAGACGGAATAACAGGCGGTACAATACTCGGAGATGGAAATGTAGCATTAATCCTAGATGTAGCTTCATTCTACTCAACAAAGGGTTAAAGGAGTAATAATCCATGTCTGACGCGGCATCATTCAATGATAGACAGTTAGATGCAATACGTGAGGTCGGCAACATCGGAACCGGAAACGCTGCAACAGCATTAAGCGGATTATTGTCCCGAATGATACATATGGACGTACCCACTACGGAGCTTGTGTCGATATACGAACTAGGCGGCCATTACGGCGACCCAATGCAGATAGTGGGAGCAGTTTTTGTGCGTTCAACTGGAGGTTTCCAGTGCAGCCTGATATTCATACAGCCAGAAGAGGACGCACAATTGATGGTAGAACTTCTGCTCAAACAACAGTTCGGAACGTTCATTCCCGCCGGAGAAGTGCCGCAGGATATGACGGACAGTGCGTTGACGGAAGTCGGGAATATAGTGCTAAGCTCATTTCTGAACGCAATAAACGTTCTGCTTGGAACCCATCATCATATAAGCGTGCCCGGAGTAGCTCATGATATGTTAAGCGCAGTACTAGATGTAGTAGCGTCGATATATGGCCAGATGGGAGAGACCGCGCTGTTAGTGAACACGGAATTGAAGGTCGAGGGATTGGAGGACGGCCGCAGAATTTCTGGGCACATAATCCTGATACCAGACCCTGACAGCCTGGAATTGCTGCTGAGAAAGCTGAAGGTGATGTGATGGCAGAAAACAGCATAGTATTGGGAATGGCTGACCTTATGGTAGTTCCCGCGCCGGTGAAGCTGATAACGCTGGGATTAGGCTCATGCATAGGGCTTGTGGTGTATGACAGTTTCGCGAAAATAGCCGGAATGGCCCACATAATGCTGCCCGACAGCAGGGGTCTTCACGCCTCCGAGAAAGTAGGGAAGTTTGCGGATACGGCAGTGCCGGCGATAATCGAGGAAATGTTGAGGAGGGGTGCGACACGTCCGCGAATAAAGGCGAAAATAGCCGGAGGAGCGCAGATGTTCTCGCTGCCTGGAGCGAGTGCGGAATTTCTGACGGTAGGGGCTAAGAATGTCAGTGAGACCAAAAAGCGTCTTGCACGAATGGGAATAGCGTTGATATCGTCAGATACAGGAGGCAATAAGGGAAGGACGATAGAATTTTCGACGAGCAACTGGATGCTGAAGGTAAAGACGCTGGGAAAAGGAGTAAGCGAAATATAGGGGTGAAGACATGACGACAGCCGCAGATGAGGCTAGATTGTGGCAGGAATACAGCCAGACGGGTAAGAGCCGCGATGAACTGATACTGCGATACCTGCCGCTGATAAAGTATGTAGTCGGAAGAATGGCAGTAACTCCGCCTCAAGGATTGGACTATGAGGATATATTGTCGTTCGGAGTGTTTGGTCTGATGGACGCTGTGGATAAGTTTGACCCTGCGAAGGGATTTGTGTTCCAGACGTATGCTATACCGCGAATACGAGGAGCGATACTCGATGAATTGAGGAAGTGCGACTGGTTTTCGCGTACCGGCAGGGAGAAAGTCCAGAAGTTTAACCGTGCAATGGAGAAGGTATTGCGGGATAAAGGCGAAATGGACGACGACCTCATAATGCAGGAAATGGGAGTTACAGTAGACGAGTATTATGAGATACAGGATTTGGCTTCGCGCGGCTACATAACATCGCTTGACGAAACTACGCAGCTTGATGACGGCGGTGTATCAGTTGAGGCGACGCTTGCTGATGACAGGGAGACGGCTTCTGACAGGCTGGACGATGAGAGTGAACGCCAGCAGTTGAGGGAGGCATTGCAGGAACTTCCTGAACGTGAACGCCAGATGTTGAGCCTGTATTACTATGATGGATTGACACTGAAGGAAATAGGGCGTGTTATGGGAGTATCGGAAAGCCGTGTATCACAGATACATGGAAAGGGCTTAGCGATGTTGAGGACGATATTGCGGGCGAAGATGAACGAAATATGAAGGGAGGTGAGGGGGAGTGTTCGAGAAGGATAAATTTTACCTTGAGGCCAGAGACGACGGAATATACCTTTCCACATACGCTAAGGATTTCAAGGAGAATGATGTTTACGCGTTCCTGAAGGAATGGGGCATAATCCGTTACGACTTCAAGGCATTACGGAAGTTCGTAAAGGACGGTGAAACCTGCAAAGTCTGCGGGAGAAGTTCAACCCTCGAAAAGGACGCAAGAATACTCATAACTTTGGACAAGGATAAAATGAATGCATCAGCAGCAATAGACCCTCCATTCTTTACGAAGCCCTGGCCGACTGTTGAGGAAGTGAAAAGGTCTCTCGATGCACATAACGTCAAGATAGGGATAGATGATACTGCGATACAGTCATTATTGGCACGCCGTCTTGCGAATGAACCCGTAATCGTAGCAAGCGGAATACCGCCCATTGAGGGGACGAATGCAGAGATTGAGCTGATAAAAGACCCTGATAAACCGTTTGATGTCAGGGACGACGAGAAGATAGACTTTTGGAGCAGAAGCACTATCGTAACTGTACACCCTGGCCAGGAAATAGCCATTAAGCACCCTTTGAAGAATGGCAAGAACGGTGTTGATGTTACCGGAGCTGTGGCAAAAGCTGCACCCGTCAGGAACATTGATTTCTCTTTCGGCGATGGATTGAAGCGCGATGAAATGAACCCATTGCTGCTCGTTGCGACTGCGGAAGGCCAGCTTAAGAATGAGCGTGGAAGGCTGGTAGTATTGCCTGAACTGGACATTCATCGTGATATCGACTTTGGTATCGGAAGCATAGACTTCACTGGAGCAGTCAAAATCACTGGAGCAGTACGCGATGGCTTTCACGTAGTAGCGCAGGGGAACATCACCATCAACGGCCCCGTTGAAGGAGCAGACATCGACAGTCAGGGTGTAATAGTGATACAGGGCGGAGTTCGGGGAATGGGACGCGGAACGGTTCGTGCCAACGGCGACATATCGCTGAGTTTCGGAGACCAGGCAACGATACGCAGCGGCGGAAGCATACTCGTGAAGAACGCAATATTACACAGCCATCTTTACGCACAGAGGGCAGTAGTAGCGTTGGGAAGCGGCAGGCATTCGCAGATAGCAGGAGGGCGTATTGAGGCAGGATTGGAGGTATCGTGCAACATTCTTGGGAGTGAAATGGGAACGCGTACAGATGTTATAGTAGGGTTGCCGCCGGAACAGTTAGAGAAGCGCAAGATATTCAACAGTGAAATAAAGCGTTGCGAGGACAATCTTGAACGCCTTGAACCGAACATGAACCTTCTGAAGAAACTTGAAGCGGCCGGACAGCTAGATGATAAAAAGCGTGCAATGATGATGGATTTGACGAAGATGAAATTCCAGCTGCAAGCGGCACGTGAGAGTATGCAGAAGGAGCTGAATGACCTGGAGGAACAGATAGCGTTAGTCCGGGACAAGGGAATAGTTCGGGTGAAGGATATCTGTTATCCAGGAACGGTAATAACGGTTCGAGGACTTACATACATTGTCCACGAGATATGCAAGTACACAGCGTTCATAGCGGACGATGAGAAGCGAGCGGTAGTGCTTGTGCCGTATGACTACATGGCGGGCAAGATAGGGGGATAAGAATGCAGCCTGTAAGCATGATAATGTCGAACATCAACGTTGAAGCAATGACCCATCACGCTCCCAATGCCCTAGCGGCGGCACAGGATACCGGGCAGTCGCAGGAGATAGTGCGGGAAGGGATACGTACGGTGCAGAGGGTGCAGGCGAGTGAAGCGTTATCGGAAATGCAGAGGGTACACCGCAAGACGGAGAACGATGAACGCGAGGGCAACGGTAATGGCGGAAATGGCGGTCAAAGCGGGAGTGATACGTTTGTCCACACTGAAGCGGAGAAGTCAGAGCATGAAGCCAGTGATAATGCGCCGATAATGAGGGAGAATATAAGGAACAAGAAGCGTGTTAGTTTCATAGCGTAATGAGGCAGGATAAAAGCACTTCAATAATGGAGTGATAATTTTGTATGGATAAAGATATATGGCTGTCCCGACTATGGAATGAATGGCTTATGTCCCCTGTGAAATCCCGCCGGAACGCTGATGCAGAAGTCTCCGGACTGTTAATGGGAATGCGGAACCGTCACGGAACGTTCACTACAAACAGGCTTCACGCAGCACGTCGTCTGACAGGGCCGGGAAAAGTGCGATTATGGCCATTAACGTCATATGCTGGAAGTTTCACGCCTGGAATATCAATGATGACGCGTCCAAACCACAAATCGTCGGTAAAATTCCTGCTTCCGTCTGAAATCCTGAAAGTTCCAACGGGAAAGGGAACGATGTGGTCATGGCTGAAGGGATTATGGGGCAGTACTGGAGGGTTATATTTCCCAAAGTCCGGCTACTACCTCACAATGATAGTCTCAGACGCAGAGACCTCCCGAATAACGCGAAATATTCTTGGCCGTACAGGATTATCATGGAGCGTTCATCGGAGCGAATTTACGTTGCGGAACCATGAGGACATAACGACGTTTCTGTGCAAGGCTGGAATGACATCTGGAGCGTTGGATTTTGAAGGCATGACATTGATACGTTCAGCGCGGAACAGGGCAAATCTAGCGAGTAACTATGATACTGCGAACATAGCACGTTCAGTGAAGGCTGCGCGTGAACAGATGGTGTTGTCTGAAAGGATAATGTCATCGGGGAAACTAGATGAATTGCCTGAAAAGTTGCGGGAAGTAGTGATGGCAAGAAAGCTAAATCCCGAAGCGTCATTAGAGGAGATAGGGAACAGGCTATCACCGCCTGTGAGCAAGAGTACGGTAAAATATCGCTGGAAGAAGATAGAGTGTCTGCTAGAAAACCAGCATGAATAGAGGATTTATCATTTCAGTATACGCCCAATAAGATTTTGCTGTAAAATATCCCTGTGTAAAAAAAAACAAAACCCCGATACACAAAAAAATTCATACGGAGGAAATTGACTGATGAAGCTGAGAACTTTCACCCCTGCGGACGTAGCAGGAAAAAAGGTACTAATGCGCGTTGATTTCAACGTCCCCTACAAGAACGGAAAGGTAACGGACAATGCCCGTATAGTGGCGCACACAAGCACGCTGAAGAAATTGCTTGAAGCGGGAGCAAAGGTAGCGTTAGTGTCTCATTTTGGGCGGCCCAAAGGCAAGGCAGACCCTGCATACTCGCTCTCCCAGATAGTGCCCGATGTAGAGAAGGCATACGGACTGAAGGTAGTATTTGTCGATGACTGTGTAGGCGACAAGGTATCGGCGGCAGTAGAAGCGTTGAAGCCCGGCGAGGTAGTAATGCTTGAGAACTCCCGCTATCACCCCGAAGAACAGAAGAATGACCCCGATTTCAGCAAGAAGATGGCGGCACCATTCGATGTATTTGTGATGGACGCATTCAGTGCCTCACACCGAGCAGACTGTTCAACAAGCGGTGTAATTCCGTTTGTGAAGGCGGCATTTGCTGGCGACCTTTTAATGCGAGAGGGCGACATGTTAGGCGCAGTGAGTGAGAACCCGGCAAAACCGTATGTTCTGATACTTGGAGGAGCGAAAGTGTCTGACAAAATCGACATAGTAGGCAATCTTCTGGACAAGGCGACAACAATCCTTATCGGCGGCGGAATGGCCTATACATTCTTGAAGGCGCAGGGCAAAGAAATCGGCAAATCGTTGTGCGATGCAGAACGCCTCGACTTCGCAAAGGATACCCTGAAGAAGGCGGCCGACAAGGGAGTAAAAATCCTGCTTCCAGTTGACAGCGTAGTAGCTTCAGGAATGGACGCGTCGGACACAGAGACGGTGAGCAGTGAAGCCATGCCTGCTGACAAGATGGGATTAGACATCGGGCCAGAGACGGTGAAGAATTTTGTATCTGCGCTTGAAGGTGCAAAGTCGATACTCTGGAACGGGCCAATGGGAGTATTTGAGGACGCAAAATTCGCGGCAGGAACGAAAGCACTTGCGGAGGCAGTAGCGGATATGACGCAGAAGCATGGTACTGTAACTGTAATCGGAGGCGGCGACACGGCCTCAGCTGTCCGGCAGTTCAAGGTAGCGGACAAGGTATCGCACGTATCAACGGGAGGCGGAGCGAGCCTGGAATACTGCGAGGGCAAGAAACTTCCAGGAATGGAACCGTTCAGGATATAGGAGGCAATTAGCATGGGCAAGAAGATATATCTATATGGCAACTGGAAGATGAACAACACGTACTCCGAGACGGAAGCGTTTTTCAAGGACTTTCCAACGGCATATGAAGCAGTTAAGGCAGATGACCTTGAAGTGGGAATATTTGCGCCATTCACGTCATTATGGCCGTTATCGCAGGGAGCGAAGAAGTGCGGGATAGTCTTCGGAGCGCAGAACGTCTACTGCGAGGCAAAGGGAGCATTCACGGGGGAAATCTCAATCCCCATGCTTTCAGAATACGGAGTAACGCACATCATCATCGGGCATAGTGAACGCCGGCACATCTTCGGAGAGAGTGATGAACTTATCGCCAAGAAGGTAAAAGCTGTGCTGGACGCAGGAATGACACCAGTATTCTGCTATGGTGAGACGTTAGAGGAGCGTGAAAGCGGAAACACGTTCACAGTGATGGAACGCCAGATAAAGAGTGCGATAGAGGGACTTACGCCATCGGAAGTGAAGAAGATAATCTATGCCTACGAGCCAGTATGGGCAATCGGAACAGGCAGGACAGCGACCCCAGACCAGGCAGAAGCAATATATAACTAATAATAGAGGC
>CALAUZ010000332.1 GCA_937892105.1 uncultured Fretibacterium sp. | reverse complement strand
ACGCGGCAAAGAATATACATATGGTTGGGGCATCAACCATTAGTGGAGACATGGTGCCTGCGGCGTGCTACGCGACAAGACCTGTTTTTACAGGCAGTGTTGTATATGCTAGAATCCCCGCCTTTAGGCGTGGGGAGTATGTCAAAGTGCCCTTACGTTCATTAATTAATCTTCCGCCTTCCCAAAAGTAAAAGGCTGCCACTCCCCTCAAGCAACAGCCTTCCCGTAGCTACTTGCGGGATTATATCATCTTGCTACAATGCTGACAGTTCTTCCTGACTTAGCAGCTTCACTCCATCGTTTTCGAGAGCTGATGATGCTTTAGCGTTATCGTTCACACGGAATATCATGTAGGCCGTATCTGACTTCTTGTTGCCCAGTATAGCGTACATGTACTCAACATTAACACCAGCATCGTCAATAACCGCAAGTACACGGTCAAGCCCTCCTGGAACATTCGGAACTTCAACCGCAAGTACGTCCGTCAAGCTCGCAACAAAACGTGCACTCTTTAACACCGTAGCAGTGCCGAGAACATCATCAACTATCAGCCTTACGATACCAAAATCACTCGTCTCCGCAAGCGATAACCCACGCAGGTCAATCTTAGCGTCCGCAAGTGCCTTCGTCATTTCACGAAGACAGCCTGGACGGTTCTCCAGAAATACAGAAATCTGCTTCACGCTCATGAATTTTCACCCTTCCTATATCTTCCTGTTGTCGATTACTCGTACTGCCTTACCCTCGCTCCTCACAATAGTCTTCGGGGCAACAAGGGTAACTTTCGCCGTAAGACCAAGCATTGAGCGCAGTCCCTCGACAAGTTTAGCCTGCCTCTGGTTCACAACGCCCAAGTTGTCCGTGAACATCTCCGGTGTCATTTCTACCCTGACATCGAGAGTATCCGTGTTGTTCACGCGGTCAACAATAATCTGGTAGTTTGCCGGGTAGCCCTGATTGATGAGTACTGTCTCAATCTGCGACGGGAACACATTAACGCCGCGTATAATCAGCATGTCATCTGTCCTGCCCTTGAGCCTCGTCATTCTTACATGAGTTCTTCCGCATGGGCATGGTTCGTGCGTGAGGCTGGTTATGTCCCTCGTCCTGTAACGTATCAGCGGGAAAGCCTCCTTGTCCAGCGTCGTGAAAACAAGTTCGCCCGTGCTTCCTTCCGGCAAAACTTCCCCTGTCTCGGGGTCAATAATCTCCGCGATGAAGTAATCCTCGTTGATATGCATTCCGTGCTGGTCTGAACACTCAAACGATACGCCAGGCCCGCAAAGTTCCGTAAGACCGTAAATGTCGTATGCCTTTATGCCCATTGTAGCCTCAATGTCGCGCCTCATGCTCTCACTCCACGCCTCAGCACCAAATATTCCTGCCTTCAGCGGGATATCGTTGGGGGACATTCCCATTTCCTTCATGCGTTCGCCTATGAATGCCGCGTAACTTGGGGTGCAGCAGAGTATTGTTGCGGACAAATCCTTGATGAACATAATCTGCCTGTCAGTGTTCCCTGATGATGTCGGAATTGTGAGAGAACCTACGAGATGGCTTCCTCCGTTGAGGCCAGGCCCGCCGGTGAAGAGACCGTAGCCGTATGAAACCTGCACAACGTCTTCATTGCTTCCGCCAGCAGCAACTATTGCCCTTGCGCACATCGTCTCCCAGATGTGAAGATCATGATGTGTGTAGAACGCTACTACCCTCTGCCCTGTCGTTCCTGACGTGGACTGTATGCGGACACAATCCTTCAATGGCTTGCCCATGAGACCGTAAGGATATGCCTCGCGCAGGTCTGCTTTCGAGAGGAACGGGAGCTTGTGGAGGTCGTCCAGAGATTTCACGTCATCGGGTGTTAATCCCTTCTCCTGCATTTTCTTGCGGTAATAAGGGACATTTTCCCAGACGTGGCGAACCTGCTTCAGGAGTTTCTCATTCTGAAGTTCGCGTATCTTTTCGTGCGGCATTGTCTCAATTTCCAGCTGATAATACTTCTCCATTAAAATTAATACCTTCTTTGCTGTTAATATATCTTTATGCGTTTTTCCCTAAATCAAACGCTCTCCTGTTCAAGTCCAAGAATTTTGCCGGGACACATGACGTTATAGCTTCCTGCCATGCCTCTTCGGGAATGTCCGTGAAGTAATGCGACAGTCTCCCAAGAAGCACAAGATTTACGGCTTTGGAACTTCCGGCCTGTTCCGCGAGTTTCAGGCAGTCCAGCGCGTCAACCTTTGCACACGGCTTCCTGATTTCGTCCAGCAGGTTCTTAGGGTACGACATTGCGCCTGTAAGGACGGGCATGGGGTCAATCTGCTGTGTTGAGGTTACGATTTGGCCATTCGGAGCGAGATACTCAATCCATCTTGCCGCCTCCAACATCTCGAACGACACTATGAAATCCGCCTGTCCCCTGTCGATTACTGGGGAATATACCTTGTCGCCGTAACGTACATAGGTTACGACGCTTCCTCCTCGCTGGCTCATTCCGTGAACTTCCGATACTTTCACGTCATACCCCTGTGATGTCAGAAGGTGTCCGAGTAATTTGCTGGCGAGTACGCTTCCTTGTCCGCCTACGCCTACTATCATGATGTTTTTCGTGGTCATTGTTATTTTCCTCCGCTAAGATGACGCTCAATTACGGTGTTTGCTACACGCTCGCCGATTTGTTCAGCTTCCTTATTTGTGATTGACGGCTTAAATATTTTCCTGAGTGCAAGTGAAGCCGCTGACAAAAGTATGATTGACATGGTTACAGCGAGAATTATCCAGAAGACCATTATTGCCGCCGAATAAAACATGCCTATGCTGTTGAACTTTGCGTTGATGTGTTGTAGTTCATATCTCACTTCGCGAAGCTCTGAAGCTGTCTTGAGGTTCAATTCCTCAATGCGTGATATCCGTGCCTCGAAAACATCTTTTCGGACGTAAACATCTCCCTGACTTTCGGCCATGTTACTCGCCTCCCCTGAACGCACCAAACCTGCAACGCTGTTTACATACCCCGCAGCCTACACACAATGTATCATCAACATGCGCTTTACCGTCCTTCATCGACAGTGCAGGACAGCCTATCTTCATACACGCCTTGCAGCCTATGCATATTGACGGCTCAACACGAAGCGGAGGATTATGCTTAACGTACTTCAGCAATGCACATGGCCGCCTCGAAATTATTACTGACGGTTCATCTGCGGCTAGTTCTTCTTTCAGGGCATCGGCACATTCCTTCAGGTTATAGGGGTCAACTACTCGTACCCGATTGAAACCCATTGCACGGCACAAGCTTTCAAGGTCTATTTTTCCGGCAGGATCGCCCTTAATGTTGAGGCCGGTTGTTGGGTTCTGTTGATGGCCTGTCATTCCCGTTATCGAGTTGTCAAGGATTATCACTACACTCTTGCTCTGGTTGTAGGCTATGTTCGCAAGCCCTGTCATTCCCGAATGCATGAACGTCGAATCCCCTATCACTGCAACCGCATTCTTCCCTCCGGCCTTGTTGAAACCGTGAAGCGCACTGACTGAGGCTCCCATGCACAGCGTCATCTCCATTGCCGACAACGGAGCCACCGCACCCAGTGTGTAACAGCCTATATCGCCGAGTACCGTACATTTTGCCTGATTGAGAGTGAAGAATATTCCCCTGTGAGGACAACCGGCACACATCATTGGAGGACGTGCAGGAATTTTCACTGAAGCGTCAAGTTTGAGACCTGAAGTTACGTTCCCTCCGAGCTTAGAGGCTATTGCGTTCTGGCTGAGTTCACCGAGACACCCTAACAGTGATTTTCCCTCGCATTCAAGACCAAGTGCCCTGCAATGTTCCTCGATGAAACCGTCAAGCTCCTCAACAATTACGAGCCTACCTACTGTTCCGGCAAACCCGCGAATTTTAGCGTCAGGCATGGGCCATATCATTCCGAGTTTCAGAACAGGGAACTTGCCGCCTAATGCCTCTTTCACATACTGATAGCACGTTGACGATGTTATTATTCCTGTCGATGTGTCAGTGCCTTCATCTATCCTGTTGAAGTCTGAGACTTCCGCAAAATCCTGAAGCCTCCTCATTCTCTCCTCAACAATGGGGTGACGCTTTATTGCGTTTCCGGGCATCATGACATACTTTGCTATGTTCTTCTCGTAGGGACGTGCAGGAGCTTCATGTCTTGCACCAGTTTCAACTAACGATTGCGAGTGTGCTATACGCGTACACATCTTCACGATTACCGGTGCGTCATATTCCTCTGAGATGTCGTAGGCTCGGCGGAAAAATTCGAGTGCCTCCTGCGAATCTGACGGCTCAAGCATTGGGAGTTTTGCGGCTCTGGCGTAATGTCGGGAATCCTGCTCGTTCTGCGATGAGTGCATTCCAGCGTCATCGGCAACACATATCACCATTCCCGCGTTAATTCCTGTGTATGAAACTGTGAACAACGGGTCTGCGGCAACATTGAGGCCAACATGCTTCATTCCGCAGAAAGATCTTTTCCCTGCAAGAGAGGCTCCGAATGCTGTCTCCATTGCCACTTTCTCATTCGGTGCCCATTCAGAATATACCTCGTCATACCGGGCTAACTCCTCCGTAATTTCAGTGCTGGGAGTGCCTGGATAACTTGATGCTACACAGCAGCCTGCCTCGTAAAGTCCACGTGCGGCGGCGGTGTTTCCCTGCATCAGTTGTTTCATGTAAATGTATCCCCCTTCTGAATTGCTGTGAATTGTAACATTATACTTTCATTCGCAAACCTATCATTAATGCACCCTATATGCATAAACGTAATAAGAGATAATATGCTGAGTGTTCGTGTCAAAATTTCATGTTGTATATTAAAATTTGAAACAACTATAAAATTTCCAGGAGAATGAATATGCAGAACAGGTTTGAATTTCTCGAAGACATTTGCCCGAAACTTGCGGCTTACGGAAAGAAGGCTGAAGAATGCAAAGCCTCAGACCCTAATATATGCCTGCTAAGTCTTGGGAGGATTGCCGAACTAATAACGAAGATATTATGCCGCAACAATAACATTCCTGATGACGGGAACACAGTGAAACTTGCAGACGAGCTTCTTTCGCGTCAGGCAATAACAGATGAGATACGCCGGAAGATTATCACATTGACGGAAATTAAGGACGAGGCAGCCAATGAAGGTTATAACTCCGAGATGGCATGTTCAAGGCTTATGCTTACGGCGGAGGAGTTATGCGAATGGTTTGCGCTTTCGGACAGTGAGGGGAAGTTTGCGTTTCTCGGAGAACTTTACCCTCCCGATAAGCCCGTTCCTGTACTTATGAACCTTGCCGTACTTGGACGCGAGGCAGAAGAAAACCTGTACAGAAACACTCGATACTGCCTGATATGTCTGGGTGATATTGGGGAGGCTGCGGCGGACAGACTTATTGCAGGGAACAGCATAGAGACCCACGAGAAAGATCAGATAGACAGGATAGACGTATTATCCGACAGGTACATTATTACGGACGAGATGAGGGACATACTTCATGAGCTAAGGATAGCCAGGAACAAGGCAATTCATGAGAGATACAACGACAAGTATACATCAGAGGACGAGGGAAAGAGACTTCTCTGCAACGCATTGAACCTTTGCAGGTGGATATTCATGCTCACTGTCAGGGCTGGTTATGTTGTTAAGGCGAAAATAACTGGAGAGGAAGATGAAGGTTATTCTGCGGCAATAGGTGTAATTCCTGCGTATGTTCCGGAAAATGAGATACCCGAAGGCAGTACATGTATAACGGGGAAAAAGTATATCTTCAAGGTTATGGACATTGAGAACGAGAAAATTATCCTTAGCATGTCTGAGGCAGATAATGATTACAACCTATCCATTGCCAGACTTTACGCGAAATACAAACCAGGTCAGGATATTCATGTAACCATAAAGAGCATAAGCAACTCAACGGGAGCAATTGTAGAGCTGAAGGACGGATTAGAGGCTCGAATACCAAAATCTGAAATTGGCAGGAGGCTTTACGATTACGATGATGAAAATCATAAGATGGTTCGTTATGAGACAACTGCGCGGGTAAAGTGGTTCAGTCTTACGGAATATCCTCCCATGCTGTTATCGGTGAAGGATATTGAGGACGAACAGAAGGCAGAGAATGAGGCCAGAGCAAAAGTATATATTCCGCCTAAAAGGAAGCCTGCAATGTCTGACTTAGACTTCAGGTTGTTCTGCAAGTCAGCACCATACGAGAAGGTGATACAGGCACTCGATGAGGGAGCCAATCCCAACGCCAAGAACAACAAGGGTACTACAGTTCTCATGACAGCGGCAGAACACAACAGGAATGCGCGTGTAATCAAGGCACTCATTGGGGCTGGAGCAGATGTTGACGCTAAGAACCACAGGGGTAACACAGCGTTGATGTATGCTGCAATGGAGAATACTCCCGAAGCTGTGAGGGTTATATATGATGCAGGGGCAGACATTGAGGCTTTGAACTATAACGGGAAGAAGGCTGCCGATTATGCTGCCATGAACAGAATGCTTAACGGTACGGATATATTGTGTCTTCTGCGCGGTGAAGTTGTTGACGATGAGCCGGAAATCACACAGCCTGATGATTTGCAGCCTGAAGCATTGCCCGAACCAGAACCGGGACAGCTGTTGCAGGAGGAGCAAGCGGAGGATTTGCCCGCAGAACCAGAGCTGGAACAGGATAATAACCTCGAAACTACGAACGAACCTGAAGTTATGCAGGAAGAAGCAGATTTACCTGTACAGGAGGAAATATTACAGCTTGAAGCCGAGAATATTCCCGATGTTTCAGAAGACCTGGCGCAAGATTTGAACGATGAACAGGCAGAGAATGATGAAGACTTCATGGACTTTACAGACCTTTCGGAGCTTCACAGGTTAATGGACGAGAAAACCGAAATTGCAGAGGACACTCCGGAAGAACATAATCCGCAGGAAGATTTGCAACCTGAAGTTCAGGAAGAACCATTACAGCCTGAAGCCGAGAATATTCCCGATGTTTCGGAAGACCTGCCGCAAGATTTGAACGATGAACAGGCTGAGGATGAACAGGCTGAGAATGATGAAGACTTCATGGACCTATCGGAGCTTCACAAGCTAATGGACGAGAAAACCGAAATTGCAGAGGACACTCCGGAAGAACATAACCCGCAGGAAAATTTGCAACCTGAAGTTCAGGAAGAAGCATTACAGCCTGAAGCCGAGAATATTCCCGATGTTTCGGAAGACCTGCCGCAAGA
>CALAUZ010000331.1 GCA_937892105.1 uncultured Fretibacterium sp. | reverse complement strand
ATCGTCTTTTTATTCATCAGTCAGCAGTACCGCAAAAAGGTCGCGGAGCAGCAGATCGGCAGTGCCGAGCAGGAAGCCACGCGCATCATCAACGAAGCCATCAAAGACAGAGCCTCCAAGACTGATGTCAGAGCAGAATTTCTGCATGAAAATAGTTTTCCCCGTTCCTGGAGGAGCAATGAGCAAGCTGACGAAATTACGAGGGAAAATACCGCCGATAAATTCTTGAGGAGGCAATTCAACAGCCGGGTCAAGGCCATGCAGAAGAGTTGATAATTTTTTCTGGTTCAGGAACTCATCTTTTTGTTCTTTGTCCATTAACTGCCATTTGATTTTATTGATTATGATCTCAGCAGTTTTTTCATCGCCATATTTGAGAGCGAAATCGTCCCAATCAGAGCAGCCCGTGTCATCAGGAGTGAAATCCGGGACGACGATACCCTGAGCGATATTGCGTTGACATACATTATGAGCCTCATGAATGCCCGGATTAAACTCGCGTTCTAATTCAGTTTGCCAATCATTATCAGCAATCATAAGAATTTTACACTTGGGGAAATTCTTACGGATAGCTTGAGCAATTTCAAGAAGCCTAGAGCAAGACATAGCCGCGGCACAAGGAAAAGCCGTGAGCTGAAAGACTTTAGCCATAGTAGCGTACCCTTCGCCTAATAAGATAATGCCGTCGTAATTAGGATTTAGCTCATCAAGCCCAATACTGCAGAAAGCTCCGTCCAAAGATGCGCCTTCAAAGAAAAGTTTATGACTGCCATCATCAGGAGGGATCCATTGAATGGACATGAAGCTTCCCTTAATATTTCTGAGAGGAACAGCGAGTGAATTAGTAGTAGGATGAACGCGTAAGTTATAAGGCGCAATATTTTTTCTTCTCAGATAAGGGTGCTCAAGAGGAGCAGGACTAAGAGTTTCCCAAAGGATACGGGCTTTATCAGATTGAATGAGGCGTTTTTTCTTTCTTTCCTCATCAGCTATTCTTCTTTTTTCAGCAGCTTCTTTTCTGTAAGCCTCGCTGTCAAAAAATTCACGTTGCTCATTAGGAAGACCAGACGTATCGAATTTCCAATTTTCTTTGGTGCCTGTACGCCAGTCTTGAGCGAAGCCCGCAGGTAAGCCTTCAGGGAAAATGCAGAACGCGCCAGACTTATGATTAGGTTTGTCATTGTGTATCCTGTACCTGTGAATATCGCCGTCAATAACAATATCTCTTTCGTCGTAAGGTTGAATGCCAAGTTTAGCGAGGAAGCCTAAGAATTGGCGTTTAACGTCGTCGAAGTCGAAAGTTTTTAGCATAAAGAGCCTCCTTTAAAGATAGTGAGGCTTGACTGAGAGAAAATTTATTGTGATAGAATATAAGCACAAAAAATGATCTAATCAAGCCTCCCCAAATCCGCCCATACGAATAAGGGATATGGGGAAAATTTTTTTATTCCCGAATATCTTATCATAGCGGATAAAAAAAGCCCCGCCCCTTAAAAAGAGAGCGAGGCCGAAAGACTAATTAACGTCTGCGTTAGAATGGAATATCATACGGATTGCTGTTATTTCCGCTGAAGTCCATCATGTCTGGGTTAATAGGAGCCGGTTGTTTATCCTGCCATGCCGGTAGCTTGTCGACTTCATTCCTGAAGAGGAAATAGCCGATAGCAGCGCGTTCTTTTCCCTGAGCATCTTTTTGATGCCTGATGAAAGCCCCGCCTGATTTACCGACCCAGTCTTCAATGTTCATATTTCCCTCAGGAATACAGAAGGAATTAAAGATAGTGCCTAACCTTTGGTTAGTCATTTTCTCGTGCTCCCTGTCAGAGTCATCGAGAACCTGAAAAGCCCAAAGCAGAGAGTTATAGCCTGAGACAGCGAGAGTGAGTTTAATCATAGGCTTTCCCGAACTGCGAGAAATCTGCTCTTCAGCCTTTTCGATGCGTACGCGGTGTTTCCCTTCTGGGATAATGCCGAAACTATTGGGGTTAAAATCTTCCTTCTTATATTGCCAAAGCATTTGTAAAATCCTCCTGTTATAAATGATGTCATAGTCTTTTCGCTTCCAGAAATCAGAAAGAATTCCGTAAATGGAGTTAATGTGTCTGAAAGCGAGTTCAAAGCGTTTATCTCCAGCGTGCCTGTCCGGGTGATATTTGAGGACAAGTTTTCTGTAAGCGTCTTTGATGTCCTGAGTTGATGCGGGATGAGTAACCCCGAAGAGGAAATAGAGATTATGCTCTTTGGGGTTAAAAAGTTCACCGTCATGAAGCCTGAATAATGTCATTGAAGGCACACCTAGTTCTTTTGAAGATTCTGTCCTTAGCGATTTTGCGAGAACTGCCTTCAAGGCAAACGAAGCGTTCACCATTTTCGCCGTCAATTTCGATACGGCCAACGATGTCGCAAAGACCGCAAACTCTTTCAATATTTTTATCTCTGAGCATCGGCCTGACTGCGGTAACTTTTTCACCAGTTGGGGAAGATAAGTCTGTATACTTTTCCCAAGCAGTGAAGAAGATGTTAGCGTCAATATCGCGAGCTAATCTGCACCAGTCAATGAGGAAGCAGTCAACGCGGTTGTAGTCTCCGAGTTCAGGGACGCCGTTGTTTCTGCCTTTTCTAGCTAATTCAGAGAGCATAGAGCCTTCAAGTTCTGATAGAGAATCGATGCAGACATTGTCATAATCACATTTAGCTTTAAGCTCCAAGATAATCTGTCTGAGTTCATCAGAATTTTTTCCTAATCTGACAATATCAACGTTTTTGTTTCCTGCCAATACGGAAGTGCCTTTATCAACGTCAATAATGAGAGTTTTCCCTTGTAGTGAGCCTAACAGGGTAGTTTTCCCCATGCCTGGAGTAGCGTAAATGAGAACGGTTAAGTGAGGCATAGAGAGATCAGCGGCATTGAAAATGTTCAAGAATTTTCACCTTCTATAGATTACGCATAACCTTCAAAGCGTCCGAATAAGGAGCGATGAGTTTGTCGAGCAGTTCCGACAGTGAGCAGCCTTTAATGCCAGCGATAGTCTGTAAATCGTCGAGCTGTTTTTTTGTGATGAAGCCTTTGTTAGGAGCTTCATTATGTTTAGGCTCATCATGTTTAAGTACCTCACATTTAGGCTTTTCCTGTGGTGTGTCATCGAAGTCCAAGGTAAGAGTTTCATGAAGACCTTGCCTGTAACGAGGCCAACGAAAGACGGCAGCTAATTTGTTATAGAGTTCGACCGGCATCGGGTGTTCTCCTCTTTCATAATAGCTAATTAAAGTTGCAGAAACGCCAACAATTTTAGCTAGTTCTCCCTGTGTCAAAGAAAACCTTGCGCGGTAAGCCTTTAAGTCCTTAGTATACTTAAGAGCGACAGGGTCATCGCTAATAGTTTTCCCCGTTATCCTTATCATGCCAAGACCTCCTCATGCACGCAGTCTATAAGCAAATATCTGAACCTTTGGGGAACAGCCTCAAAGAGAGCGTGTCCTAAAATCCGAAATTCTTTCAGAGCAGCCGGAGCAGTACGTAAGTTGAGAATATGTCGCAGCTCCCTAATGTTCACGGTAAGGATAAGGTTAGTGGGCCAAAATTCCGGCAGATAGTACTTCAACTCATCGTTCGGCATGTCAGAATAATCATCTGTTACGTCCTTTAACTGAAAATAGACATGTAACATCTCGCCACTGAGCTGATTTACAAATTGCCCAAAATGTTCTTTTATGCTCTTTCTCAGTGTGTGCCTCGTGCTTTCCACACTCAAGCTGATATGCCGGTGCCTCGCTAACTCTTGCAGACATGCACGCGACAATTCCTTCACACTGTATGTCAGCGTTATGTGCTCCAGTATGCTCTCGTGTCCGGCCTTGATTATGCGCTTTAGTACATCAGAGGGCACATGCTTTTTCTCTGCGTTAGCATGACAAGTCAAAGCGGCGAGAGCAGCAAACTGTTCCAAGTCCCAAAAACTTTGTTCACTAGTTAATAATTGTACGTTCATGCAAGAAAGCCTCCTTCAAATTATTCAAAGTCTGATGATGAACTCTAGATTTTTCCTTAGCGGCGGAATAGCACTCCCAAAGAGCCTTATGAATGTTTTTCAGTGTGAGAATGTCATCAGGAGTGAGGAAAAATCTTTGCTTAACGAGGGGATCGAAGTCAGCAAATTTAGCGGTTAAATCCTGCCAGAAACCGACTCTAAAACACGCAGCATTAAACTGGCGATTGAATTTATTCATTCTTCATCCTCCTTTGAGTATCCGAATTCTCTTAGCCAATCGAAGCATCTTAAGATAGCGAAAGCCTCAATAACTCCTTTTATGGCGATGTATCCACCGATAAAAGCTAAAAGCAGAAACAGCTCAAAATTCATTTGATAATCCTTCTTTCTATCCGCATGCACTCCAGCCGCAAGACCTGCAATGCATACAGCCGTCTTCATGAATAAGCGTCTCCTGTCCACAGTTAGGGCAAGTGCTGTAGCCTTCTCTGTGCTCCAATGTTTTAGGGTAGTGTTCAGGTGTTTTAGGGTAATAACTGTCTCCATACATCTTTTGTCCAAAATTCCGCCGAGTGAGTTCTAAGCGGTCAATAGATTTAGCCTTAGTCATTTCCAAGCCTCCCAGCCAAAGAAAGCAGCTAATTTGTTGTAATTATCTTTTTGGGGAACAGCACCGTGAATCTCATAGCGACAAAGATGCGACGAAAAGACGTCAGTCAGCCTCTCTAATTCAGCGAGAGATAAGCCCTTATGATTTCTTGATTTGCGCAAAGTTCTTATATTTTTAACGACGAACTCTGGGGGAGTAAAAATTTTGCTCATGAATTGACATCCTTAATAAATTTGCCAATGAGCTGTTCATTTGTAAAAGTTCTGCGCCAATTGCCTTTAATTTCCGTGAAGCAGTAATGCCTTCCTTTTAAGCCGTCAAACCTGAACAGGCAGCCATGCCCTGAAATGGGGTTATAGAAGCTGTCATCTGTAGGATGAGGGCGTGGAAACTGAGTGTTAGTGATGGAGTAGCATTTGCCTAATTTGAAGCGGTCATCACTAGCCTGTTCAAAGAAGAGATCAGCAGCCAGAAGAGGAGGCTGTTGTGATTTGAAAACTCTCACAATCAAGCTCTCCTGTTCCAAGCCTCAGCCGCCTCATCAGGCGACGAAAAGTAATTAGTTCTGGTATTACAGCCCCAGCATTGAACAACGAACTCTGGTTTCCCCATAGACGGAAAAGTTCTGAGTATTCCAGCCTCATCATTACAGAACGGACAGGGGGTTAAGGTCAAAACATCTTCAAACGCATTGCTCCAGAACCGCCATTCGAAGAACTCAGCAAGTTTGTTGTAGTTCTCTGCTCGGGGTATAGCTTCCCCGTTTGCGTACTGTGAAATAGCCTTAATTGCTACGCCTGTAAGCCTGCTTAACCCTATGAGAGAAAGATTTTTTTCTCTGCATTCATCTCTAAGGCGTTCAATATTTTCACGAACGAATCTAGGTACTCTATTTGACATGACTGACCTCATGAACGAACATATCGGGCCAGCCATAGAGAGCAGCTCTGTCGCCGTCCGAAAGTTCTAAGCCTATAGGCAACTGGTCAATTTCGAAGACTTTCTGCCTGTTGAACATTCTGAAGTTGAGATAGCTTCGCGGTAATGGTTATAAATGATGGTCTGAGCAGTTCTGAGAGTAGTCAATAAAACCTTTACAGCCTCATTATCCTGCGGTGTCATCCATTTGCCGGTTTCATGGTCTAAGTCATCAATGAGCCTGTGAAGAGCGATGGAATTATTGCCCCAAAAAGCGAGAGCGCGGTTATTTTTTTGTTCAGCCAAGAACAAATCATCATCAAATAAACTCATAAAAACCTCCTAAGAAATAAGAAAAAAGATTGCCGGAGCATGAGTAAGCCTCCGGGCTAAGAATTAAAGATTAGCGAATTTGTAATCCCTATCTGGTGGTAAATCCTCATAAGGGTTATCAAAGCAGCAGTGATCATCTTGTGAGCAGTGGAGCAGATTGCTTTTGCACACGTCAGCTTCATCACAATACTTTTTGAGTTCTTCCATATCTCCCTGAAAATGGCAGCTTCTTTCGAGGGGACTGCACAAATCATCACCGCAGAGGCAGTCTATACAAATTTCTTCGCAGAACTCATCAAAAGTTTTCCCGATATAATGTTGCATAGAAAAATCACCTTCTTTCAGAACGGGCACGATTCACGTACAGCGAAATCTGGGTCAAAGCCTCCGCAGCTTCTAGCTAATTCAGCTTCTCTCATGCCGTTATCAAAAGTTGTGCCCAAATCCCAGCAAGCCGAAGCAAATTTTTTGTCTTTGCCTGAATTGTCATAGAAAGCAGTGATGAAAGCCTTTAGCTTAAGCTGACGGGCTTGAAGTTTGAGCATAACGATAGTGTCATAAGATGGGATATACCCCTTAGGGATGATGCTATCCTGTATAATATCAGGCAGCTCATACCCTGGCGAGGCAATAGCTTTATAATCCAGCATAATGAGCCTCATTTCCGAGGAATAAGTTTCTCTCCGCCAAATATTTCCTGACGATGGAGAAGCTAGCCTCTAAGAAATCTTTTTGCAGAACGTTTTTGGTGTGTAAGTAGAGCGTTCTGCTTCTTAATGAATCATTTGAGTACGAAGATTGCAAGAACTCGTGCAAATTGTCTAACATAAAAAATATCCTCCTTATGGTTTAATAAAAGCCCCGCCGAGACTACCCGATTGCCCCAAAAATCACGCAAAAAATTTTTCACCATAGGAGAGAACTCACATCCTTTACCTAAGAGTAAAAATATTTGGGACAAGATTTGCTGCGACGGGGAAAATAGCCCTCCGGCCCTAAAAAGGAAACCGTCAAATACTGTTCGGC
>CALAUZ010000330.1 GCA_937892105.1 uncultured Fretibacterium sp. | reverse complement strand
TATTTTGTGAATGAGGACGATGACGGAGAAATAGATATGCCCGGCGGCAGGAGATACTCATATTCAGAGTCTCCGACGAGGCACATATATTTGAGCTGCATGTTCAATTACGGCGAGGGAGTTGCTGAACCAATAAGGGAAGTCGGAGTGTTCATAGATACACAAGTGAAGTCCGGGCTTCCTGCTACACAAAGTTACTTCACGCCGAATGAGATACAGACTCCGGGCACATTGATATTGCTGGAGCATTTAGAGACAGCAGACATTTTTACCCCTAAGAGAAAGGGATATTACGGAACAATTTTGACGATATGAGGAGGTGAGAAATTTGACGGCAGATGAGATAAAGACCCTGCTGAAATCACCAGATTATTACAACCGCTACGATAAGGCTAAAAATTGGTCTCACGTAGCGGTTCTTGCTGGAAGGGCTATGCAGTCTGCGGAGTTCAACGAGTCCCAGCTCATAGCAGAGGACAAGATAAAGGCTATAGGCAGCTCGTTATACGCTGACGGCACAATAATTAAGGGCTGTGCAATCACTCTCGACACAAACGCTAAGAAGGCCAGCCTTGAAGCAGGGCGGATATTCCTTGACGGTCTTGTCTATGAAGTTGCAGAAAAGACGCTTGATGTTCCAGACAACACGGACGTGCAGGTAGGAGTGTGGCAGAAGTCCAGTGTCCTTACGGAATATGAGGACGAGACTCTAAATGACCAAGCAAAGGGGACACCTCAGTACATGATGCCCGGCGCATGGAGAGTAACTACTATTGCAGAATGGGGACTGAACACAGATAACATTGAGGCTACGTTTTTCCCAGTATATGGGATTAGCGGGGGTGAAATCGTTACTCAGTTGCAGAAAATCAATCCTGAATACCTGAACACTACAGCCCGCTATGACAGACACGCTAACGGTCATTATGTCGTTGAGGGACTGAACGTTACGGCACTTGCCAGCATTGAGAGCGGGAAGCAGACCTACAGCATTTCGGAGGGTATCGCTCACATCAATGGCTACGAGGCAGAGATAGGGCACTCGGTGAGGCTCATTACCGATGAAGCGTTTGACCTCGCCGAAGTGCAGTCGGAAGTTCACAGGTTTGTTAGCGGCGGAACGGGCACTATGGCCTTCACTGTTGCTCACACGCCTATTGAGAGTGTCTCGCAGATCAGAGTTACTAAGGAACGCACAGTAACCTTAACTCATGGGAACTATTCAGGGTGCGTTGACGGCTTGCCCAATGACTCCGTGTTTGAAGTTGTGGAGGTCAAGCAAGGAGCATTAATCTTTGTTGAGGGTACGGACTTCCTGCTAGACGGCGATAATCTCGATTGGAGTCCCGCAGGTGAAGAGCCATCGCCCGGCGCAACATACACAGCAACGTACCATTACCGCACGAACATTAACCCTGACACGTTCACTACTACGAGCATAACGGTATCGGGGCTGTTCGAGAACTCGGTAATTGAGGCCAGCTACTACTACAGAATGCCGCGCAAGGACATCATAGTAATGTACAAGGATTGCTCAATCGGTATTGTTCGGGGAATTTCGCACAGGTATGACCCTGTTTTGCCGGGCACACCGCCGGAGGGTATTTGCCTTGCTCAGGTTACGCAGACATGGCAGGGTTTGCCTGAAGTCAAGAACGTTGCCATTAAGTGCGTACATGCTGACGTGCTGAACGAAATGCGCAGTCAGATTCTCGACCTTTACGGGCTGTTAGCACGGCAGGAGTTGAGGTTTGACGCTACCCTGAATGCTCCGACTAGCGCATACAATGTTTTCGTGGATTCACTCTTTGATGATGACATGAGGGACGCAGGCACACCGCAGACGGCTTTAATCGCAGATCAGACACTACAGCTTCCACTAAGCACCGAGATTTCCGAGCTGACTCTCAGCAAGGATACAGTACTTGATTTTGACGTTGAGGTATTGATTGATCAGTCTGCTCATACTCAGGACATGAAGGTTAATCCTTACCAAGCGTTTAACCCCTTGCCCGCGACTATGACACTTACACCGGCAGTAGACCGCTGGACAGAAAATATTGTGCAGTCGGTGATAGCTAACACGGTGAGTTTTAGGTCAAGCAATCGCCGCAGGACATGGGACACCTTGACGAACACAACCACAACGACAGAGTCAGGGGGGAATTTGCGGAGTATCAGTGTGAAGGTTGACGCTACAGGTTTCGGCCCGAACGAGGCAATAAAAGTTATCTTTGACGGAATAGAAGTAGCTTGCTCATCTTCAAGTGCTAATGCTTCGGGAGTTTTCAGCGGAACATTTACGATCCCAGAAGGAGTCCCGGCAGGCACAAAACTAGTAAGGCTTCAGGGAACAATCACGACTGCGAGCGCGTATTTTGTAGGCATTCACGAGGTCAGGACAACGATAAATTACTACGTCAGGTACAACGACCTTGACCCGTTGGCTCAGACCTTTACGCTTAGTGAGTCGCGTCATGTTGCAGGCGTAGATTTCTGGCTGGTCAGCAAGAGCACAACCTCAAGCCTCAAAGTTGAACTTCACGAGGTGAGCTTAGGTTTTCCTACACAAGAGGTTATAGCTTCATGTATCCTCAAGCCTAGCCAGTTGACCGCAAAAGCATGGAACAGAGCTATTTTCGACACGCCGGTTTTCCTGTCGGCAGATACAGAGTATGCAATAACTCTCATGACCGACACGGCGGATTATTCCGTAGGTATTGCGAGTTTAGGAGATTGGGACACGTCCAAAGGCTGGATACGTTCGCAGGCATATTCAGCGGGAGTATTGCTATCAAGCTCAAACGCGAGCACATGGACAGCCGACCAGAAATCTGACCTGACTTTCAGGCTTCTCGGAGCGAAATTCAGAACAGCCCGAAAGACAATCGCGCTCGGAAGTGTGAACCTTGAAGGCGTAACAGACATCATGCCGATGGCGGAAGTTCAGCGCACAGGTGCAGACACTGACGCAACATTTATCCTCAAGAAAGGCAGCGTTGAAGTTGCGCGTATGCAGGCGTGGCAGAATATCTCATTCAGCGAGGCTCTAACTGGCACATACACTCTCAGTGTTGAGCTTTTCGGAGACACTAAGTATTCGCCTTTGCTCGGAAGAATGCCGCAAATCCTCACAGCTAAGATTGCCAGCACAGGCGACTATGTATCACGAGCTTTCACATGCGGAATGGGCAAGCAGGTGATGGTTACGACGGAGGAATATGCTTCAACCGGCTCAACGGTCAGCGTATACATCGAGACAGCCGCGAACGTTTGGACACAGGCAGAAGACTCAGAGAGTGAACAGATCGGGGACGGCTGGGTACGTTGCAAGCGTTTTATTCCGTGCGACATGGCGGCAACAAGACTAAAGATAGTGTTAAACGGTTCAGCATCAGCGAGGCCGTTAGTTCAAAATATAAGTGCGGTGATACTCAATGCCTAAGTATGACGATAGAACATTAAGAGGCTGGCCGTTACCTCATAGGCAAAACAAGCTGAGTGATGATGCGGACAGGTTACGCGAGACCCTGACCACTATAGACGCAAATATCACCGAGATAGAAGCCAATCTGCAAAATGTTGACGAGGTCAATGAATTTCTGAG
>CALAUZ010000329.1 GCA_937892105.1 uncultured Fretibacterium sp. | reverse complement strand
CAACATCAAACAGTCCTACGTTGAAGTCATCTATTGCACCAAGTGCCTTTACTTCAGCGAGAGTAATTTTTTCCTGCTCACAAAAGCTCTTGAGGCTGGCCATGATTTCCTCGCCTCTGTCTATGCGTACAAAATATTTACTGCCAAAACGCCTGAACTGCATACTGCTCTGGTCTTTCTTATTGCTATCATCAGAAATTTTATACACAACATAGCACCTTGTGTTTTGCTCACCCATGTATACTATGTATTTCCGCTGTTCCATCAAGTTGAAATTTTTTGCTGTCATTAACATAAGTAAAATGGAGTCAAGAGCTGAAGGCGAACAAAGAGGCATCGACAAAGCCGATGTGCGTTTGGCTACAGATATGATACACGATCACAAGCCGCTTAATGAAATAATCAAGTACAGCAAATTGGCTAAAAATGTTATTATGAGTATTGCCAATTCACTAAAAGCTGATCTTGCATAGGGAGAAGAAGATGCCTGAAGTAAAAACAAATGCCAACATAGGCTTTGAAAAACAATTGTGGGGCGCGGCCTGTGTCCTTTGGGGACATATTCCGGCAGCAGAGTACAGGAAGGTAATCATAGGTCTCATCTTCCTGCGTTACATTTCAGCGGCGTTTGATAAGCGTTATCAGGAACTTGTAAAAGACGGTGATGGTTTTGAAGATGACCGCGACGCTTACACAGAAGAAAATGTATTCTTTGTGCCTAAAGAGGCAAGATGGAGTACAATAGCCTCAGCGGCTCATACGCCTGAAATCGGTACTGTGATTGATGAGGCAATGCGAGCTATTGAGGCGGAGAACAAGACATTAAAAAACGTTCTGCCTAAGAATTATGCTAATCCTGATCTTAACAAGCAGGTATTAGGCGATGTCGTGGACATCTTCACCAACAACATTGACATGAGCGATACTGATAAAAGTGAAGATCTTCTAGGAAGGACATATGAGTATTGTATTGCCAAATTTGCAGAAAAAGAAGGGGTCGGGGGCGGAGAGTTCTATACTCCTGCAAGTGTGGTTAAGACCCTTGTTTCAATTCTAAGACCGTTTGCAAATTGCCGTATATATGATTGCTGCTGCGGCTCGGGCGGAATGTTCGTTCAAAGCGCAAAATTTATCAAGGCTCATTCAGGCAACCGCGGTGCAATATCAATCTATGGTCAAGAGGCTAATTCCGATACATGGAAAATGGCTAAAATGAACATGGCTATTCGCGGTATTGATGCAGACTTTGGCTCTTACCATGCCGACACATTCACAAACGATTTACACCCAATGTTAAAAGCAGATTTCATTCTCGCAAATCCGCCTTTCAATTATCACCCATGGGGTCAAGAGAAGCTGCTTGAGGACGTTCGCTGGAAATATGGTGTGCCTCCAGCAAATAACGCTAACTATGCGTGGATACAGCATATGATTCATCACTTAGCCCCGAACGGAAAAATCGGACTCGTACTCGCAAACGGCGCATTATCTACACAGACCGGCGGCGAAGGAGCTATACGCCAGAAAATCATTGAAGCAGGCCTCGTCGAAGGAATTATCGCAATGCCGACACAGCTATTTTACAGCGTTCAGATCCCGGTTACATTGTGGTTCATCACAAAAGGCAAGAAGCAGAAAGGTAAGACGCTGTTTATCGACGCTCGCAAAATGGGTCATATGGTCGACAGGAAGCACAGAGATTTCTCTGATGACGATATTCAGAAACTGGCCGATACTTTCGAGGCATTCCAGAACGGGAAACTTGAGGACGTGAAAGGCTTCTGCGCTGTGGCTTCAATAGAGGACATCTCAAAACAAGATTATATCCTAACTCCCGGACGCTATGTAGGGATTAAAGAACAGGAAGACGACGGCGAACCGTTTGAAGAGAAAATGACGAGACTGACAAAAGAACTAGGCAAGATGTTCACTAAATCTCATGAGCTGGAAAATGAAATCAAAAAGAAATTAGGGGTACTTGGATATGAAATATAATCTTCCCCAGAGAGTACAGCGGGATATTTGCAGATTGGCGGAAAAAAATGGCATAGAAAGGGTAATCCTATTTGGCTCACGCGCTAAAGGAACACACACAGAGAGAAGCGATATTGATATTGCCGTTTGTGGTAACAATTTCGATGGCTTTTATTGGGACATAAACGAGAAAGTTCATTCCCTACTGTCCTTTGATATAATCAATCTTAATAGCGATACCGCATGTGAATTGAAAGAGGAAATTAAAAGGGACGGGATTACGATATATGAAAAAACTCGATAACTTCGCGAATTGTCTAAACGTGCTGAAGGGCGCGGATTTTGAGCTGGCTGACGAAAACGAAATTTATAGAACGGGCGTAATCGGGCAGTTTAATTTGACGTTTGAGCTTGCATGGAAAGCGTTGCAAGAAGTATTAAGGCTACATGGGGTAACTGGCTCTGAAACAGGCTCGCCGAGAGAGATATTACAGCTAAGCTATAAGCTTGGATTTGTTGATGACGCTGCTGTGTGGCTTTCTATGCTGAAGAAGCGCAATACTTTCATGCACATTTACAATGATGATGAGATTGACGAAATGATTTTACTTATTCGTGATAGCTTTACGCCTGCGTTTAGTGTACTTGAGCGACTGCTTCACGAGAAGCTAGATGAAATTGAGGGCGAGTGGGAATGAAATATAATAGTTTTCGCTTTGATCAAATAACTATCAATTGTGATAAAAAACGTATCCCGCTTTCATCAATAGAAAGAGCAAAACGCCAGGGAATCTATAGGTACTACGGAGCGCAAGGAGTAATTGACCATATAGATGATTATATTTTTGATGGTACGTATATGTTAATTGCTGAAGACGGGGAAAATCTTAAATCAAAGAAACAAAATATAGCTCAGCTTGTTACAGGGAAATTTTGGGTTAATAATCATGCACATATCATTCAAAGTAATGAAAGCTGTGATTTAAGATTTTTATACTACCTCATTAACTCTATTGACCTATCTGGATACATTACAGGTTCCGCACAACCTAAATTAAGCCAAAACAACTTAAATACATTGGTTTTACAAATTCCAGAACTAATAATACAACAAAAAATCGTCGGCATTCTCTCGTCGCTTGATGACAAAATCGAGCTTAACAACCGCATAAACGAGAATTTAGAGCAGCAAGCATCATTATTATTTAACCAATGGCTGAAAGATTGTACCGAAAGTATAACCATCGGCGAATTATCAAGTAATATACTAGATTATTCTCCCGTTTCCAATGAAATGGTACGATTACTCAATAGTAGTGATGTTACTGAGGGTATTTTCCCATTTTCACCATTTGTCCCTAATAAAAAATTAAAAGGGCACTTCAAAAAGCACTTCAAATTTGGTGATATTCTATACTCTGAAATAAGACCAAGAAACCATCACTACGGGCTTGTATTATTTGATGCCTCAGAATATATAGCATCTACACGGCTTATGGTTATTCGTGCAATACAAGAAAAAGTAAGTCCTTTTTTACTTTATCAGTATCTTCTACTCCCTGATGTTGAGGCAGAATTTACATTAAAAACAGAATCACGTTCTGGTACATTTCCGCAAGGTAACTACGCAGATATGGCAACTATTGCTGTACCATATGTACCTCTTGAATTACAAGTAAGTATATCGAATACACTATCACAGTTTAGATATATGATTGTCTTGAATCAGCTCGAAAATCAAAAACTCGCCGAACTTCGCGATTCTCTCCTCCCTCGTCTCATGTCCGGCGAGCTTGACGTTTCCGACATTGACTTATAAACTGCGCACAAATACAAGAAGGAGCTAATACAATGTCAGAATTTTACACGGAAGCTGACTATGAAAATTCCATAATCGAATTATTTCAGAACATGGGCTATCGTTATGTTTACGGCCCTGATATTGAACGTGATTTTTATAACCCTCTTTATGAAGAAGAACTTAATGCCGCTCTGCACCGATTGAATCCGACTATGCCGGAAGAAGCAATAAATGATGCGCTCTTCAAATTAAAGAACTTCGATAATGCCTCGCTAATCCAGAAAAACGCCGTCTTCATGGATTACATTCAACATGGAGTTGAGGTGCGGTATTTCTCAACTGGCGAGGAACTTTCAGGGCTTGTATATCTCGTTGACTATAAAAATCCCGATAACAACTCATTTGTTATCGCTAATCAATGGACTTTCATTGAGAACAGCACGAAGCGTCCCGATATTTTCCTCTTCCTTAATGGCCTGCCTATTGTGTTAATGGAGCTGAAATCCCCGTCCAGAGAAGAAACTGACGCATCGGAAGCATATCTGCAAATCAGAAATTACATGCACGAGATTCCGTCTATGTTTATTTATAATTGTATCTGTGTCATGAGTGATCATTTGACATCAAAGGCCGGAACAATTACATCAAATGAAGACCGCTTCATGGAATGGAAGACCAAAGACGGAAGCTATGAAAACACAAAATATGCCCAATTCGACACATTTTTTGAAGGTATATTCGAGAAACAGCGGCTTCTTGACATAATCAAGAATTTCATCTGCTTCTCTAATGAAGGATTGAAACAACACAAGATTTTAGCCGGCTATCATCAATATTTCGCCGTCAAGAAAGCTATAGTTTCAACAAAACAGGCCACATCTACCGACGGGAAGGGCGGTGTGTTATGGCACACTCAAGGCAGCGGGAAATCGCTCTCAATGGTATTTTATGCTCATCTTTTGCAGGAAGCCCTAGAAAGCCCGACAATAATTGTAATCACAGACCGCAACGATCTCGATAATCAACTTTTCGGACAATTTCTAAAATGTAAAGATTTCCTGCGTCAGGAAGCCAAACAAGCCGAGAGTCGAGAACATTTGAAATCGCTGATCGAAAGGCGGCAGGCAAACGGCATAATTTTTACGACTATGCAGAAGTTTGAAGATGCCCGTGAGCCGCTATCAACACGCAGAAATATAATAGTCATGGCTGATGAAGCTCATCGCGGGCAGTATGGACTTTCCGAAAAAGCAGATGCCGGCACGGGGAAAATCAAAATCGGCACAGCCCGTATCATTCGTAACAGTCTGCCTAATGCAACGTATATCGGCTTCACAGGCACTCCTATTGAGTTAAAAGACAGAAATACCCGTGAAGTTTTCGGTGATTATATTGATGTATATGACATGACACAGTCAGTAGAAGACTGGGCAACTCGGCCTGTTTATTACGAAAGCCGCGTTATTCATTTGAAGCTGAACGAAGAGACACTGAAGCTGATAGATGCGGAATATGACTTAATGGCCGATAATGCCGATCCCGAAGTTATCCAGAAAAGCAAACATGAATTAGGGCAAATGGAGGCTATACTCGGCAATGAGCAGACCATAGCCTCACTTGTTGATGATATTCTTAATCACTACGAAAATTACAGAGCTGGCCTTTTAACGGGCAAAGCGATGATTGTTGCTTATTCCCGCGCCATCGCGATAAAGATTTATAACTGCGTTATGAAACTTCGCCCATCATGGACAGATAAAGTCGCTGTGGTCATGACTTCTGGAAATAACGATCCTGAAGACTGGCATAAAATCATCGGAAACAAAAGTTATCGTGATGAACTTGCGAGAAAATTCAAAGATGATGGAGATCCGTTAAAGATTGCTATTGTTGTCGATATGTGGCTGACGGGTTTTGATGTGCCTTCCCTTTCGACAATGTACGTTTACAAGCCGATGAAAGGTCATAACTTAATGCAGGCCATAGCGAGAGTAAACCGTGTGTTTAAGGATAAAGAGGGCGGACTTATTGTTGATTATATCGGTATAGCTGCCGCATTGAAAGAAGCTATGAATGATTATACGGCAAGAGATAAGAAGAATTACGGCGATACTGATGTTACAAATGCCGCTTATCCGAAGTTCTTGGAGAAACTGTCAATTTGCCGTGATATTTTTCACGGATATGATTACTCTAAATTCATGAACGGCACGGACTTAGAGTGCGCAAAAGCCATTAGCGGCGCAGTGAACTTTATCGTAGCTGTTACTATGGAAAAGAAGCGCGAAGATTTCTTAAAAGAAGCCTTTATGCTTCGTCAGGCTTTATCGCTGTGCGCTTCCATTGTATAGTCAGCACATTTTGAAAGCAGTAAATATAGCGGAAGCCAAGTCAGAAGTAA
>CALAUZ010000328.1 GCA_937892105.1 uncultured Fretibacterium sp. | reverse complement strand
AACACATAGGGGTATAACTAATGGGTTTAAAGGACATGATTGCATTTTAGTTCTTATCATGTCCTTTAAACCCATTAGTTATACCCCTATGTGTTCTACATACGGTAAGAAGGCATATTGTACGGCGTTGATCGTGTGGTCGTTGCCGTCTTCGGGAATGTCTTTATCCTCTGGAATAAGCTGGCCCGGCGTGAAACATGTCGCTTCAAGCCGGGCATTGTGTATTAGCCTGTCAGTCATGCAGTAATTCTTCCAGCGGTGTGTCCTGATTGTTCACGTATTCGGGGGTAATTACGAGAGTTTTGCCGACTTTATCATCGTCTGGGATTGAGGGCAGATCGTACTCTATGTCAAGCATTAGATTTTCCATGATTGCACGCAGTCCCCTCGCTCCCGTCTTCTTCTTCACCGCAAGTTCTGCAACCCTGTCCAGTGCTTCAGGCGTGAACTTCAGGCTTACCCCGTCCATGTTGAATATCTGGCTGTACTGTTTAACGATTGCGTTTTTGGGTTCTTGAAGTATTCTGATGAATGCTGCTTTGTCAAGCTCCTCAAGGGCAACAAGAACAGGTATTCTTCCGACAAGCTCAGGTATGAAACCATAAGTTACGAGGTCTTCAGGCTGTACCTTGCTGAGTATCTCATAGCTTCCTGACTTCTTGGCAAGTTCACCGCCAAACCCCATCGACTTCTGAAGTTCCCTTCTCGCTACAATAGGCTCTAAACCGTCAAACGCTCCTCCGCATATGAACAGTATATTCTCCGTGTTAATCTGGATAAATTCCTGATGAGGGTGTTTTCTGCCGCCCTTCGGGGGAATGTTCGAGATTGTTCCCTCAAGTATCTTCAAGAGTGCCTGCTGTACACCTTCGCCAGAGACATCACGGGTTATTGATGTTGACTCGGATTTACGCGATATCTTGTCGATTTCGTCAAGGTAAATTATCCCGCGTTCTGCCGCTTTAAGGTCATAATCTGCCGCCTGAAGCAAACGCACCAATATATTCTCGACATCTTCACCGACATAGCCCGCCTCCGTAAGAGTAGTTGCATCGGCAATCGCAAAGGGAACGTTCAATTTTCGCGCAAGTGTCTGTGCAATTAACGTCTTCCCTGAACCTGTAGGCCCCAAAAGCAGAACATTGCTTTTCTGCAGCTCAACTTCAGCATTCTTACGGTCAAGATTATTCCTCACTCGCTGATAGTGGTTGTACACTGCAACGGAGACTACCTTTTTTGCCCGCGACTGCCCTATGACGTACTGGTCAAGATATTCGCTGAGTTCACGGGGCTTTACGGGTGAAGCAGGATTTTGCGCAGTGTCAGGCTTATCCAGAATTATGCTGTTGAGGTTAGGGAATGCGTCCTGGAAATTCTGTGGAACGCTAATATTAGAATTAGGTTTCCCCGCCATCATTATTCCGCACACAGCTATACACTGGTCGCATATCCTAACGTTACCGCCAGGCCCCTCGAACATGTCATCAACCATTGAGCGGGGTTTGCCGCAGAATGAACACCTTTCTTCTTCCGGTGGATTATTCTTTTTCTTTGGGGGCATAATCTATCTTGCCTCTATAATCTTGTCGATAAGTCCGTATTTCAGGGCTTCGTCCGCCGTCATGTAGTTGTCCCTGTCAGTATCACGCGCTATCGTATCGTAATCCTGTCCAGTGTGCGAGGCTAATATCCTGTTCATGCGTTCTTTGGTCTTAATGATGTTCTTGGCCTGTATCTCGATGTCGCTGGCCTGACCCCTTGCGCCGCCTAACGGCTGGTGTATCATCACTTCTGCGTTCGGGAGAGCGAGGCGTTTACCCTTCGTCCCTCCCGCAAGCAATATTGCTGCCATACTCGCTGCAAGACCAACGCATATCGTCGAGACCTGCGGCTTTATGTACTGCATTGTGTCATATATAGCAAGTCCGGCCGTAACGCTTCCTCCTGGACTGTTGATGTAAATGTTGATGTCCTTGTCGGGGTCTTCGCTTTCCAGGAACAACATCTGAGCAACGATTGAGTTTGCAACATCGTCAACAATCTCTGAACCCAAGAATATTATTCTGTCCTTCAGGAGGCGGCTGTATATGTCGTAACTTCTTTCGCCGCGCCCTGTCTGTTCTATAACGTATGGGATGTAGTAGGGCATTTATTTATTACTCTCCCTGCTTCTCCGTCTCAGTTTCAGGCTTTGAAAGTTCCTTGACTTCCTTCACGGCCATGTGTGATAGCAATGCTTCGGTTGTCTTGTCCCATCTGAGCTGGTCTGTGAGGCGGTCTAACTGGTTTTTGTTCTCGTAGAAGTATTTTGCGACAAAGCCCTTTGACACATGCAATTCTTCTGCCCTGCGTTCAAACTCCTTTTCAAGATCGTCCTGCTCAATATGTATCTCGAACTTCTTGGCCAGTTCGTCAACAACAAGAACATTCCTTACTGCCGTTTCAGCGCGTGTCTTCAGAAGAACCTCATAACCCTTGCGGCCTTCCTCTGTGCCTATGCCGAACGCTGTATCAAGGTCTATGCCGTTGGACTTTGCCCATTCCTCGTCCTCACGGCGCATTGCCTGTATCTGACGGGTGATGAACTTGTCGGGGAGTTCAACTTTTGACTTTGACGCAACAATATCTATTGCCCTCGTGTAGAGGTCTGACTTGTTCTCCTGCTCAACTTCCCCCTGAATGTCCTGTCTTAACCTTGCCCTGTATGCAGCATCGTCTTTTATGTCGGTGTCCTTCCCGAAAACATTGCGGTAAAACTCCTCGTTCACTTCAGGAAGAACGTACTCCGATACCGTCTCTATCTTCATTTTATAGTTTACGTGCTTACCGGCGAGAGATCTGTCCGCATGACCTTCCTCAACGTCAAACACTGCCGACACTTCATCACCCTTTGACTTCCCGATTAGTGCTTCGCGGACCTGCGCTCTCACTGTCTCGTCAGCAAGGTTGATTTTCTCGTGGGTAGTCTCAGGTTTGGGCTGTTCTGCAGCCTCTGAACCGTCAGGATTGATTACCCTGATTGTCAGTTCAATGTCAACTAAATCGCCGTCCTGTATGGGTCTGTCAGTCTCCTTGATGTCCGCAAGCTGAACCCGTATTCTCTCTGCCAGCCTGTCAACGTCCGTGTCCTGCACTTCGGTAACGACCTTCTCAATCTCCATGCCGTCAATCTCCGGCAGCTCGACTTCCGGCTTAACCTCGAACGTAAGTTCACACATTACGGGTTTTCCTTCCTCTATCTTTTCCGTAACATTGAGCGACGGGGTATCAATGAGGTCAAGTTCGTAATCTTCCACGATCTGCTGAAGCTCGGTATTCATGATTTTCTCGATGGCTTCATTGTAGATTGCTTCGCGGCCGAAACGCATTTCGATTACTCTGCGAGGTGCATGGCCTTTTCTGAAACCTGGAAAATTACCCTGCTGTGATAATTCGTTGATTGTCTTGGTGATTGCTTTGGTGAACTCGGCGGCTTCTATTTCGAGTTTTATCCGGACGATGTTTTTCTCCTGCCCCAGCAATTCTGTTCTCATTGTGAAATTCAGGACTCCTTCTGTCAATGTGAAATTGCCCTGAACAAATCCAACAGGGCATGAATGCAGGAAATTCTATCACAAAACGAAGGGGGTGTAAAAAATTGAAGCAATCATAAGATGATTAATACATGTACATTTTACATTTGAAGTACATCAATCAATTATGAACATCTCAAAGCCTTATTACCTGCATTATAATTAACCGCAACAAATTCAAATGGAGAGTGAGATAATCAATGAGCAAAATTGATGTTCCATACAAGATATACCTTGATGAGAACGACATACCTTCATCATGGTACAACGTTCGCGCAGACATGAAGACGAAACCTGCCCCACTCATTCACCCGGCAACATTGAAGCCCCTTACGTTTGAGGAGATGAGGCCGATATTCTGCGATGAGCTTATACGACAGGAACTTGACGACACTACGGCATACATTCCAATTCCTGAAGAGATACTCAACTTCTACAAGATGTATAGGCCTTCACCGCTTACACATGCAGTGTTCCTTGAAGAATTACTCGATACACCCGCGCACATATTCTACAAGTTCGAGGGCAACAACACATCTGGTTCACACAAGCTCAACAGCGCGATAGCTCAGGCATATTACGCGAAGAAACAGGGACTTAAAGGCGTAACGACCGAGACCGGAGCAGGACAATGGGGAACAGCTCTTGCGATGGCGTGTTCGTTCTTCCGTCTTGAGTGCAAAGTATACATGGTGAAAGTGTCGTATGAACAGAAACCGTTTAGGCGTGAGGTAATGCGTACATACGGTGCGAGTGTTACACCTTCCCCCTCAATGGACACGAACATAGGCCGTAAGATTAACGCTGAACACCCCAACACTACGGGTTCACTTGGGTGTGCAATCTCAGAGGCTGTTGAAGTTGCAACGTCAACGGAAGGTTACAGGTATGTACTAGGGAGCGTGCTTAACCAGGTATTACTACATCAGTCAGTTATAGGGCTTGAGACGAAAGCTGCGTGCGAGAAGTACGGCATAAAACCCGACATCATAATCGGCTGTGCAGGAGGCGGCTCAAATTTGGGCGGGTTAATCTCCTCGTTCATGGGTGAGAAATTACGCGGTGAGGCGGATTACCAGTTCATAGCTGTAGAACCTGCAAGCTGCCCCAGCTTTACGAGGGGTAAATTCGCGTATGATTTCTGCGACACAGGGAAGGTCTGCCCAATGGCGAAAATGTACACTCTCGGCCACGACTTCATACCCAGTGCGAACCATGCAGGAGGGTTACGCTATCACGGAATGAGCAGCATATTGTCGCAGCTGTACCATGATGGTTTGATGGAGGCGCGTGCGGTTGAACAGACGAGCGTTTTCGAGGCAGCAGAGATGTTTGCGAGGGTTGAGGGTATTCTGCCTGCGCCTGAGAGTTCACATGCTATAAGGGTGGCGATTGACGAGGCGTTGAAGTGCAAGGAGACCGGCGAGGAGAAGACTATCATTATGGGGCTGACCGGTACGGGGTATTTCGACATGGTTGCGTATGAGAAGTACAATGACGGGACAATGACGGACTATATTCCGACTGATGATGACTTGGCGAAGGGGTTTGCGGCAATCCCGAATATAAATTTGTAGAGTTAGACTTGCGCATAAGGATTAAGAGCGGGTGTCTAGGGTTATGTTACTGTAGATGCCTGCTTTATTTTTTTATCAGGAGTGAACAGCTTTTATTTTTTCTCGTTGTGCTAAAATTGCAAAAAAAAATCTATTACAACAGGACTGAAGAATTTTTCATGCAAATGCCTAACAGCACACAAAACGCAAAGAATATTCGCAACCTCGCCATAGTCGCACACATAGATCACGGCAAAACTACCCTCATAGACTCAATCTTCCGTGCAGCACAAACTTTCGCGGCACACACACAAGTTGCCGAGCGCGTAATGGACTCCAATCCCCTCGAACGCGAACGCGGTATCACAATCCGCAGTAAACCCTGCACAGTCTCATGGAAAGGTTATCAGATAAATATTATCGACACTCCAGGACACGCTGACTTCTCCGGCGAAGTCGAACGCATACTCTCCACCGTTGACAGCGTTATCCTAATCGTTGACGCAAACGAAGGCCCAATGCCTCAGACACGCTACGTTCTTCAGCACGCACTCTCAATCGGTATGCGGCCTCTCGTCTTCATCAACAAGGTAGACCGAGAAGGTGCTGACCCTACACGCGCACTAAACTTAACATTTGACCTCTTCTTCGAGCTTGGCGCAAGTGATGAACAGGCTGATTTCCCAGTCCTCTACGGCTCAGGATTGAACGGCTGGGCTGTCAAAGATTTGTCTGACCCTAGACGCGATAATATGGACGATTTGTTCCAGGCCATAATAGATTACGTTCCTGCCCCTGATGTTGACACGGACAAGCCTTTCTTAATGCAGGTAAGTACGCTCGCATGGAATGAGTATGTCGGGCGCATAGGGTGCGGGAAAATCCTTCAAGGCCATATACGCAAAGGTGAACCGTTTGTGAGAGTGTCAACAAAATGGAACTCAATTGACCATTCCGGAGACGACTGGGAGATTACGGGCAAAGAGAACGCAAAGGCAGCACAATTATGGGTAACACGCGGCCTTGACCGCACGGAAGTTGATGAAGTCAGCGCGGGCGATATTGTATGGATTACAGGTCCAAGCGAAATCAATATAGGCGACACGTTCTGTGCTGAAGAAATATCGGATAACCCGTTGAAGCCGTTATCCATTGAAGAACCTACTGTATCAATGTTCTTCCTCGTGAACTCAGGGCCTTTTGCGGGGCGTGAAGGCCAGGCGGTAACGTTAAGGCAGCTCAAGGCAAGATTACAGCGGGAAATGCATGTTAATGTTTCTTTAAGAATGGAAGATTTGGGACGGCCTGATGGCGTGAAGATTTCGGGACGCGGAGAATTACAGCTTGGTATCCTTATTGAGGAGATGAGGCGCGAAGGTATGGAGTTCTGCGTGTCGAAACCTGAAGTCATAATCGAGTACAGGGACGGCAAAAAGTATGAGCCTTACGAGCTTGTTACTATTGATGTACCCGAAGAGTATCAGGGAATAGTATTCGAGAAGATGACCAGAAGAAAGGGTAAAATCCTGAATATTGATAATCCTGACAGAGGATTGCTGCGCATAGAGATAGAAATTCCGACAAGAGGGCTTATAGGTTACAGGGGAGAATTTCTCACGGATACGCGAGGACTTGGAATAATGTCAAACTGTTTCAGCGGCTACAAGGAGTGGGCAGGAGACCTTATTACACGCAACAGAGGCTCACTCGTAAGCATGGACACTGGAGAGGCTACGGCGTATCAGCTTGAGAACTTGCAGAGCAGGGGCGTACTGTTCATTTCACCGCTTGAGCAGGTCTACAACGGAATGATTATCGGAGAGAACTCAAGGCCGGGCGATATTCCCTGCAACCCGACGAAGAAGAAGCAGCAGACTAACCACCGTTCGGCAACGAAGGAACTTACGACAAAACTTGATGTTCCTCGCAGAATGTCTCTTGAGAAAGCTATGGAATGGATAGAGACGGACGAGCTAGTTGAGGTTACGCCGCAGTCAGTGAGGTTGAGGAAGGCGATACTTGATGAGCTTGAACGCAGGAAGGCTAGAAGGACTGCCCCGGGTACTCAGGAATAATGATAATGTTTTCCCTCTTTCAGTTTTTACTGAAGGGGGAATTTTTTTGCAAGCTGTTATGGAATCTATCAACTAAATTATGAACAACTTTTCCTAATATAGTACTTTGCAAATACATGTCTCCATGCATTAGCATATAATATCCAATGAAAGGATATGATATTCAGCCATGAAGTACAGATTAACCGCCATATTCATTTTCTTATTTATATTAGTATCGTCGGCAGAAGCAGCCTATACCAGACCCGCAACATTCGTCATTTTACCGCAATACCAAGAAGCGCGTGATTTCCACGAGGGTCTCGCCGCAGTAAAGTCTAATGACCGCTGGGGATACATTGATTATCTCGGACGAATAGCAATCCCATTCGTTCACCGCGTACCGGAAGCCGGAGATTTTGCCGAAGGTGTGGCGTTTGTCGGCGACCACTACATCAATACTGAAGGACAGCCCGCATTTGTTCGCATTGATCCTGATACTGACGAGCGCATAGAGCGTTTCTTCAACAACGGACTTCCTTTCTCTCAGGGAATGGCGGCGGTTCAGGTTGCCGGACAATGGGGATATATTGACCTCATGGGGAATTACCTTATTGTTCCGTCATTCGAGAGGGCTGGAAGTTTCTCCGATGGACTTGCTCCTGCCCGCAAAAACGGCCTATGGGGCTACATCGACATGCGCGGGAACTGGGTGATACAGCCTAAATTTGTACGTGCCAGAGAGTTTCATGAAGGTTTAGCAGCTGTGTATATTCGGGGACGATGGGGGTTCATCAACAAAGAAGGAAAATACGCAATCCGCCCTCAATACTATGAAGCAGGGGATTTCGCCTACGGTGTTGCGCCCGTAAGATACCGCACGACATACAGAGGTTGGGGATACATAGGCCACTGGAACAATAGGGCTATACCCAGACGCTACAATAATGCCGGAAATTTTGGGGACGGTCTGGCACCTGTTGCTGCCGATACGAGATGGGGTTATGTGAATGTTGCCGCTGACTGGGAGATTGCAGGACAGTATGAAGACGCAAGGGTATTCAGTGAAGGGTTGGCTGCCGTAAAGGTAGAAAACAGATGGGGGTACATAAGACCGTAATAGTTCGTTTCCTGTATAGTATAATTAACACATTCAAGGGGTAAAAATTTTTCACAGCAATAATAACGAGGGAGTGAATCTATTTTGAGTCGCCTTAGCATAATGAATGAGACAAAAGCTCAGGCAGCTGTCGAGTCGCTTCACAAGGATCTTGAACGGCGTATCACAGGTGCACCGCCGGATCTTTGTCCGCTTGATGTTGCCAGCAGCTACCTCAAAGTTTGCGCCGCACAGACATGCGGAAAGTGTGTTCCGTGCCGCGTAGGACTTCCCCAGCTCGAAAGGTTAATTGATGACCTTATCGACGGCAAAGGGGACATGAAGACCGTTGAAACGATCGAGAAGACCGCCGAAACAATATCTACTTCCGCCGACTGCGCAATAGGTTACGAGGCCGCTAACATGGTCTTGAAAGGAGTAAAGGGCTTCCGTGATGATTACGAAGCTCACGCAAAGAATCACAAGTGTAACTCATACGGTT
>CALAUZ010000327.1 GCA_937892105.1 uncultured Fretibacterium sp. | reverse complement strand
CCCCCATGAAACACAAAACGGGGAGTCCCGTTAAGAACTCCCCGCAAAAATAAAAGCCCGGCTATTCACAGAGCAAACCCTTTCCCGTTTGGGAAGATATAAAACCTAAGCGTTAGTTTCCTTTTGCGAGGGATATGAAATCTCAATTCCTAATGCTTCACATTTATACTGCATTTGACGCTTAAACTCATAGAACTTCTGTGCCGCTATTGATTTGGACAAATGACGGTTTTTCATCATACCCTTCACATTCAACGTTTCCATTACTATCTGCGATGGCTTGGTTTTCACTATCGCGTTTGTCGTCTGATGCAAATAATTTGTACGAATATCATTTATCCTTTTATAGAGCAACTTTATCTTCTTATTCTGGCGTTCTACATTCCGACATTCTTTTAAGTGACGTTTCCATATCGGGCGGCGATTTTCGTCGTAGCTTTTGATGTTTTGCATAACTCTTCGAGAGGCTTTTCTCTGTTCTCGTTTGAGTTTCTTCTCTAGTTTACGCACTTCGTGAGTTTTATTAATATTCTTATAAACTCTTCCGTCTGACAATATAGCTAAATCCTTCACGCCTAAATCAATTCCAATAGTCAAATCATTTAACTTAGGTTTAGGCATTGCTTGAACTTCATATCCAATAGATAAATACCAATACTTGCCGTCATATGAAATTCTAGGATTAGAATATTTTTGTCCTTTACGGATTTTAGGCAATGGCTGTGAAGTTTTAACAAAGCCCAGTTTCTCGCCATGAAATCCGCCTTGCATACGTTTCAGACTTTCGTAGTTCACATAAAAGCTGATTTTACTTCTGCGTCTGGACTTGAATTTTGGCTTGCCGGATAGTCCCTTAAAATACCGTTGATATGCTTCTTCCGCATCACGAACACCTTGCTTCATAACGTTACTTCCGACTTCGGATAACCATTTGTGCGTTGTCTTCTTCAGTACGTTGTTGATGTATTTCCTGATTTCGCACCCTGATATATCTTTCTTGCCGTTCATACCATTGTTCAGGTACTCATGATAAACGCGCTCTTTTTCAGAAAGATAAAAGTTGTATGCCCAACGAGCTGTCCCCGCGCTTTTCCAGAACAAAATCTCCTGCTCCGGCGTAGGATTTAATTTAATCCTGATTGCCCTTAGCATTTTGCTTTATCTCGTCAATCAGTCTCTTTGTCTTCTTTGAACGCTGGCCGTAAAGACGATTAGCAAATACTGTAATTATCTGGATTAGGTCATCTGTCAATTCTTGTTCTTTACTGTATTCGGTGTTGTCGATAATCTCTATCTTTACACCATTTATTTCGCAAAGATAATTCAGAAGATCAAATCCAAACCGTATTAGCCTGTCCTTATACAAGACAACTACTATTGAGACTTCATGATTATTGATTTTGTTGATTAGCTCCAGTAATCCCTTTTTCTTGTAATTTATGCCTGACCCTATGTCCGTGATAATCTCGAACTTATAGCCTTTCGCGTACATGTAAGATTTTACATTCTGGACTTGAGTTTCTAGGTCATCTTTCTGTGCAAGTGTTGAAACCCTGCAATAGCCAATTACAATTTTTTCGGAAACTATCGGGCCAGAAGAAAAATCCTTGAGCTGCTCCATAGCATAGTAGCGAGTTCCGCTCTTTGTAATATGGTAAGGAATAAAATCACCGCGAAGGTGCATACGCCTTAACGTAGTAGTGGTAACGCCAACTATTTTAGCAAATTTCCCTATGCTTATTAGTTCCATAACAATCCTCCTTTACAGTTTTATATAATTATAAAGGAGTTATATAACTTTGTAAAGTTTGTATATATTTATCTTGTTCACTATAGAACGCAACTTCTATAGCAGTCTTACTATCACTAGCAGACCTCTGACACTTTCATGTCAGCGCAGACTATATCTTCCGTTATTCACGGAGCAACATTTTTCCTCCGCCATTAACTTGCGGTTTTACATCCCCCTCAAGGGGCTAGTCGTTGGAGGTCTCCCATGCTCATTAAGAGTTTAGGGCTTTCCCTGCTAAAGACCCATTGTAAAAGCGTTTAGGACAGGTGTTCACAGTGTGCCACGCAATGCCTATCACTGATACTAACCTGCTTTTTATTTCACCTTGCGCTATCCATGCTGTTTTTTCTGCTTTCGCACCATTCAGCTTGCAGTTTCCAGCTACTGTTTAGGTCGCATGGCTCTTAGGGATTAAAAGCATTTAACGTTGAGTTTGCACCAATTGCTCGATACAAAGGGTTTTCTGTTCTAAAATCTACTTTTTTTTATTAGATTTTATTTTCACTGAAT
>CALAUZ010000326.1 GCA_937892105.1 uncultured Fretibacterium sp. | reverse complement strand
TCCTGCCGGTGTATTCTCTTCCTAGGGAAATATCTCCTTCCCCTCGGCCATGAATTTTACTCCCTCACCTTTCATTCGTCAATTCCTCACTTCATACAACTTTCCTCTATCCCTTCCCACATCAATATGCACAAAATTCCCCTTCGCATAATATATACAATACTTCAATCCCGGTATTTCACCCTTTTCACGCAACGCCTTCACCGCCTCAAATAACGCCTTAGCTCCCTTTGAACAACTCAAATCACACGCCTTCCCCTTAGTGTGAAAACTACCCTTAACCCCCCCAACACGCGCATTATGCCTCTCACACCTGCACCCGGAATTAACCCTAACCGGCACTCCTACATAATTACGTATCTTTTGCGCTATATCCATCAATCCCGGGTCAATATCATCAAATCCACATCCACACTTACACGCAAACTCACTCTGTTGAAAATTCTTTGTGCAATACATTTTTCATTCTCCCTTCATGATTAGGCGCAGGGGGTAACCCTGACCCCCTTTTTAATACGCCTTCCCCGTTATTTTAGTGAACTGTTCAGCAGTGATTTTCCCCTTCAACACCGCGTCCCTAACACGACTTTCACTCCAAACGCCCAATTCAAACCAGCGTTTTATCTTCTCATACATTACAGCTCAACTCCTGTCATCATGGCCAGATATTCAATATTGCCATCAAGTTTAGCGCGGTAAATTTCCTCCTGTGGAATATCAAGTAGCAGGAACAAGAATTTACCCTCAAACATCATTTCATGTTCCAGCCTCATATGTTCATGAGAGCCGACAACGCCGAGAATATCCTCGTCATCACATGAAATAGTAACGCCGTTAAGTTTTCCGGCAAAAATGCCCGTGTCGAATTTCTCATCGCACACAAAATAATTGCCGTTAATCCCCTGAGCCTTTACCGTAGTACCGTCTGAAAGTCGTATAGTGTACATGTCAAAATCCCTCCTTTTAGCGTACAGTTATGATGGGGTGGCATAGAGTGTTATAGCTAGCCTCTAAGATGTTTGTGCCGTAATCTGCGCAAACGATGACATGAGTTGCACTAGCGATAGTGCGAGTGAGCATCCCAGCATGGTGCATGATGTGTTGGAAGTAAGGGAATTGCCTTAGATATGGTTGCGTCCATATTGAGGCGAGATTTTCATGTGTGATAAAAAGTCTAGTGCCATCGATTTGGCGTTCATCAGGTAATTCAACGCAAGCGTCTGTAACAGTGACCATGCCAGACACACCAGAGCCGTTATGAGCAGAGGATAAACGCTCATAATGTCTCCAGAGGTGAGAGTCGTCAATGAAGTCCGCGGCGAATTGTTCTTCAAGCTGAGGCTTCACAGTTTTGCGCCAATAAGAATTGTAGTAACCGCCTGAAGTATCATTAGTGTCATTGAATTGCGCCCGCATGTAAGTTCCCGAGTCAGCTCTTTCCCACAAGAGTACGAGGTGATGTTTGTGAGCGGGTCCCCAATCATCTCTAAGAATGAAGTACCAATCAAAAGCCACAATCCGCCAAACATACGAACCATCCTCGGAAGTGAAATAGTCGCCAATGTACATATTTTCGAACGTTCCAGACTGAATAGCGTCAGAATGAGCCTGAGTGAATCTGCCCAGGTTAGAGCCTCTGAAGAAAGCATTATGACCGGGGCGGATATTCCATGAATCAGAGCCAATTGGGATTCCATTAGTTTTTTTGACGAGGTTCGCAAGTGATGTAGCCTGAGAAGTATTAACGTCCTCAATAGCAGTTGCTCTTGATTCCAGGTCAGTAATACGAGTGTTAGCACTAGACCATTCCCCAGCAGCTTTGAGAGATTCGAGCCATTGAGCTTGAGTGCCTGTATAGCCTCCTGCAACGGCGACTTCATAAGCGGATTTACCCACGAGAGAAGCTAACCATTCTTTTTCAGTGCCAGTAAAGCCATTAGATTTAGCGACAGTATAAGCGGAGTCACCTTTGAGGGAGTTAATCCACGATGCCTCGCCTGCGACAGTTTTGCCGAGTCGTTTGGCAATTTCATACGCGGATTCGCCCCTAAGAGTGAGTTTATCTTCGTCCCAATATCTAGCCATATCGCTAACGAGTTCAGAAGTTTGAGCAGCGATTTGCGAGGACATATGAGCGGTGAAATTTCTGCAAATGGCATAATGATAAAGAGCCGAGCTGTCATAAGGATAAGGGGTAGCGAGCGTGAGATGGGTATCATCTTCAATGGATAAAATTTCGATGAAGTTTTTACCGTCAGTAGTGGTGAACAAATCGCCTGGGTTAATGCCAGCCGACAGCCAATAAGTATTAGTGCCGACAATAGATTTGCTATTGAGAGTGGTAGTAACCATACCGACTCTGTACCAGCGAGTATAACTTCCAGCCATTAGTCTGTAATCTCCTCTCTAAAAGTTTTAGCCGCCAGTGAGTTGAAGTAATCATGTAAGGAATCAGCGAGTTCTTGATATTGAGCTGTTAGACGTTCTAATTCATCGAGTCTAGAACGAATAGCGGAGTCAGTGTAAAGAAGCTCATTCCAAGGAGTAACGCCATCGCCTAATTTGATACGTAAAGTGTCAGATTCAATGCCTAACTCACCGGCTAAGAGCACAGGATTAGACGATGACCAATCAGACGCGGAATTATGAGTGAGTTGAATATGTTGAGGGTAAAAAGTAGACATAGAGATACCCTCCCTAATGGATACATATCCCCGGCATCATGGCCGGGGTAGCAAACGAAATAGGATTACTCGCCGGGTGTAACGGCGGGTGCAGGATTAGCGCTAATGACAGTGATGCCTTTGAGAGCGGCAATATCCTGAGTGTTAGCGTCAACGTCTGAGCGCAAGCCAATAATATCCGATTCAGCCGTACCGACTCTTTCAGTGAGAGCATCAACGAGAGCTGTAACCTGTGGGTTGCTGTAATACGCGAGTTCACTCCAAGCCGTAGAACCATCGCCGAGCTTATATTTTTTTGTGTCGAGTTCTAAGCCGATTTCACCCGCGAGCAGAACCTCATCATTTCCCCACTGTGAAGCATTTTTGTACTTGAACTGAATGCTAACGCCGTACATTGTGTTTTCCTGAATAGTAGCCATTAACAACGCGCCTCCTAAAAAGTGTATGAGTGAATTGTATAGCAAGAATGAGAGAAAAAAAACAGAAGTATTGACATTGACGGAAAAAAAATTTTTTTTGTGAGCTTAAAAGGGCACAAAAAAAGAGGGGTAAGACCTTGAAGTCTCACCCCTAATTTTAGTTTGAGCGTTGATGTGTCTGTGTGTAAAACGAGGAAATGTTACGTGTGAAAAATGCCTGAAAATGTTAAGCCTCGTAAAGCGTTAATATTATACTGCCATTTGAAGAATTTCCATCAGTATCAATGACGGTATAGGAAGTATTATCGACAGTAACGATGTCGCCTTCTTTGAGAGTAGAAATTCTCCGTGTGGTAGAGGGTTCATAGAAGGACAAAACGATAATGCCCGTGCCGTTATCGCTGTAAGATTTTTCGATGAGATAAGAATTGCCATCAGAGGCAGTAATAATTTCGCCTGTAGTAGTGTTGCTAGAGTCATCTCCGGCATGACCAGTATGAGTATCAGGATAAAGGGCGGCAATAGCTTTAGTGATGATAGCGATTTCTGAGTCTCTTTTTTGTTCCTGAGAGTTAATGAGGTTGATTAGTGCGAGTATGGCGGATGCGGTGTTAGAGTCTGACTGCTGAACCATTTCGGAAATATCTTGCAGTATGGATTTTAGGTTTTCCGCGTCAGATTTGCGTCTTTGGTTAATTTCCATGAGGGTAATGGAAGTGCGCAAAGAGGCTTCAGCGAGTTCATCAATTTGTCCCTGTAAAGAGGGTATAGGTTCGCCCGCTTGACCTTGCGGACCGGGTTTACCGCCATATTCAACAGGTCCAGTGCCGTGGTCAATGATGATGATTTGTTCGTCATCCACGAAATAAGCGCGTCCCCTATCGAGTTTAGCGGGGAGCAATGCACGTGTATCAACATGTCGTGCTTTCCAATAAGGACGGCTCAATCATTATTCCCCCCGTCAGAGTTAGGATTTAGCTTAGGGCGTTTTATTTTCCCCATGATAGTAATCACCTTCCCAGCAGAATATTATAGCGTTTAAACGGAGAACACAGCGGTGAATTGATAAATTTTAGGAGTTTCAGAGCGCCAATTGTAATTAGCGGTGAGAGATTTACCAGCCGGAGCGGCGATGCGAATATATTGCGGGTCATCAAGCAGGCGATAATTTTTGCGGTCTAAGGTAGTGCCAGCGGAATAAATTGCGGGGGTATTTGAGGCTTTGAATTTGAGCTTGTAAGTTTTAGCACTACCCGTACCGTTACCGAGTGCTTCACCTGTAACACTGCCTGAAGTGGTGGACAAAGCGATTTTGATAGCGCCGACAGAACAGCCCGAATTATTGGTATCAATTCTGTATTCAGATTCATCATAATCCTCAAGGCTGATTTGTTTCACGAGGGATAACTCATTCCACGTTTCCGAGTCCCAACCGTATTCATAAGAGCAAGACACAATGACTCCGCTTTGAGCCGTGCAGGTGATACGCCCGACCTCACCATTAAATTCCCAACCAGAAAAGATTTGAACGCCGTCATAAAACACTTTTACGGAGTCATATTTGATGCCGTTAGTGTGAGACAATTGGAACGTTTTGCGATCGCCTGACCCTATACCGAGTTGTTCAGAGTGAATGAACACGGGGGAATTTCTGAATGCCGCAAAGACCTTCATAGTAGAGCGTTCAAGCGGGGAATGTCTGACATTGACTCTGCAATCCGAGATATTCATATACCAATCCTGTGAGAGTGTAATAATTTCGCCTTTACCCTCTACGGCAGCATATTGGCTATTGTAGTAAGTAATAGCGGCTTGATTGAGAATAGCGGAAGAGGTGCCAACTGTAGGAGCATTGAAAGTAGCGCGGAGCTGAATATTTTTCGCGGCCATGCCCTGGACTTCTGAGAGGTTAAGCCAACCTGATAACGTGTCGTCAGGTAATAACGCCTGAGCCTTAACGGAAATAGTCCCGCCGTTTGAAGTTGTTGCGTCATGAGAGATATTTGTGATGACGGAATTTTCGCCGAGTTCGTATTCAGGTGAGTATTCAATGTGTTGAGTGAGTTGTTCGTTAATATAGCCGTTGAGTGTGAATTTTATTTTTGGGAATGAGGATGCCGAATCGACAGCACCTAATCCGACAATGACGCGGACTTTTTCCTTTGTGAATGCCGGAATGTTCGTTAATGCTTTAAGTTGAGCGACAGTGTTCCCCAATTCCGCCAATGTGTTATAGGAGGGAATATCGCTTGAAATGTTTACGGCATTCCCTGAAGCATCAAGTTTGAACCATTGACCGCCCGTATTGAACACCAAGAAAATGAATGTTCCTGTAGGCTGAGAGTAGTAGAGGTTGAATGATTTTATGGTGTCAGCATTTGAGCAGTTAATCTCAGAGCCTGATTTAGTAATGAGAGTGCCATAGATGAGGTTATTTAATGTGTCATGAACATAATACCTACCGTTATTAGTTCCGTTCACCATGGTCGATTACCTCCTTTAGGCGAAATTGCCAGCGATGTAAAGCAAGCCTGAATATTGACCAGGGGCGCTAGTACTAGAGCCGTTAAGACCGCCAGTAGAAATAGAAGGCTCATCAACGGAGATATTATTAGCGGCAATAAGGATGCAGGGGCCGTAATTTTTCCAGTTAGGTAAAGTGCCGTCAGACGCATTACCGCCTTTCATGATACCGCCTTGTTGACCTGTAGAGCCTCCGCCGTTACCGCCTCGCCCATAAGCATTAGCCTTAGCATGAAGTTCCGAACGTCTGCCAATGATACCCGTTGAGGAACAAGACAAAGTGCCACCGCAAAAAATCATGAAGCCCCCACCTGCTGACGGAATGAATCTGTCAGGTAAATCGGCATGAGTGAGAAGGACATTATCGACTTTAGCCGAGAGAGAATTATTGTTAGGACAAATAGCGCCTTTAACGGTAACATTCCCTGTACACCTGAAAGCGCCCAAGCCTAAGAGTCTGCCCCATAATTTCCCGCCCTCCTCAATATTAACGGAGGTGAAATGCGGAATGTGATAAATGCGTACATAATAATTTTGCCGAGCTTCAGTGAGAGAAAAATCATCATCAAGCGGACGGTCAAGAGTAATGTTAGTGCCATCGCAAGCGGTGATATATCTGAAGGCATATTTACCCGTAAGCTCATCAGCAGAAGCGGACGTGCGCGATTGAATGAGGAACATTAATTCATCGCCTGTATTTGGAGTGCCTAAGCTGCCGTTATTCCATGCCCAAACTTTAATTTTTTTATTGCCAGTGTCGCCCTCATACAAGCCTTGCGAGTAAGCATTAACCGCAACAGATTGACCGGCAGGAATATATAAAGCGCCGTGCTTGCCAGAGCCAAAACCGCCCATAGCAGAAATATCAAGTTGAGCTTTGTATTGCGATGTAGGCACGTCAGTAGTTGAGTCTAAAGCGTCCCTATAAACGAACTCGTCAATATAGCCGTTAAAGCCTCCAATCCTGCATTCTGTGATGTTGAGTGAGACATTAGCGGTAAGGTTAGCAGTGATAGCAGATACTCCATCAACATAAAGCATGGCCGAATTGTTAGAGATTCTGACTCTGATATGGTGCCAAGAATTAGAGCCAATGACCAGCGCGCCAGAAGCGTTTAAGTCCCATGCCGAGCAAGTGAGTTTGATTTTCCCTGAAGCCTCACGCGAAATAGTGAAGGCAGGATTATTACCCGCCAAGAATGCAACGATATTCCCTGCAGTAGAGTCGACAGGCTGAATGAAGCACTCAATCTCATAATTCCCCTGTGAGTTGAGTTTGAATGTGCCATAAGAATTAGAGCAAGCAGTATAGTCATTAGTCGACATAGAGCGAAAAGCTCTCCAGCCAAATTTAGCACTGCCAGACGGTACGGAGTAGACGTTATAGCACGAGCCATCGAGAGTAGCATTACCGTAAAAGCTCCAAAACTCATTAGAGGCTTCATCGCGTAAGCCGTTATTTTGCATGAGAGATTTATCCCACCCGCCATAATAAGGGAAGTCGAAATGTAGCAGGGATTTTATATGACCGAATAATCTTCTTTGCGACAAAAAAATCACCTTCCTAACGTTATATAGCCGTCCGAATTAAGCTGAGCATTTCCAGTGAAGGAGAAGCCCGCCGAATGACTCACAGACGAGTCGAAATTGATAACAGCGGTAGTGCCTGAGCTTTGACCCTTCCAAGTAACTTCTGGGAGCCAAGTAATATTTTTGCGGTCAGCAGTACCATAAGCGCTTCCCGATTTTATATCAGCGCTTGAACGATAAATCTTACAGCCCGCAAGTTTGTATGTATTTTTGATGACGGATTTTAGTATGACGCGTTGGACTCCATTTTCGAGGCTAATCGAGTCAACCTGAACGGACTCGGATTTTATACCGTCAGAGATGATATACCATGAGCCGGGTAACATGCCTTCAACGGGTATGCAGTCAATAGAGTCATCGCCCGCAACGATGGAAGTGATTTGAGCGCTGAATAGGTCAATGGTATCAGGTTCGGCAAAATCTTCGGCCATGTAGTGAGAAGCGCCCGGGTACATTTCCTGAACGTTAAGGGTGAGAGTCAACTCATTAATAGCGTCTTCAAGTCGTTCAATTCTATCAACCAAAGCGGGAATATCAGTTATCCCCATGATAGCCTTTTTTGTGTTTGCGAGAGTTAGGGGGCGTAACCGTTGAGCGTCATTAGCGGCGTAAGTGAAGAACCCTGCGGGAGGATTTGACTCACCAGCGAACAATGAAGTGAATCGTGAGTTAAGCGTATTGAGTGTAACGTAATTATTTGTGGTGCTGATAGTGGCAGTAACATTTTGAGCCTGGTCAATTACGGTAATGATACTGAGTGTGTAATTGATGGGGTTAGTGCCATCGTAACCTTCAAGGTAAGGAGCTTCGTTCCCCTTATTGCAATAAGCGTAAAGCAATTCAGCGTTAGAGTCCGGGTCTTTAGCGAACAGTCCATATTCCTGAACAAAGAAGCCAGTAGTGAGATGTTGATTGTTGAGTTCTAATACGACTTCCGCCGTACCTGTAGAGGATGTGCGCATGGATTGAATAGGTAGCTCCATTTTAGGCGAGACCAATGCGGTCATGGCCGAATGAGCTTTAGAGGTTGAGCCATTCCCCACCCAAGCGCGAGTGAAGTGTAAAGTTTTCCCGGTGATAGCTTTAGCGAGAAGGTTACGTCCGTTAGTGGTGAGAGTCATACCGACAGACAAAATTATTCATCTCCAATCTATAAAGGGTCATCAGGTGGTGCCCATCTGAGTAAGTCTTTAATTTCTTCAAGCTGTAAGTTAAGCTCATTTTGAGTGCGCTGAAATTCTGAGAGTATATGTTGTTCATGAGCGTCAATGCGTTCAAAAATACGTTGTTCAAAGCGCAGTAACAATTCCTGCATAGTTTGAAGGTCAACTCCTAAATCAATATCCCATTTTGAATGGCTAGCGATTCCCGCGTAAATATTCCCTGAAACGTCATGAGCCTTTTCGATTCCGATTTGAGAATGCCCCTGTAATGCGTGAGGTATAGCGATATAAAACGATGGGCGGTAAATCTTATCAGGCAGAATGAGTCCGATATTCTGATGGCCAGTGAGGGCAGTTGCGAGTCCTGCATGAAGGGGTAAATTTTCGGTGAAGGATATATGAGTCCTAAGCTCCTTCATGAGTGAGCGTGCAGATTTTGACTCATTAACGGCACGGCGGATTAATGCGTTGATTTTGTCCTTGCCTGCCGTCCTGTAATAATCGCCAGTGATTTTAGCGTCAATCTTGAACGTGTAAGGTTCATCGCCCGATTCCCACCAAGGAATGAATGTACCCTCAATGCCTAAAGCCTTAAGTGATTCGATTATTGCCCAAGCCGTACCTTTTTTCATGTGCCATTTAAGGGATGATTTGACAGCCTCATGCTTCATAGTGAGAGTCGCGGCTAAATCGTAAAAATCGCAATGTAACTGCCACGCAAGCAAATCTGTAGTGGCTTCATCAAGCTCATCAATACGGGCGAAAATTACGGGCAAAAGAGAGTCATGACTGACGGCTTGTAATTCAGGGTCTAAGGCTTTAATGATGGCGAGAATGTTATTGTCGGCGGTGAGGTTAGGCGGTGAGATGTCAGCAAGTGATAGCGTAAAAATATCTTTCAGGTGTCATGCCTCCTTTCAGGTTATAATATGCAAATCCCACAAATGAAGGTGAAGAATAATGACGAGTAGCGACCGTGAAATACTCATATCGATTCAGGGCGAAATTCACAAAATCAATGTGAGGCTTGATGAGCATACAGCCTCACTTGCTGTGATAAATAGGCGGCTTGATGTTATAGAGGCCAGATTTGATATGTTACTGTGGAGCGTAGGTATAGGGTTTGCAGTATTGGCGGTGATAATGGGAATAAGCACGTGGGTAATAACCGCGCTAACGTTACGGCCTAAAGAGCGTGAACAAAATCCCGCTCCCGCACAAAATTTCCCTGCCAATGACTCCGCCCCCGCAATCATACAAAGTATTATTGAGCTTATGAGATTCACGCGAGAATCTGACAAACATTAAGGGGGAGGATTAACCCTCCTCCAAGCCTCCAAAAAGTACACTCATAGAAATACATTCAGCGACTTGCGACTTTTTCAAGGCCTCAAATCCCGGTTCAGTTATCTCACATCTTTTAGCCCCTGCATCAAGGACTCTGCGATTCAACTCTGAGGGGTTAATGTCCCTGCCTAATTCTGATTTTTGCCACTTCACCCAATCTTGCACAGCGTCATACACATAGCTTTGAATGTTCCATGCATTCACCGATTTTTCCGCGTCAATCCAATATGTGAGGATAATATCGTAAGGGACTTGCTCCGGCTTTTTGACATGCACATAATCAGTATCAGGTCTAACGTCATCGGCGGCGCAAATTTTTTCGACAGCCTCAATAACCTCGTCTGAAGGTAATTCGCCTCCCGTCATGAGAGGATAAATTTCGACATGGCCGGGTTCAGTATCAGGAGGGCCGACAACGCTAACGGAGATAATATCTTGATGAGCTGACCGTGCGAAATATTCATATGCCTTAGTAGGTCCGGCACTGCTAAAAGATTCTGGCGCAATTTGTATACGTTCTCTGAATGCGTCATCGGATTCAATGTCGCTTCCCCCATTAGTCTCATTCAAATTCTCAACGCTCATCTCATAGGGGAAAACGTCAACAAGTTTATTGACCTGCCCGGCAATATAACCGTTACCCGCTTCACCTGCAGTAGTGCATGAGGCAGAAACGGTGATAGATTTTTGACCTGCATTAATCGTATGAGTTTCATTGACGGCGAAATAGATATTATCGCCTGCACTGATTCGAGTCCCTGCAGGGATCATAACGGGATAATTTTTAACGGCGCTCAAAGTGAATTTCACGGAGCATGTAGCGTGAGAGGCTTCCAACCGAGTAACGCCTAACAACGCTCCTAAGTGGTCAAGATATGAGCCTGAAGCATAAGCTAAGAGATTTGATTTAGCGGCTATGTCGATGATGTTACGCTGCTGAATGATAGCGAGAATTACAGCGTCAAAAAAAAGTCTCACAGGGTCAGCGGGTTTAAGGCTTCTACCTGTGAGATTGTTATAACGTTCTAGAATTTCGCGTGTAATGTTATCGGGATTTTTATCGGCGAATGAAATATCATCAAGCGCCGGGAATAATTCTGATTTAGCCATCTATTAGCCTCCTTCAATGGCAATCTTTAACCTAACATTCAACTTGCCGGACTCATCGCCAGAAAAATCAATGCGCGAGATTTTTGCTCTTGGTTCATACTTCCTGATGGCCTGTATGATTTCTGCTGAGAGTTTAGCGCGTGAAATATTTATAGCGTCATCCAACATGCTATGACCGATGCCAAATTCACGGAACATAGGCACAGAATATTTTGGAGTGGACAGTATAGTGATGACGTTCTGTAGTACTTCCTCATATGAATCGGCGGGATAAAAGTTGATTTCCTCATGGCCAGTAAATAGCACATCATATTCATTCATTCGATATACTCCTTCAATGACAAACTGACTTCCGCCCGCATTAACACACCTCCAGCGCCTATAATGCTATGAGTCTCATTGAGGCTTTCAATGACCCATAACCCTGCGCCCATAACTTGACCTCCTAATGTGAATGCAACAGCCTCATGTTTATTCATGGCCTCATAGAGTGTGCGTAATTCATCAGCAGGATTAACGCCGAACCCGGCATCAAGAAATATTTTCATGGAGCATGTACTAGCATTAATGCCAGTGAACTCTAACAGACCTTTACGCCCTAAGATTTTATGTTCGGCGTATGAGGCTGAATGAGTGAAAGATAAATCGCGGAATGTTCGTATTTGTTCCTCGCTGACTGTAAACTCAATGCTGCCTAATGTGCCTACCATGCTTTACCCTCCTGCAAAAACATTATTGCTTCCACCACTGCCAGACCCCCCGCAATCAACGCTATCACCAACACGGCCTAAAGGTTTACCGTTGACGTAAACAGATGAGCTACCTTCAGCTAATGCTCCTCCGTGGCAACCATGCGGGACTCCTGGATGTGTACAGCAATGTATATCGTATGCATCGCCTTGACGGTGAGCGGGTAATGAGTTGACGTAAACATTTGGTGAACCTTCAATGTTAGGTCGTGATGGCCAGCATTCATGACCTGTGCAGGAGTCTCCTAATCGTAATACTGCGGGCATGTCGTAACCTCCTTCATGATAGAATATGTGCATCCCAAAAAGAAACGAGGACTCATAATGAGCGAAAATCAAAATATACGTGAGGGCGTATTTAATGCTCGTATGCAGGGGGTTGACAAGAGATTAGATACACTAGAAACGCGAATGACACGAATTGAGGACAGAATGACAGCCATAGAACATCGGGTCGGTAATGTTGAAGGTGATGTAAAAGCATTGAATGTAGCTGTGTCAAATGTGAATGACCGTATGAATGACATGAACGCGAGAATAAGTGATTTATCGCGGAGGTTTGACGGCTTCAGGGAGGAATTGAAATCAGCGCAGGCATTAAGCCTCACAAAATGGGGAGTGATAGTCGCGCTATTTGTTGGTGCTGTTCAAGTTGCGGTGTCATTCCTGCTCAAATTCTGGCCTTAATTCAAGTCAATCCTAGCTCCATTCACACGCACATTACCTCCTGCCTTTATCGTTATGCTTCCGCTTCCCTCTATCACTATATCTCCCTTAACATTGATATTCATTCTGTGATTCTCCCGGTCATATTCAATTCGCGTTCCATCTTCATATTCAGTACACCTCACATTAGGATTACCCGTTAAAGGTTTATTCTTATCATCGTATATGCTTCCCATAACAACGCCTGACTCCGTTCCATTACCCTGCATGAGGCACAACACATGCGAATCAATATCAAGGTGAGCTTCATCATGATTACCCGCCGAGTTTATGACACTAACAGGGAGCCAGCCGGAAATAATATCGTCCCTATCAGGGAATTTGATTCTGGCCATGTGCCTTTGAGCGTCATAATTAGATACCGTGCCAAAACGAACAAAGCACGGTTGCTCGTTAGTAGTGGTTATCGCCTTCATAGAATAATTCGCCCCCTGATGATGATGATTTGACCTTAGCGCGAGATTTAGCTTTGGATTTCTTCACAGCCTTTTTTGAACCGCCTCCCATTTTCAGCGACAATTGAGTCGTATACCCGCTCCCTAATGTGTGTACAGCCTTCTCGATGAAATACTTACCGCTGAACATTCCGAACCCTGTTAGAGTTATATTGAGTCCGGCAAGGAATCTTGTATCACCCTTCACCGTTAGGCTAGCTGTAACTTCCTTGCTATTTGCTTGCGTCAGAGTCTGTTGAGCAACTTCATGCGCCTGTGATTGACTGTCAACACGTTCATATATTTCGAGTTCACGCTCTGAACCTTCTTCAGTGTCATCTTCATATTCTGCTTCATAATATTCTGCCTTCACAGGGTGATGATATTTCACCTTAGCTTTACGGTAAGTGCCTGCTGATTTGCTGGTGAACTTCACGGAGATTAAGCCCTCAAATGACGCGTCTAATTCGGTAACGCTATCATGAGAGTCGTATTGTGATTCAGAATAGACGATGAGTTTACCGTCAGAGATTTTCACGTTAAGGCCATGTTCAGAGCATAATGCTTCGAGAAATTCGAGGTCAGATTGCTGTACTTGTTCACGGCGTTCAAGCATGACATATCCGCCATCATAATGGAGGGCTAATCCACTTGACGCGGCTATATCGGCGCATATCGCATTGAGACTCACATTCTCCCATGCTCGTGAATGTTTTTCTCCCTTCATGGTCTTCTTGATTGACGCTGAAACACCTTTAATGCTTATGACTCTAGGCGGGTATGAATATTCGATTTGGTCAATGTCATATTCTCCGCATGGAAGGCTATATGTTTGTGTGTCCTCGCTGATGATTGACGCATTGAGCTTATCACCTTTTGACGGCATCCAATCGGTTAGCCATATGCTTTTTCTGTCCTCAAGAGTTAGTGAAATGTCATCGGCAGTACCTGAAGCGTTATCGGTGAATGTGAATGTGAGTAGGAACGGTGAAATATCGCGGGTAATATCTTTACCTTCGTATGTGAGGCTGATATAGGCTGTGCGTGAAGGGGGCATGTTATAATCACTCCATCCCATAAAAATTTAGAGGTGTTATGTCATGAGTGAAGATTACGTTAGCAGAGATGAATTTAACGCAAGAATGGACGAGATGAAAGCCCTTATAGCCACAAGTGAAGCTAGGCACAAAGAGCTTACAGCCGAAATGCGCGGTGATATGAAAGAGTATAAAGCAAAATATGACGGGCTGGAAGACATGGGGATAGCTGCTGCTCTTGCGGGAATTATACTTGCTGCTGTTACGGCTTTACGTTAAGGGGGAATTATTATGACTATCAAAGAAACCTTGCGAAAAATTCATGAGGATAATATACGCGTGAATAAATTACTCGTTAGATGTGTGTATATCGTTTGCGCTTCCGTTATATTTTCCGCTATTGTTACTGCTTGGCGACTCCTCCGGGGATAATTCCACTTTCCCGGTCTCCTTTTCATGTTCCTCATTCGCCCAAATCTGTAAACGTTGCTTCAAACTTTCAGGAAATGGCAAGCCTATTCTCACGCAATTTTCAAGTATGCTTAACCCTTCATTACCGAGATAAAAGAACACTAAGGCATCGCGTAAAAAATTAGCATGACCGAGTAATTCATTGTCAAGAATGTTAGCGATTGCCACAAGCATAAAGATAACCATTTTCCGCGCTATACCATGAAGCCCCACATTACTATCAAGCGTCTTAGTTATATATGAGGCTGTTATGCCTGTGATATAGTCAATGACAACGAACGCTATTAACACCTTCATGAAGCCGTCTAAATCGCCGACAAGCCATGACAATACCCCGCCTAAAAACGCTAAACTTGCTGTTGCTATTTCTCCTTCCATTAACCTCACCTCCTCCAAGGCGGTATACTTTGCGCAGTCATCTCTTCAATCTCCGGGACATTCAACACAATACCTGCTGGGAATGCAACATAATCGGCGTATTGTTCGTTAGCTTCAATCAATGCAGACATATTTTTTTCGCCCCCATATGATTGCCATAATCGGAACGCTATCATGTCAAATGTATCTCCCATTATTGTGCGATATTTACGCATATTCTCCTCCAACAAAATTAATTTTTATCATGAAAACGTTTTGCTTCAAACTCTATCATTCTGACCATAACACAGCCTTGCTGGCCTCATCTATAATCACTGTATAGCCTTGCACAGAAGATATTATCGCCTATTCAAAAAATATCTCAGCGTCTATACCCTCATGAAGCACCTGACAAAACTAAAGCGTACTAAGCGTTTTGCTTATATGCGTAAGTTAGGCTCTTAGGCTGTGCAGGATATAGTGCAGAGAATTGACCGAGCTTATAACTTATTCTGGAACAATCTTGCACAAGGTGTAAAAAGCTCGCCTCCTAAATTTCGCAAGGTGAAGAACTATAAATCGTTCACGCTAAAACAATGTGGCTGGTCTCTGGATGAAAAGACAGGGCATATCCGATTAGGGAAAAAGTGGTATGGCTATTTCAATTCACGTCTGATAGAGGGAAGAATCAAAACAGTAACTGTGAAGCGTGATAATCTCGGTGATATATACATCTATTTAGCGTGTGAGA
>CALAUZ010000325.1 GCA_937892105.1 uncultured Fretibacterium sp. | reverse complement strand
CAACAAACGCTATAATGTCTGGCAATTTCACTATTTCCGCGACACGTTCTGGAACATTCTTTCCTACGGCGATATAATCGAGGAAAAATAACGGTTTTGCACCGCAGCACAGCACATCATTCGCGCACATGGCTACGCAGTCTATGCCTACAGTGTCATGCCTGCACATCATGAACGCAATCTTCAGCTTAGTCCCTACACCATCTGTACCAGACACTAGCACGGGGTTCCGCATTCCTTCTGGAAGCTCAAACATTCCTCCGAAGCCCCCCAATCCTCCCAGTACTCCCGGCGTTATCGTCCTGGCAACATGTTCACGCATCAGCCTCACTGCCTCATACCCTGCATGAACGTCTACTCCTGAAGCCTTATAGCTGTTCCGAACCATATTCTGCCCTGATACTGTCATTCGTCTGCTCTACCTTTCTGGCCATATCCCTAGCTTCCATCTCAAGCAACGCCGCAGTCTGTTCATCTTCAACAGAAAGTATCCGTGCCGCAAGCCACCCTGCATTCTCACCGCCGTTAATCGCTACACACGCAACAGGTACTCCAGAGGGCATCTGCGCCGTTGAGAGCAAAGCGTCCATTCCGCCCAAATCATCGGACTTCACAGGTACTCCTATCACCGGAAGCCTCGTATGTGCCGCCAATACTCCTGCCAATGCCGCTGACTTTCCGGCTATAGCTATGATTACTCCGAAACCTTCACAACGGGCATTTATGGCAAAATCTCTGGCCCTTTCCGGTGTCCTGTGCGCTGATATAACGTATATCTCGTAAGGTAGGCTCAAACGTTTTAGAACGTCAATACTCTTCGAGGCTATGGGCAGGTCAGAAGCACTGCCTAGAATTATTGCTGTCTTCTTCATGGCTTATTGCTGACGTGAACCGTTGGAATTTTTGACAGTTTAGAGAATGCCGAAATAGGAAGGTTAGGCGTACCCATGAGCTTTTCTGGTTTGGGTGCTGATGAAGCGGTCATATTCTCCTTGACGATAACGTCCCAGAGTTCCTTGCGCCATATCTGGGTTGATTGCGGGGCTGTTATGCCTAGCCTTACTACATCGCCGCGAACATCTATCACCATTATTTCTATGTCGCTGCCTATCTGGATACTTTCGTTGACGCGCCGGCTGAGTACTAGCATTATTCTGCTCCTCCGTTCAAACTGGCTGAGGCTTTCATCTTCTCGCGGACATCTTCGGGAAAGACAACATGCCTTATAGGGTATTCCTCGTTCAACGCTATAACCTGCACAGCCTTATGCGTTTTCAGGTTTACGAGTATGGGGGCTCTTAGGTTAGCTGTCATGTTCCATGGGGCTGCTTCAGGGATTGATACCACGATAAGCAGGGCTAAATCTGCGGGGTTTACAGTCCCAATCATCTTCAGCTCGTCTTCAGGTATTCTTGCGTTGTAATCGGGCTGGATTGCGTCAGGAGATGTTACGGGGAGAGCTAGGTCTACATCATCGAGGGATTGAAGCCACTTCACCGCGCTGTCATCATTGCCTACCAGTATCCACTCATGATTTGCCTCGAACGCAGGTATACCTCTTGGGAAAAGCAACACTTCATCATCAGAGTATGATACTTCCCCGAAACGTCCGGTGTTAATTTTCATATTCAAATAATATCAACTGCCTTTCAGTGATAAGTTAAAAGCCATAGTTATTATGAAAATTTTGCACATAATAATAGCATGTCGGATAATCTATAACATTGCGAACTTTCCGAAATGTTGTTAAACTGACTGGCTATTATGGAACAAGATTTACTCGGCGTAATTTCATGGCTTAATTCGCGGCACGACGACAGCGAGGGTTCTCAGGGAGCCCGCTTGCTTCTTGCCCCGCTTTCCGACGAACACCCCGATGTACCCGCTATGCCGGAAAGGGGTTCTATGCCCGACAATTTGGAGCAGGAACTTTCGGACTTTCATGACGAACCGGCAGAACAAGACGCGCCATCTGATGAAGCACAAAATGACCAGACAGTAACGCAAGAATCATATGCTGAACAGGCAGAGGACATTGCGCAGGAGCTTCACGAATTACAGGAAGCAGTTATGGAGCTTGGGGGTGCGCAGGAACATCATGACCTCGAAGACACTGAACCTTCCCATGAACTAACGGACGATACACAGCATGACACTCCCGAACTTTCGCCGACACAGAATGATGAACAGGAAGACGAGCCTATACCGCAGGACAAAGAATGGCAGGAACGCGCAACAGGTTTCACCTTGAGCCTTGACGAACCACCGCCGGAACTGTGGACGAACATCAATGATGACGATGAGGAGCTGGACTACGAACCTACAGACAGTCTGCAAGGGGCGGCATATGTTCAGATACATGGTAGGAACTTCACCGATAGGCTTCATAACACGCTGAAGCACAGGAAGGAACGTGCCGAAGAACGTGCGGAGGCAGAAAGAAGCAATGCTCCCGAACACCCTTACAGGCAGAAAGCGTTATTTTGGTGCGGGCTGCTGGTGATGACAGTTTGCTTTGCGTGGCCGGTATTGTGGCTTCTGAACCGTGAGACACCCGAAGGAATGAGCAGGAGGGCATTATCACTTGTTGAGCAGGGAAATTATGGTGAGGCTGCTAACATATACAGAAAGGCATACAGGCGTTATCCCAAAGTCCTTACGTTTTTGACGGGGCTTGCAGAATGTTCGGAGAAGTCAGGGCATATTCAGACGGCAGTAACAGCGTGGCAGGAATACATCAATGCTCTGCCGGAAGACGACAAGGCGCACAGGGAGAACGCGGAACATGAGCTTAGACGCATAAAGGGAGAAGGTGATACGGAGCAAAAACCGACAGTGCAGAAGAATGAAATTGTACAGGAAGCCAGGCAGGAGAAGCCCCTTGCAATAATTCCGTTGAAGAAACAGGAAGTGAAGCCAGAACGTCAAATCCCTCGTGAAGCCCCCATGACGTTCGATGAATATCTCAGCGAGGCCAATCATGCCTATAACATAGGAATGTACAGCAGGGCAGTGGTAAATTTCTTCCGTGCGATGGAGATTAACAGCAGGGATATACGGCCATATATAGGGCTTGCAGGAGCTTATATGGCGAAAGGAATGTACTTTGACTGCAAACGCATTCTTGACGAGGCGCGGAGAATATTCCGGCGCAACCCAACGATAGAGATGGGCTATAAATACTTGAGGGAGGCAAAGTAAAATGGTACATGAAAACGTTATACGCGCAAACGAGATTATCGGCAGCGACGTAGTAAAAGCATTACAGCGCAGGAGTTTCGGTGCTGAATACGTACCTACGGGTGCAGACGCTCTCAGGCGAATACTTGAGATTATCCCGGAAGACGCAACAGTAGGGATACCAGGCACGATAACAGTCCGGGACATTGGCGCACTTGATGCACTGAAGGAGCGTGGGAATACTGTGTTCCAGCACTGGGGTAAAATGACCAATGAGGAACGCAGGGAAGCACGTTTCCGAGAGAACACAGCCGATGTATTTATAACCAGCGCGAACGCACTGACGCGGGACGGACGTATCATCAACATTGACGGCACAGGGAACAGGGTAGCAGGAATGGCGTGGGGCAACGGCTTAGTGTTGTTCGTAATAGGCATAAATAAGCTGGCGTTTGACCTTGAGGACGGACTGAAGCGGGCAAGGTCTGCAACTATCCCAAATGCTATACGTCAGAATGTCGAGACTGCGTGCGTAAAGGCTGGCCATTGTGTGAACTGTTCGGCTTCGGGCAATGATGACAGTATGTGCAGGGCTATACTAATTCTTGAACAGCCGCTAAAGGGCAGAAAATACCACGTAATCATAGTGGGGGAAGACTTAGGATATTAACGCATAAGCCCTTTTACCCCCTGTCGAAGTGTTTGCGAGATGGTGTATTTATGAGAGGTGTATATATTTATGGAAAACAGGGACAAAATAGTAGTGTTACTTGCTGGAGGAAGAATTGTACAGCGTCATGAAGGGCATAATAACCCAGAACTTTCGGACGAGGAATTATTTGCGCTTCTTCCAGATGATGTGAAGAGTCATGTAGTGTTTCAGAAGTGGAGCTTTCAGCCGGTGAGCAATTACACTCTCAGAATGTGCGGAGAACTAATGAGCATGGTAAATTCATATGTTCATGACGACGGAGCGAGGGGAGTTGTCGTAACGTGCGGAATACCGCTTCTCGCGGAGCTGTCCTACTTTGCGGATCTGATATGGGATTTGAACCCTCCATTAATCTTCACAGGCTCAATCTTCAACGCAGGAAGTCCCGGCAGTGAGACATCAACGAGGCTAACGCAGTCAGTTCGTGCGGCATTGTCCGGCTCATGCACAGGGAAAGGCGCGTTAATCTGCATTCAGGACGCAATCTATGCTCCTGCCGATGTATTGCGTATCTCCAACTTCAACAGGTCAGGACTTCTAGCATTTCCCCAAAGCCCGCTAGGAGTATTCAGCCAGCCATCAGGGAACTATATATCCCTGAGATATCCCCGCCACCGATACATACAGAAGATGGTGAAGCCGCTGGCGCGAAATATTCCAGTACTTTCGGCCTCCTTGGGAGATAGTGATGTGATACTGCGTGCATTACTGGATAAACGTTTCGAGGAACTTGACGGCCTTGTAATCTCTGGGCTTGGCGATGGAGATGTCCCAAGCTCATGGGTTCCATTGCTGCGTAAAATCATGAAGTCCGGAACTCCCATAGTACTGACATCACGCTACCCGAACGGAATAGTCCAGGCGACAGAGAGTTACGAGGGCAGTGCGTCTCAATTACTGGAGATGGGAATAATCAACGGAGCAATGCTCTCACCGTATCAGGCAAGGATAAAACTTGCTGTCGGAATGTCAGCGTCTCTCAGCGGTCAGGCACTTGCTGATTATGTTTCTGGCAGGAACTAAGATGTCAGGGATAGTAGCGATTATAGGCCGTCCAAACGCAGGAAAGTCCTCACTCTTCAACCGTCTTACAGGAACGCGAGATGCAATAGTTGATGATATTCCAGGAGTAACGAGGGACAGGCTTTACGGTGAAGTTACACACGAGGGCAGGAGCTTTTATGTTATCGACACTGGCGGTATATATGGTGAGGACAGTGAATTTACGGCAGGGATAAAGGCGAATGTTGATGAGGCAGTGAGGGAAAGCGATGCAGTTTTGTTTCTCATTGACGGCAAAGATGGAGTTACGGTATCAGATGAGCAGATAGCGGACTTCATACGAAGGGGAGGGAGCAGACCAGTTATTGTAGCGGTGAACAAGCTGGACGACACGAAACATGATGATATAGCGAACGAAGCCTACACATTGGGATTTGAGCGCGTAATCCCAATAAGCGCACTTCATAAACGCGGACTTCAAGAGCTTCTTGACGCATTGAATGACATTCTGCCATTAGATGATGTTTATGACGAAGGAGAAGGCGGCGATGAAATACGCATAGTTATAGCCGGAAAACCTAACGTAGGAAAGTCTTCGCTATTGAACAAGATGACGAGTATAGAGCGTTCACTAGTCAGCCCGATTGCTGGAACGACGAGAGATCCTGTAAACATGAGGACAGTGATTGACGGGCAGAAGTTCAGGATTATAGACACGGCAGGATTGAGGCGGCGGGCGAAGTTTGAAGGTGATTTGGAGTATTACGCATTTGTGAGGACACTGGCGGCGGTTGACAGGTCAGAAGTAGCGTTGCTTTTAATGGACGCAAGGGAGCCATGCACGGATCAGGACAAGAAGATAGCGGCGCATGTAGTGAACAAGGGGAAGGGGATAATAATAGTAATCAACAAGTGGGATTTAATGGGAGGGGAGAAGGAGGCCGATGAAATCAGGAAGAAGATTAGAGAAGATATGCAATTTCTGAGCTATGCGCCGATAGTATTTGCATCTGCACTAAGCGGGAGGGGTATAGGGAAGATAGTGCAAACAGCAGTTGCCGTGAACCAGAACAGGAAGAAGCATATCCCCACGAACCAGCTTAACCGGTTAATGCGAGATGTACTTGCGTTTGACCGTTTGCCGTCAGACAGGAAGGGGCGTAGTTTGAAGGTATATTACTGTTCGCAGTCAGAGGGTGAGCCGCCAACGTTTATATTTTTCGTGAACAACCCTGAACTAGTGAACACAGGATTTGAGAACCACGTGAAGAACAAGATTAGGGAACTTGAAGATTTTAGGGGGACACCGATACGGACGTTTTGGCGTGGGAAGGAGAAGGAGGATTAATCATTATATTTGAAATTGTAATCGGCGGATATATCATCAAGGCTAATGAACAGAGGAATACAACAGCAATACAACTAGTAAAAGAACTCACAGGGAGATAATAAAACCATGAAAAAATTTCTATGTACATTCACCCTAATACTTCTCGCATTCCCAGCACACGCAAAATCAACCGTAACCCTCGCAGAACTCACAGGCACAGTTGGCGTTCAAATGGAAGAGTTCGTCCGTGATACCATCAGGCAATCCGAACTCAATCACGACTCCCTCCTCATATTCCAGCTCGATACACCAGGCGGACTTGTCGAGGCAATGCGCGGTATTGTACAGTCCATACTCTCGTCCCAAGTTCCCATTGCTGTCTGGATACCACCGGGCGGACGTGCGGCAAGTGCTGGAGCGTTCATCGTTCAGGCGGCTCACATCGCGGCAATGTCTACAGGCACTAACATCGGTGCCGCTCACCCTGTTACGGGCGGTGGCAGCGACATTCCAGAAGGCGACATGAACAAAAAGGTAATGAATGACCTTAAAGCTCAAATGCGCAGTGTCGTCCAGCTCAGAGGAAGGAACGAGGATACCGCAGAACAAATGATAGAGAACAGCATATCACTCACGGCTGCTGAAGCTCTAAAAGAGAAAGTCATCGACATTGTTGCAGGCGATGTAAAGGCACTCATTAAGGCTTCATCTGGAAGACGCGTAAAGAATGGCCCTCAGTCAGTGCGAATAACTCTCGATGATGAAGTCGTCATTAACCGCGTTAATATGTCGTTCAGCGAAAGCATAATACAGTTCGTCTCAAGCCCCGAAATTGCTTATCTCCTGTTATCTGGCGGAATTATGGCAATCTTCTTTGAGGTCATAACACCAGGCGGTTTCATTCTCGGAACGACAGGCGGTGTTATGTTATTGCTGGGGGCTATAGGGCTGAAAATGCTTCCGTTCAACTGGGCTGGCATTGTGCTTATTGTTGCGGGTATTATCCTTATGGTAGTTGACCTCATAGCCGGAACTTCGGGAGTATTAACGCTTCTTGGTCTTCCTGTAATGTGTCTTGGCGGAGTATTTCTCTTTCGTGCGCCGGGCGGTGAACTCCTGCAAATCTCACTCTCTTTCATCGCTGGAACAGCCTTAGCTCTCGGAATATGTTTCGGACTTGTGGCCTATTTCGTGATTAAGGGGCTTAGACAGAAAGTTGCTACGGGAAAACAGGGAATGATTGGGCTTGATGTCATCGCAATATCTGATGTTGACGCTACGGGGACAGGACAGGTTATGTGTCATGGCGAGATTTGGCGGGCAAAATCTGATGGCGATATGATACAGTCTGGAAGTCAGGGTATAGTGAAGTCTGTTGACGGAATGACACTTATAATAACACGCAGTGCATGATTGTCCCCGACACTGCGCCTCCTCTTCCCCCTAAAACATCTCCGCTATATCTTTCGCACTGGGAGGACAACCCTTAACGCACCTTGCTGCTCCGGAACAGCACCTTCCAATCCCCAACGCTCCATCAGGAATACTCTTACCCCTCCAGCCCTGACCTATGTATATCTCCTTACCCCTTCCCCTGCTGTCTGTGTGTAATGCCCTCACCAAAGACGCATAACACGCTGAACACGCCGAGTTCTCGTGAACATGACGGGTTAGTTGCGCAACTTTTCCGGAAGGCTTGGGGTAACTCCCTGCGTTCTCTGGCTCATTGAGGAAAATTATGTCTTCAGGTGAGTATTTCGTGCTTCCTGCTCCCCACTTCTCCGCAATCTGAATGTATGGCACTCGCGACAGTTCAAGCCCCATCAATCCCGCTCCGTATGCGTCAATCATTACTATGGGGATGAATGGCATGTCGGCAGATTTTCTGGTTGAACTCATTGATTTGGAGGTCATGCCTGACCGTGTTCATTTGCTTGTTGATGTAGACCCTCAATTCGGTGTCCATAATTTCATTAAACATATTAAGGATAGAACTTCAAGAATATAGTCAACGCACCTAAAAAAGAGTAAAACAAAATAATGAGTTACGATGAAAGGTATAGAAAGCGGACATTAGAATATAGTCAAGAGGAACATAAGCTAGAACAAACGAGTAAAGTGTTCAAGGTAGCAATAATAACGATTAGCAAAAGGGAAAGGCAACTGCGGGAAGAGGGAAATTTAAAGAACCATGCAGTAAAGCGATCATGTAGGAAAATTAAGAGAACATATAAAGTCTAATCCCGATGATTATTGACGAGAAATAGCAGAGGTGTTTAACTGTAGCGAGGCAGGTATTCGTAAAGCGTTAAAGAAGTTAAAGATAAGGCGAAAAAAAGACCACAAGGTATAGTGAGCAGAACCCCTTACAAGTGCAAGAAAACTTATTTAAGAAGAACAATGTCCCAAGAAGAAAAATTGTATATGTAGATGAGACAGGGCTTGACAAGTATTTTATACGGCAAAAAGGTCGAGCGTTGCGGGGAGAAAAAGTATATGGAGAAGTAAGAGAGCGCAAAATTGAAAGAGTAAGTATAGTAGCCTGGCAAAATGGTAGAGAAATATTATCACCGCTTCAATTTACAGGTGTAATGAAAGCAATGTTATTTGAAGAATGTTTTGCCAAACATCTGTTGCCAGCTTCCCCCGAAGGAGCTGTGATAATCATGGATAACGCTTCATTTCACAGGAAGAAACAACTGAATATATTATCCAGTGATACTGACCGACAAGTAATGTTTCTTCCACCATATTCACCTGAATTGAACCCGATTGGCTCAAGAAAAAAGTAGCAGATTATTTAGTTACATGTAAAAATTTAGATAATGCAATATCTATTGCTTTTAAAGTGTGGTAACTATACCAGAATCCCCCGCCTTTAGGCGTGGGGAGTATGTCACTTCCCATGTCCTCTTGTACCTCCTCCAGCAACAATTATATCTTTCACCCTTAGAACAAGTTTGAACACTATGCGCTGTAACTGATCCTTCTGCGAAAATGGAAGCGTTACACTGTCAAATATTCCGCTCTCCTTCAGTCCCGTAGTCATCGTTATAACTGCCCTGTCATCTGCCGCCTTCCCGTCAACAACAACATTTACACCGCCAAGAGGCCCCCTCGTAAAATCCGCATTGTCATACTTTATCCCTGCCGCCTGGTTCACTTCAAGCGCATTCAGTACCTCAAGTACAGGAATATCACCCTTTATGAAGTCTATTATCTTTTCAGTATGCCGCCTTGCGTTCTCAAGTTCCGAGTTCTGGCGTTCAAGTGCCTGTCTCCGTATCGTCAGTGAATTTACATTATCCCGCATATCGTCTATCTGTTGTTCTAGGCTGTACATCGTTACAAAAGCATAGGATATCGTACCCACAGACATCATCAGGAAGCCGCCCAAAAGTATCCATAATATCAGCCTGTTGGGGTTGAAGGAGTAACGTCTGCGTTCAAGCTCGACATATTCAGATGGTCTGAGGTCAAGACCTTCCTCCGGCCCTTCACGCATTGCAAGCCCCATCGCAGCATAATACGGATCGGATATATTGACTATGCTCATTCCGGAGTCTGTGTTTATCTGAAAGTCAAGTCCGGCGAGTATTATCTTGCTCAGTTCGGCGTGCCTGTACTGCGTTCTCAGGAATTGAACTGTATTCAGTATATCCTGAAAGTTGTTCATGTTACCGGCGGTTCTGTAGAATATTCCGTGCCCTTCCCATGTAGCGATTATGTTGTGGCTGTCGGCAAATATGCACATACCCTCTCTCGTCTCACGCACTGAACGAAGCATGGCGAAATTTACAGGCTCTACTGCTCCTGCTGGAATGTCCGCTTTCTTGGCAGCATCGAGTATCCTGTCAACTAGGGATTTCTTTGCGGTTACAGCAAGGACTGAGACTTTATCCTTGTCGTTAGCGTCTGAAGGTGTCCTGATGATTACGGCATCGAATATAGTATCGGCCCTTGACGTGAAATATTCCTCAAAGTTCAGGTCAAGAGTACTTCTGATGTCCTCAATGCTCATTCGCGGGAATGATATTGGCCTTCGTATAACAGTGTCGCCGTAGGGAAGCCCTATGGTTACGGGCTGGCGAATTTTGCCGGTCTTTCGCTGGAGTGCCTTGAAGCCTTCCTCAAGCATGGCGAAATTCTTTATTGTTCCGTTCACAATACAGCCTTCCGATAGAGCAGCGTTGGCTTTGCGGGTTGCTTCTCCGTTTTCGTCAACTTCGATAAAGTAGAGGAAATCATCTTGTATTGCGAGGCCAGAGTAATTCTTCTGGATAATCTTTTTGCCTGCACCAAATGCCATCAGTACCATACCTCCTGGAATGAGAGTGTCTCAACTTTGCGCGGAGTGGGCGGTGTCGGAATTTCTACATCATCGCTGCGTCTGACTAACACCTGATACATGAGATTTCTGCCGTAAAATTTGTCTGCTGGAAGGTCAACACGTGCCCTTACGAGATAGTATCTGCTCACGACTTCAGTTACGTCAACGCTGCTTACACCATCAGATGAAAGTGTTTGAGTTGTTCTCGTGTCGGGAGGCACAGCCGCAAAAACCTTCTTGTACATATTTTTACCGCTGTAGAGCTTCGACCAGTTCTCTCTGTCATTGTTTTGCCATTTCTTAGTATTATCATTCTTGAACGTGTAATCTAGGTCATGAATGCTGACATTATAGATAGCATTCCATTCCGCAGGCTTCTCCCATTTCTCCCATGTATCATTCAGTCCGGCATGGGGAATTTTCTTCAAAGCCTGAGTATTCTCGAAAAATTCCTGGTATGTTGCTTTTTGGTCTTCTGAGTGTGTGATATTATTCTGAGTGTAAATGTCATTCCTACTTAAAGCATTTTCCGCCACTTCAACAAGTTCATCAAGCATAAGCCTGTAACTCATAATCTCCCGTTCCTCAACAATTTCTTCCATCGAAGTCTTTGTGAAGAAAAATACCTGCGCCGTAACCATAACAGCAAACAGCATGAACACCATCACGTTCAGCAACGAAGCTCCACGTCTCCGTCTCATTCCTGCATTCCCCCAGTCGTCTTTGCATTTCCTCCTGAATTTGCACACTGAACATAACTTATCATCTCGCAAAATTTCCGGTATCTCCCTCGATGCTATTACATTGAACGCCGAGAAAAACAATCCCGGCAATCCTGACTTTATCATCGACATTACACTTTCGGAACTGAATACGTCCGGCACTCTGTCTTCATCATCAAGGTATATTATCTCAACCGATGGCACTATCCCGGTATGCTTCCATATGAGCCACGAATATATCAGGCTCTGCGACAACGGAACAGCAATATCGCTTTTCATATACCCCTTGAACTCAAACAGCCTCGCTTCCGCCCTGTCAGGGTTGAACATCAGCGCGTCATAACACCCCGTAACCATAAGACTGTTCCCATCATGAAAACTGTACCCTGCCTGCAACTTCTGTTCCGGCGGAATGAACACTGTCTGCATATTACCTTCAGGCCAGCGAAGTAATGACGGTATGCACCTGAAGAACTCCGACATCGCATGAACCCATACGGTTACGCCCCTCGCCATCGCCATTACCTGACCCGCTGTGAGACCTTCCGAACTTGACGCAACAAACGGAAGGAATATGTTTTCACGCACCATAGCTTCAAGTGTCTCTGTGCCTCCTGCGATTGAAGCCGCTGTCTTTCTGTGAAGGGCGTTTCGTGGGTTTGACGCTGCCTCGAAGAACACCTGCGCTATGTTCTTGTGGAATATTGAGCCATATGCTGAACCGTTGCCCTTAATGCCGACAGTCCAAGCGTATTTTTCCCCTTTGTGGAGGCTGTACGCTAAGAGAGCCGGACATCTCTGGCATAATACTATGTCGCTTACTGTAGTGTAGCATACTCTGCCCATTATTTATTTCTTTTCAGGCATTGTAAGGAGTATGTCATTCTTCGAGCTGAAAGTCTTAAACATTCCAGCGTTATTCTTCACGAACGATAATACCTCGTTGCGCCCTACTCTTATTCCGCGCTGTGATAATAATTCCGCCGCCTTCTCAACCGCTAGAATTTTCATGGGTGAGGCAGTAATTATGCTCTTCAGTGTTCCGGCAAAAATTTCATCGTCATAGTACACTTTGGGGTCTGACTTGCCGGAAGGATTGGCATATTTCACAGAGACAGGGGAGAACTTTACGGCTTCGGATTCTATGAGCCTCAGAGTTCGGACAAAATTGCGAATGTCATCACGTGTTGCGGGTCTGGGCTGTGAAGATGTGGTGTATATGTTCACGTCCCCATTGTCTATCCTGTTGATGAGAGCTGTCAATGCGTACCAGTTAGTTCGTGTTTCCTTGCCCAGCATTACTGTGCGGCCGCCTTGAGCCTCGAATAAGCGGAGATTTTCATTAGCCTGTTTCCATGTTTTTTTGTGCGTCTTATCCTCAGTGATGTAGAAGCATTCACCGCCGGGATATTCCTTCATGAAAGACATTCCGCATTTCAGGGCAGCACTGACCGTTGCATGTGCCTTTGACGTTATGACGATGAACGCGAATTTCCTGTTCCCGTGAACACCCTGCAGCCTTATGTACTTTCCCGATGTTTTTGCGACAGTGAAACCTTCCAGCGATGACAGCCATACTTCAAGGGCAAGCCTGAGATGATCTGCATTTGGCGGCCATGCAGCAGGTACGGACTGTACTTTCTTGTACTCGTCCCCGAATACTCCCGCTATAGTTCTGAGTATTTCTTCTGCCGGGTCAATCGTAGTGCCCTGACTTGTTATCACTCTGTTTGCAAGCTCTATGACATCTCGCGGATAAGCTCCCTGAGTTACAGGCACTCTTGATACAAGCCATTTATATATTTCTTCAGCACCCTCTTTGAACGATGACTCTATTCTGTCATGTATGAGCTGTCTTGCCTGTTTCACAGAACACGTTTCCATTGTCATAACGTTATTCTTGAGCCTCTGCACAACAGCTTCATCAAGTACGGGGAGGAATACATCGTTCCATGTCTGTTCCTTCAGGAAACATAGCGGAAGAACCCCCGACAAATCGTTCATGAGGAGACTTATTATGTTTCCCCAAGCAGTGATTAAGTCTCTGTGCTTCTCCTTGTCCTTCATGCCGTCGAGCTGGTCAAAGCATATAATCATGGGGACTTTCGCATAACCTAACGCAAGGCCGAGAGAGATTAGTATGTTCTCAGCCTCCTGTTCGCGTCTGGCCTCAGTCATAGCACCGACATCTCTCGAAGGAAGTCCAAGCCTCAACGAATCCTCATCATCAAGCCCCGAACGAAGCCAGTCAAGAATATCTATCTTCACTCCATCATCATCTGCGGACAAATACAGAAGTAAACACTTCAGGAAGTTTCTGTCCAGATTGGGAATATCCTTCTTGATGTAAACGCGGGGGTCAAGGCTTTCAATGCTTTCAAAACCATCATTGCGCCTGTGTTCTCTGTATGAGTTCATAAATTCGCTCGCAACCATGTCGAACTGTGAACGGTTGTTGCTGTGTATGAGCCTTAGACTGTTGAAGATTTCAGAGAGAAGGTGCTGTGTTACGCTGTCGGGGTCTGTGAATGCCCTTACTGCCACGAATACAGCAAGTTGTGCATTGCCCCTTAATCTGCGCAGTATTCTTGTGAGCATGTGAGTTTTTCCTGCTCCTGCCTCACCCAGTATAAGTCCTCCAAGCGGAACGGCAGGCTTTAGCCGTTTCTGGCGAATGAGCTGTTCAATCTCGTCTGATGTTTTGCGGTTGAGGTTTTGCAAGTCAGGGTTCATGTTGTCCCATGGGAAAGGGGAAGCGTTGGACAAGAATGGGTTATTTTCCCGGAGTTTCCGAAGTATTGAGTTGTTATCTGACATGCCAAGTTACCGAACCTTTCCTGAAACCGTTTTCGTCAACGAAGCTGTCATCAACATCATTTGTTGTCATCGTCGAAGCGTCAAGAGTGTGAAGGTCTATCACTCTCTCATCGCGCAAACTCCTTAACATTCCGTCAAATATTTCACGAGGCCACCCTAATTTTCTCCGAAGGTCGCATATACGCACAAACCTTCTTCCCCTGTCGAGAGCCTCAAAGGCAGAACGGAATTTTTCCTGCGAGTATTCATTCGTCCCTAAAGGCTGAACGGGGGTATCTTGCGATGATGTTGCTGCGATTATGCGGGCAGCTAGTTTGTCATTGAGGATTATTCTTGCCCTGCCTGAGCTTACGAGATCGTTGATTATCTCCATGAAGTCAGTTGCGGTGAAAGGCAGACTTCTCGCGAGAACTTTCGGGCTTACGGGCTTGTCCGTAGGGAGCGACGACAGTACGATGTCCGATGGCAGCGAGGGAGTGAGGATATAGAGGGTGCTTCCCTTCTTGCGGAATATGAACCTGTCCTCCAGTATGTTCTCAAGTTTCTTCATTACGACAGACGCTGAGGAGTTTCTTTTGAGACCTAACTGACGCTTTATATCAAGGCTCATTAGTGCGGGAATATCTTTCACTTTCATGAAGCCTTTGTTTTTGTCGAGTATGTTCTGTATCACATCGGGTATATTTTTTTCCGGCATAATTTAATATTCACCTCTTAATTATATATGGAATAATTATTATTCTATCGCAGTGTTAATATATTCACAAAAAGGGGATTTAATCGCAGTAACTATACGTAATCAAAATGTAAAGCAGGACGCGGCGAATTTATACGGCTCTGCGCAATATGCGGAACTTGACCAGATACGAGAAGCTGGATTGTTACCGCCAAAGGGCGAAAAAGGAAAAAGCGTTTATGTAGGAGGCTGGATAAATCCGAAAGACGGTCAGCAATATTATTTGCGTCATAACGTCAAGAAACATGTGATAGCATTAGCTCCGAATCGTTCAGGAAAGGGCGTAGGATTGGTAATCCCGACGCTTTTATCGTGGGAACATTCGGTAGTGGTACTCGATATTAAGGGAGAGAACTGGGCGTTGACTTCCGGCTGGCGGCATGAGAACGGTCATAAGGTCTTGTGGTGGAATCCAACCGACGCGAAAGAAGGACGGAGCGCACGATATAGTCAGCACATTTTGAAAGCAGTAAATATAGCGGAAGCCAAGTCAGAAGTAA
>CALAUZ010000324.1 GCA_937892105.1 uncultured Fretibacterium sp. | reverse complement strand
AGGCCCGTTAAGTCTGGGGTTCTCAATGTGGATAACACGAATCTTCCGACATACTTTGTCGGTATATTCTCCGCGACCATTTCCTGATACGTGCGGTAAGTCCCATCATCTTTTCTCATTGCGTCCATAAGTTTTTTGGCCGCATCAAGAGTTGCCTGACCCGCCATGACATGAGAACGGCTTGCAGCAGCGATTCCAGTATCAGGGCAAATCTTAGTATCTCCCATTATGAGATGTACCTGTTCCGGCTTAATCCCCAGAGGTTCCAACGCTTTAACCGTATGCGTAAGGGTTCCAATGTCGCCTCCCTGCCCCATGTCTTCCCAAGTATTATAGTGTGTTATGGAGCCGTCCTCGTTCAGTTCGAGCGCAACTTCTGCCGTGTCTGTCTTCCCAAGCGAAACATTGAAGCCTCCAAAGCTGATACCTACACCGCGAAGCTTGCCTTCTTTTTTCGCCGCTTCAGCGTCCGCTTTGAATTCCTGATAAATCGGTCTGCCTTTATCCATAAGCTCCTTCATCGGATATTCACGGTACGGACAGCCGTTAATGTTCAGGTCTCCTGGTCCAGCGGCATTGATATAACGGAACTCCAGCGGATCTATGCCAGCCTTCTTGGCTAACATATCCATCATGGCTTCTGTACACGTGTAAATCTGAGGCGCACCAAAACCGCGATACGGAACAATCTGGTTGTGGTTGGTCGTAACAAGGCGTGTTAAAGCCCGTACATTTGGTATCTTGTAGCCGTGATAGGCCATTCTGGTGAATGACATCATAACCGTATCGGCCAAAAGAGCATAAGCCCCATGATCCACGCCGGAATCCCATTCGGCAGCCGTCAAATGTCCCTGAGCGTCGCAGGCAAGTCTGGCATTGTGATATGAAGCCGCTCTCTTGCCGGTTGTGTGATTGTGTTCTTCATAGGACATTGTCATAGTGCAGGGCATGTTCAAATTCTGTACCGCAGTAGCAATGACAGCATAAGTTCCGGAGAATACGGAATAGCCGAAACTGCCGCCGGTTGGGTTGATGATGATACGAATTTTGGCGGGAGAAAGACCGATAGCATTTGAGATTAAGAACCTCGTCAAGCCGACTGCCTGAGCCTTGCACTGAATAGTCATCATTCCGTCAGAATCCCAATACGCCTGCATGACATCAGGTTCAATTGGAAAGTGAGGTTCATGCTGAGAGTAGAAACTTCCCTCAACTACGCTCAACTACGTATTCTGATTCATCAATGACATCTCTTGTGTCCTCACCCTTAATCATCGGCTGCATACCGTGAAAGTTCGGTATACCCTCAAAAATCTCAATAGCGTCAGGCGCAACCGCGTCAAGAAGGTTCATATAAGCCGGGAGGATTTCGAGATTTTGTTTGACGGCTTTAGCTGCTGTTCTGGCGTGTTCCTCTGTGTCAGCGGCAACTACCGCTACAATGTCTCCACGCTTATTGATTTTCTTGTCAGCGATTACCTGATTGTAGTTGAAGCCTTCGCCTCTGGAACGTGGGTGATTTGAAGGATTAGCGATAATGTTCGTGCCTTTGACATCTTTACCGAGAAGAACTTTGTATACGCCCGGCATTTTTTCGGCCTCTGAAGTGTCAATGCTGATGATATTAGCATGAGCTACTCGGAAATTACCACCGCAAGATGAGCTGTTCCGGAAGGCATTTGATGCTTTACGTCATCGCCGAAGTCGTATATTCCGCAGACTTTCGCGAGAGCTGACGGTCTTGGGCGCGCGGAGCCGTAAATCGGTTCATCTTTGGTATAAGTGATGTCTCTCATTGTGGCTTCTCCACGCATTACCTTTGCTGCTGCCATTACCGCGTCTACAATCTGCTTATATCCTGTGCAACGGCAAATGTTCCTGTGTTTCTCAAACTAGTCGCGGACTTCTTCACGTGTCGGATTGGGATTTTTCTGTAACAACGCGTATGAAGACACGATAAATCCGGGACTACAGAAACCGCACTGTACAGCACCGCAAATTATGAATGCCTGCTGAATAGGGTGTAAATTCTGCGGCGTTCCGATACCCTCAATCGTTGTGATAGTCGAATACTCAGGTATCTTAGCTGTCTTCCTAACGCATGAACGAACCAGCTCTCCGTTGAGAATGATTGAACAGGCTCCACAAAGTCCTTGTTTGTAGCCCAGCTTTGTTCCGGTAAGTCCTAGTTTTCTCAGAGACTCCGCTAATGACTCAGTCTCTGGATTGTAAACGATATTGCGTTCTATACCGTTGATATTCAATACTTTATGCTCAATCTTCATCAAAATTACTGCCTCCTGTCTCATCAATATTTGCTGTAATTTTTCTGGTAGCTTATGATTACAGCCGATATTTGAATAACAGGACTTTTCATTCAAGCAAAAATAAGTTTTTGTAGGAACAGCTATTTTAATTTATCTACATGAAAAAATTGTAATATACAGATAAAAATTATTTTACACACGATTTTTTTGTTAGTTATCCACATCTATATAATTTACGGAAATTCGCGTTAATAATATAATGCGAAACTAGATCAAGACCAAAAGCGAAATTATGTCAGGGGGTGCTTTATGGTCAGACGGCAGCTTCAACAGTTTATCTGTGTTGCGAAAAACAGAAATATCTCCAAAGCCGCAAGAGAACTTCATATGGCACAACGAACTCTCAGCCAATCAATCAACGCGCTTGAAGCGGAAATCGGAGTACCCTTATTCAATCGCACACGGCACGGCGTAACACTTACGGATTTTGGACGGAAATGCTTAATCCGCGTGGAGATTTTATTCAGCCAGATTGAGCAGTTTGAAGACTTTGTTCGTGATGAAGCGGAAAAATATCATCAGAAAAGTATAATCTCTATTGATGAATTGCCCCTCGTTTCTGTTTTTTCGGCGGATATTATGATATTATGTACTTGGTTGCGCAGTTGAATATAACACTGGAAACTTGGATTGATACCGATAACGGGTTTTACTCTGCTGAAAGTAACGTATGTTTCTGTTTTCGTCCGGTATCTCTGGAAAATAACACGTATTAAATTCTTACCTTTGTTCTATATTTGAATATATGATAACATATCACAAATTCGGTGAATCACATAGTTCTAGGCGAAGGACAAGACATCAAATGAAGTAAAAAAGTATATTGACAACTGAATATAAGGGGTTAGACGAAGGAAGGTTTCGTCTGTAAAATATTCAACCACGTTGCTGAGATACCGCGTAACCACTCAGGACGTAATAGCCGAATAAACAAGCAGTCAGGAATGCGAAAAAATCGCGGACTTGATAGAGGTGTGTAGTACGCCAGCAGTTTATACTGTAAAACTCGGAGCATAGATATTTTTATATGTTTTGAGTAACTATCAGCACATCTTCCCCTTCAAGCGTATACACCAGAAGCAAATTCGGCCTGATGTGGCATTCCCTCGAACCTTCCCAGTTGTTATGAAGCGCATGATCCCGATATGCTGCCTCAAGTGGAATGTCATTCTCAAGGCAATTCACAACTTTCCTAAGCTCTCCGCCAGCTCCAAGAACATCACGGTGTCTGCCTTTAAGTTCCCGCCTGAAATCACGTTTGAATGCATTTTTCTGCCCTGTCTTCCTCATTCTTCCGTCTCCGCCAAAAGACTGTCCCATTCCGCAAAAAGCTCATCTTGCGTCATGAGTTCACAGCCGCCAATACCGTGAATATCCTCGTATTTCGCGCGTATCATAGATTCCGTAGGGTTGCCGAACCTGTCCCACAATACTCCGTCATCGTCATGGTCAACATAATCCGGGTCAAGATATTTTGGGTCATAGTCGTAATTCTCGATAAGTTCCTCGACTTCCTCATCTGTCAGTTTATGGTCAAAAACATAACTCTGCTTCGGCCTCGTCAATACTGCTTCCATAACTATCACCTCCCTTGCTTTATACAGTCCTTACAGTCCGAAAATTTCTGAGTGTGAACCCAGCCTTTCAAGTCTCAGAGTTTCATCATCAGGATAAGCATAAACCAACAACAAATCTGGGCGTATATGACATTCCCTAAAGCCTTCCAAATTATTATGGAGAGAGTGGTCATGATACCTTTCAGGAAGTGGAATGTTATTCGTAAGAGCATATATGACCGCCCATAACTCCCCATTAGGTTGGGTAATAACATCTCTGTGTTGTCCGCCGAGTTCACGCTTATAATCACGCTTGAAGTTCCGGCTGTGCTTTGTTGTCCTCAAGGTCTGCCTCTTCCTGCCATGTCTGAAATTCCGCAAAAAGTCCATCAAGAGTAAAAGGTCCATGCCCTAAGCCATGCCTCATCTCATACATTGAAGCTATAGTATCACGCGTTGGGTTCCCGAACTTGTCGAACATTGGTTCCGGCTCTCTGTCCTCGTCCTGGTCGTATACAGGATCATAGTCGTAATTCTCGATAAGTTCCTCGACTTCTTCATCTGTCAGTTTATGGTCAAACACATAGCTCTGTTTCGGCCTAGTCAATACTGCTCCCATAATTATCACCTCCCATCTAGTGTCCATGAGGCTTGAGATCCAGCATAGCCCGCTCATACACCAAGTCAGACTGTAGCATAACGCAGAAACACGCACTCAACGGAATAATCGCCAGCCATATTGTGTGTTCCCTCATGTATGGCGCAAGAGCTGTTACAGTTGCTCCGCCAGCCATGAACGCAAGAATGATTTTCGCATGTTTTGCCATTTTCGCACGCGCTTCTGCCTCCTGCTCATGATGACGGATTATACGCGCTATTGATATTCCTATCTGCCTTACGTGGTTCGTCAGGAATGTCGTTGCCATAGGTACTCCTTCAGCCTGACGGAAAGTATTGAACTGCATGGCGCAGAGAAAGTTGATTATGACCTGCGGAATTTGGTCTGGCCACGTGAACGGTATAAAACCCACCAGGAACAGCGCAACAATCTCAATCCCAACAAGAAGCGTGTCCCAGCGTATAAACTTCGTCTGCCTTACCTTCTCCGGAAGTATCTCCGACAGTATAGTTCCTAGAATGTATGCCGTGAACGGAATTAAGTAGTACATTGCTACCCTGTACCTTCCCCACCCTATAGCTGCCGCCATCTTCACTATGTTTCCGGTCTGAGCGTTGCAGAAAACCTGCCCCCTCAGGCTGTAAGTGTATAATCCCATCATTCCGCCAGCAATCGTAAGAAGCTCAAAGATATAATACTTCTCGCACGTAAGATAGTGTTCGCGGTGCAGCTCCTTGTGCAACTCTTTATGTTCATCTGACGAAAAATTACCCTGCATACTTCACACAGCCTTTCTTGAACGGACATTGCCCGCAGTGATTATGTTTCGGCTCATAAGGCCCTGACGCGCATATTTCAGCCGCCTTCAATATTCTCTCACGTATGGGGGCAAAGTCATATATCACCCTCTCTGCGACCTTGTTCTCCTTCAGAAAGGCAATACATGTATTCACGCTTTCAAATCCTGTCTGCTCATGAATAACGTAAGCATAGAAATCCAGTTGCGCTTCATACAATCCCGGAGGAACATCATTAATCGCCGTAATCTTGTAGTCAAGTACATTGTTCCCGTACACAACATCTATTGACCCCGACAACGCAGGGCCCCCTGTTAATGCAATCCTGAATGTGTATTCACGCACAACATCAGGATTATTCCTCAGCTTAACTCCCCAATCGCTGTCAACAAAATTCATCAGCCACCTTCTCAGCGAAACTTTATCGCCCCTTTTCCATACATTACGAAGATAACCTGGAATTTTCCTAAGCACTTCACTATCATCAAGCAGGTAATCCAGTTCGTTCGCATAATCCTCACCCTTTGGCCATCGTGATAGTATCCAGTGCGCAAGACTTCCCAACTCTGCACCTCCATGCGCCTCCTCATCTTCAGCATCACGGTCTCTGTCAGGAAGCTCCCATAACAGTGTAAGCCCCTGCCTGTAACTCCTCCTCCATGCGTAAGGACACCACTCATACAGCGCGAATGATGTTGCCGAGAATTGCCGCAAAGACCTCGTAACGTTCACTATATTAACGGGCTTCAGTTCCTTTTCCTGCTCGTCATGGCCTGCAATCACTGTGTTATTAGTGCTGTCGGTATTAGCGTATTCGGGAATGAAAATCACGTTATCCAGCATAAATTTAGTCCACGTATTAGCGTACCCGCTGCCATCTTTAGGAGTAACTAACCCGCAGAATATAAGGCTGTCCTGTGCCCTTGTGCAGGCAACGTAAAACAGTCTCTCCTCCTCCTCTATATCTCCCTGTTCCGACAAAAGTTTATGCCACCCTGTCAGCTTTGACCTGAAATCAGCACTTGGGGACATCTCATCGGGAAGTGATTTCACGATAACGCCGAGTTCACGTGAGGAAGATAGCGAATGGTTATCGCCTCTCTTGCTTATTCTGTCCTCAAATATTACAGTTACAGGGTACTCAAGGCCCTTTGCCGAATGTACAGCACCCAGCCTCACAGCGTTTTCACCCTCATCATGCCACGAAGGTTCCTCATATCCAGATCTGTCTCTAACAGAACGCGTCATGTATTCAGCACACGCTGAAAGCCCCGCCGTTCCGGAAGCCTGAAACTCACGCGCTATCCTCAATGCGAGACGAATGTTGCGCAGAACCCTTAGCCTGTCAGCAGTCCTGTAACACGAAAGCCATTGCCTGTTTCGGTCATAAAGTTCAAGAATGCCGGAAGCTCCCTCATTCTCACCTACTACAGAGAGATATTGCAGGCGTGAATATGCGTCGGGTAGATTGTCGCGGATTAAGTCAGCCGGCCTGTGTGTTTCGTCAGCCAGCATCAGGCATTTCGTGATTGCGTTATGTTCGTCAACGCCTGAGAATGGGGACATTAGCCAGCCTGTTACAGCAAAATCATCATTCATGTCAGCTGCAGCCCTTAGTATGCAGACTACATCGCCTATTTCGCCGCGATTGAAGTAATCGTTGCTTCTGTCCTGCACTGAAGGTATGCCGTACTTCTCCAGTACCTCCTCAAGTATGGGGAAACATGCCCTGCGCCGTGATAGTATTGCGAAGTCCGAGAATTTCACAGCACGTATGATTTTTTCCTTTTTGTCCCAGACTGTAAGGCCGCCTTCCACCCATGATGATATTTTTGCGGCTAAATGTTCCGCGAGAAGCCTCTTGCTTGCCTCAACTCCGCCATCGTTCCTTGCAAGAAATATCCTGAAGTCCGGCATTGTTCCGGATTCGCGCTCAATGTCAGGGTTGGCCGGGTCTAAGGGATTATACTTAACGCCCTTCATTAATTTCTGTCTGCTTATTCCGTTAGGCCATAGTGAGGAGAATATGCTGTTTATGCGTGTCAGGAGAGAAGCCCTAGTCCTGAAGCTAGTATCGAGATTAACCTTTTTCGTGCCTTCACGGCTTATTACTTCCGCGAAAAGTGCCGGATCTGCATACCTGAACTTGTAGATTGACTGCTTAGGGTCTCCAACAGCAAACAGTCCGGTATCTTCCCCATAATCCTTCAGAGCCTCAATCATCGCAAACTGCAATGGATCTGTGTCCTGAAACTCATCGACAAGAATATGCCTGAATGTCCTGCGTATTCCCTTCTGCTGTATCGTGCGTCCTGCGTGAAGTATCATGTCCGAGAATGACAGCAAGCCACGTTTAGCTTTCATCATGTCCCACATTCCCCAACAAACAGCGCAGAATTTCAGGAGGGTACGGCGCATTTGAGCTTCTTGGGGAGTGATGGGGGCATAGAAACTCTGCATGATGTTGTAGATGATACCGGCCTTTTGTTTTTTACGCCACGCACCGAATGTTTCGCCGCCTAATACACCCTTTAGCTGTGAGAATACCCTCGTTCTTCCCGCAATACCTTCATCGGTAACAAGACGATCATAAAAATTCTTCAGACCGTCATAATCAGCAGGAGGATCAGCCCTCATGGTGTCGAGAAAGTTATTCATTGCATTGCCAGCAACATCATCTGCCTTTACGTTCTGAAGTCTGACGTTCTGCCAGTCCTTCCAGAGATTTAGCCACACTGAACGCAGAATATCCCTGACGATTGCCGCCGATTTTGTGAGAAGCTCAACGTCATTCCCCGACCATTTCAGCATATCCTGCCATGAATGCCCCGATGAAGCATGAAGCTCCGCAGTCTTTCTGGCGAATGTGCTTAGAGTTCCGGCATTCCATTTGCTGACAGCCGCACTCATGTACGCGTCATTATCCAGAGACTTCGCACAGCTAAGAAGTTCACCGCCTGCGTAATTCCGAGCAAGCCTGCCCATTCCGGCGAACTCTGCGGCATTGCGGATATCCTCCCAGAATGCCTGCTCCTGATGAGCCGTTATGACCGAAGCACGCGGGTCAATGTCCAGCGACAATCCAGATTCCCTGATGAGCCTTCCTGCAAATGCATGTATCGTTGAAATCCATGTATCACTGAGGCCGTCAAGAATTGCCTGTCTGCGTTCGTTGTTGGGAAAATCCTTCATGGCTTCCTGTATTCTAGCCTCGATACGAGCCTTCATCTCTCCTGCCGCAGCGTCGGTGTAAGTCAGCGTGAGAATGTCCGATGGCAGCAATTCATCATTCTCAAGCAATAATCGCAAATAACGTTCCGACAGAACCCATGTTTTTCCTGTACCTGCTCCGGCTTCTACGGTTATTGTGCTGTCATTGGCGGTTATGGCATCTTTCTGGCCTTTGGGAGTGTCTGGGGGGAGCGTAAATTTCATAATGTTAATCCTCCTGCAAATATGTGTGCAAAAAAACTGACAGGGTGATAATTTTCCCTGCCAGCCATAAATTCTGAAGCTAAGTTAATGGTTTGTAGTACTACTGTGAAATTGCGCTTACCGGGCAAGTTGACACACAGCTTCCGCACTCCACGCACGTATCTGCGTCTACCTTTGCTTTGCCGCCGTCAACGGAAATAGCTGAAACCGGGCAAGCTCCTACGCATGACTCGCAACCTACACATACGTCCTGATCTACTACTGCTTTTGCCATTATATTTTCCTCCCCTCGTGTAATCTTGTTCTTAACCGTTGTCAGGAAGCCCCTCAACTTCCCAACGCTGGAATTATATCACAGTGTCATCGAAAAATCCGCTGTTTGACTGTACAACCTTACTTGTCCCACTGAAACACTCTCCATCTCAGAGCCTCGCACAGCCATGCGCTTCCTCCCGCCGAAATATGAGCCTCGATTTTCCCAGCCTCATCACCCAGCGGAACAACGAGGTGCGTAACCCCTAATCGTGCAAACGCTTCAGGGATTGCAGGAATGCCCGGCCCTTGAAGGAAACAGCCCTTCTTCTCGCGCAGAATGTTTTGTGTTGACAACAACCATCTGTCGCGTATTGCCTCTGGAGACAGCCATACCCATTCAGCCTCGCGGACTGCACGGGAAAATTCTTCCTGCGGGAAACAGTCCTGTCTTCCGGCGTACCTGTCATCGAAGAATGCTGAACGCCAGCCCCAATCCCTCATGAACGGCACTAAGTCCCGCTCATACCCCAACACTGCAACCCTGTCTCCTCTCGCACATGTCATCACGGCATCGAGATACTGACCGCCTTTCTCAGTGAACGGAACCAGAAGCGAACATGCCGCACTTGCCGCCGCAAATTCCTGCGGGAATGGTGAGACGTAAAGGGCTGCGAGTTCCTTCAAGGTTGAGGCCAAAAGTGATTGGGTGTGGATTGGACGGGAGGTGTGAGGCTCAATGCGTGAGTCTGGGACGAAGCCTACACCGCAGCGTAAATCGTCAGAGAGAATGTAGCTTGCGTGCCAGCCGAGTATTAGGCGTGAGACTTCAGCGTCTTTGCTGTGCTGTAATGACTGTGAAAGTTCCGCGAAAAAGTTAGTGCTGCAATTCCTCAAGTCTAAGGCTCTCTTCTTCCCAGCGAGAATATAATTCCTTCAGTGTTCGTTCAATATCTGCGCGTTCAGCCATGAGGCTTTTGACCTTCTGCGCGTCCCTCATGGTCTCCTGCTCACATAATGCTTCGTCAATCTCCTGCATTCTGGCTTCATTACCGGCTATATCCCTTTCGGCCTGAGATATGGCTTTCTTTGTCTCGCGGATTAGGCGGGTGTTGTCGTCATGTCTGGAAGGCTTTATCTTTGCGGGCGATTTCGTTCCCTGAACATCGGAGGGCAAAGTCTCCTCCCTCTTCTCCAGAAACCATGAATAATTGCCGGGATAATCGTACAATCTGCCGTCCCTAATCTCTAAAACCCTTTCGGCTAATGCGTCCAGGAAATGCCTGTCATGTGAGACAATCAATAACGTACCCTGATACTTCAGCAATGCGCGTTCGACAATTTCACGGGTATCAACATCAAGATGATTTGTCGGCTCGTCAAGAATGAGGAAGTTCGTCTCCTCCAGCATGAGTTTATAGAGTGCCAAACGTGCTTTTTCTCCTCCTGACAATACGCTTGCAGGCTTATATATATCATCTCCCGAAAACAGAAACGCTCCAAGCAGGTTACGGCGTTCAACATCATTCAGCTTTGACGATACCGAACGTGCTTCTTCCCATACGGTATTGGAGTAGATTATGTTTTGCGCGCTTTCCTGAGAGTAGTAGGCCAATTTCACGTTATGGCCTAGCCTTATGATGCCTGAAGTGGGAGCTTCCGTGAGGCTCAGGAGACGCAGTAACGTTGACTTTCCTGCACCGTTCACACCTACAAGCGCGACACGTTCACCCCTTGTAATGACAAAGCCAGCTCCCTCAAATACCTTCATACCGTCATAATATTTCGACAGACCGGAGACTTTCAGAACTTCATGGCCGCTTTGAGGTGCTTCAGGGATTGTGATTTTCACGGACTTGCTGCCTTGAGCGAGTTCAATGCGTTCTATCTTCTCAAGCTGCTTTATACGGCTCTGAACCTGTGCTGCTTTCGTTGCCTTGTAACGGAAACGGTTGACGAATGACTCTATCCTGTGAATTTCTGCCTGCTGACGTGTATATGCTTTCTCCAGAAGTTCGCGGTTCTGCTCTTTTGCGGCGGCGTATTCATCGTAACTGTAAGGGTATAACGTTATTGCTCCGTGTTCGAGGTCAGCGATATTCTCTGCGAAATTCTCAAGGAAGCGCGTATCATGCGAAACGGCGGCAACGGCTCCACTGTAAGTTCTGAGCCAGCCTTCAAGCCATTCCATACTCTCAGTGTCAAGGTGGTTAGTAGGCTCGTCAAGGAACAATACATCGGGAGACGACAACAATAACGCGGCCATAGCAATACGCATTTTCCAGCCGCCGGAGAAATCCTGACAGTTTTTGGCCTCCTCACCCTTTCTGAAGCCGAGACCGTGAAGAACCTTCATCGCCATAGCCTCGAAAGCAAATCCCCCAAAATCCTCAAACCTTCGTTCAAGCCGTGAATGTTCCAGCAACAAAGCCTCATGATTTCCCTGCGAGTGCGACAATTCCTCCTCAACAGCTCTGAGTTTCGCCTCAATGCCAGATATTCCAGCCCTATCCTTGAGGTACTGCATGAGTGGGACGGCCTCAAGTTCAACAAGGTCTTGCGGCAAATATCCTGTTGTCAGTCCCTTTGAACGTCCTATAGTTCCGCTGTCTGGTTCAATCTGTCCTGTCAGAACACGCAGGAGGGTTGTTTTGCCTGCACCGTTAGGGCCGACGATACCGAGCCTTGCATTGTCGGTTATCTGAAGGCTGAGATTGCTGAATATGATTTTTTCTCCGAATGAGAGGGATAAATTCTTTATGTCTATCATGATGGGAATAATACTATCACACTGTTGTCAACGCGCAAAAAAACCGCAGCCATTGTGTTTCAGACTGCGGCCAAAATTTACACTTACCGGCGAACGGTATTCCCTTAAAGTCAGGGGGAATTAATGGGAGGTGTTATGCTTCTGCGGTTATGCTGACTTTCTTATGGGCTTTATCCTGTCTTTGCTCGGCGACTTTCACCGTTAGAACTCCATTTTTGAAGATGGCTTCTGCGCTCTCAGGGTCAGCCTCAACAGGGAAGGACACAACCCTCTCGACTTTCCCGTAACGTCTCTCGCTGCGGAAGTAGCTTTTTCCGTCTCCACCCTCTTTGGTCTCGGATTTTTTCTCGGCGGAAAGTGTAAGGCGGTCGGAATAAACGTGAAGTTCTACATCATCGGGGGTAATTCCTGGAAGTTCTGCCTCAACGAAAATTTTTCCGTCCTTCCTGTATGTATCAACCTTTGCGCCGAACTCTGGGAATGCCTCTGTGAAGAATGGGTCTGTAAATCCTCTCGTGAATGTGTCAAGTATGCTTTCAGGATCCATCATTCTCATCATAGGGTAAAATCTCTCTCTTGCCATTGTAAATCATTCTCCTTTTATGTTTTCTGTGAAGGTTTCTTTTTCCCTCACGACATGGAGAATTATATTACTGACTTTCTTTAACCATATCGATAGAATGTCTGATTAATCTATACTAACTTTTGCTGACTTATTGACGAAATGTAACCTATAAATTCTTCGGGAAGACTGTCTTTCTTTTGGTCTGTATCATCGATATTGTAACCGTCAAGCGATTTCCCGTACCGTATAATTGCTTCAAGTTCCTCAATCGTCGGCATACGTGCGGTATGGACACCAGTTATTACAGCAGTGGTTGCAATAGGATTGCCCTGCGCGTAATCAACATATTTCGCGTCTTCAACCTCCTCATAAATCGGGGTTGCCGCAAGTTTTCCTGCAATATCGCTGAACATATCATCAATCCTTGAGAACATGAAGCCCAATCCGTTTG
>CALAUZ010000323.1 GCA_937892105.1 uncultured Fretibacterium sp. | reverse complement strand
CGTGTGCTCTTCCGATCTCCTGTTACCACCAAGGCTGACAAGGGAAATCATGGCTTTGGGCTAAAGAGTATAAGGTACACTTTGGAAAAGTATCATGGAATGCTTAATATAGCTGTTAATGACAGCTGGTTTGAACTTAAGATGCTGATTCCTACAGCGGGCGTATACCGTAACCAGCTCCTGAGGGAGGAATGATATGAATATTCTTGCCGTCTCTGATGAAGAAAGCAATATTTTATGGAGTGAAAGAATAAAAGAAACAGCAAATAATATTGACCTTGTAATCTCATGCGGTGATTTAAGAAAAGATTATCTCGAATTCCTTGTAACAATGATTAATGCTCCCCTTCTGTACGTCTTGGGGAATCATGACGAGGACAAGCCTGAAGGGGGTATTTGTATTGACGGCAGATTATATGAATATAACGGAGTAAGATTTCTGGGACTTGGAGGATCAATGCGCTATCGTCAGGATAAAAATAATATGTACACCGAAGGAGAAATGACCCGCAGATTCTGGAAGATCCTGCCCGCAGTCTGGCTCAAGGGAGGTTTTGATATTCTTGTAACTCATGCGCCTGCTATGGGTTACGGAGATCTTGATGACCTGGCACATAAAGGCTTCAAAATATTTAACAAAATAATCATGAAGTATAAGCCAAAATATATGCTGCATGGACATATTCACGCTTCATACGGGAGGATTCAAAAAGAATTTTCACACGAGGCAGGAACTAAAATAATTAATGCCTGCGGATACAGAATTTTTACAGCAGCTATGATGGATTGAGTAAAAAAAAAATAACACTCTCTCGCATAACGTGGGAGAGTGCATAGTTTCATTAATGGCAATTAGACTTTTACGAGATCATTAAATCTCTTGATATATATTTTCCTGAACTCTTCGTATTCTCCAAGACCCTTACCGGTGAAAACAGTTCGATAACCTGCTTTTCTGAGCTGCCACATAAAGGAGTTATCAGAGTTATAGAGTTCTCCGGCCATATAATCACCCCATGCCACGACAAGAGGCACTATTTCAACTTGAGCATCTCTTATGACAGCCTGTCTCTCTTTGAGATGTGCAACGGCCTGCCCTACGCTGTCCCTGTCGCTGAGTTTTATAACTTCCATGTTGTGATGCCCTTTCTCATGGAGTTTTTCACCGAGCAGATCATAGCCTTTGTAATTATAAGCAGAAGCCTCATGTCCTACGAGAATATATTCACTGTCAGAATTAGGCTGAATAATTTGAATCATTATGTCAGCAACTTCATCGCATGATTTAGGGCTGTACATGACTGCGTTTGTCATTCTGATGTCGATAGTTTCCCTGTAAAAATCAAGACGACTCCTGAGGCTGTTATAAAGTTCGCCTTCTGCAAAGAAAACCGGTACAGCGATTGCTTCTGAATATTTCTGAACGATGGACTCTTGAATAGCTGCTTCGACCGTGTAAATCTTTTTGCCGTTAATTCCGTTGACTGCCTTTGCAGTATCATTATCCGTGAAAACCTGCATTACTCTGAGTCCCGTAGCCTCTTCGAGTTCAGCCTGAATTTTATCGTAACTTTCTTCGGCAGCACGCAGGATACTGGTTCCAAAACTTGCCAGAAATATCACTGTATCTTTGCTGTTCATCAAATATCATCTCCTAAGATTTTTTTAGCATTTCTTATATTTTCTTCAGCAGGAGCTTCAATGCCCTTCAGAGGATATTCAAAGCCTAGTTTCTGCCATTTTTCAGCACCTAATGTGTGATAAGGCAGGACTTCAACTTTTTGAACGTTCTCAAGGGTATCTATAAATTCTCTGGTTAGTCTTAAATCATCATAATTATCTGTAACTTTGGGGACTAAAACATATCTTATCCAGACGGGCTTTTTTATTTTAGATAAATATTTAGCGGCATCTAAAATATTTTCATTGCTAAACCCCGTGAGTTCTTTATGTTTATTAGAATTTATGTGTTTAATATCAAGCAGAATTAAATCTGTATATTTCATAAGCTCCTGGAATTTTTCAAAAAAAGGATCGTCCCTCGTGAAAGGCTGTGCGGCTGTATCGAGGACAGTATTTATATTACGTTCATTTGCTTTTCTGAAGAGTTCAGTCAGAAAATCAATCTGTAAGAGCGGTTCGCCCCCGCTTACTGTAATACCGCCTTTGTTTTTCCAGTAAGGTCTGTAACGTTCAGCACGGTCTAAGAGGGTATCAGAGTCAAAAATTTCTGCTCCGTCTGTAGACCATGTATCGGCATTATGACAATATTTACAGCGCATATTACAGCCCTTGAGAAAAATTAAGAAACGTATTCCCGGTCCGTCAACAGCCCCAAATGATTCTATCGAGTGAACGAATCCTTTTAGCATATTTACTTTACATACTTACTTACATACGCTTATGGCATGTACGTGCAATAACATCAAGCTGCTGTTCCTTCGTGAGACTTATAAATTTTACTGCGTACCCTGATACCCTGATAGTAAAATTAGCGTATTCAGGTTTTTCTGGATGTTCCATACAGTCAATTAATTTCTCAGTTCCGAAAACATTGACGTTAAGGTGATGTGCTCCCTTGTCAAAATATCCGTCCATTGCGCTTACTAGAGTTTCTTTTTGTTCGTCAAGATTATGACCCAGAGCAGTAGGGCTTATAGTCTGAGTGTTTGAAATTCCGTCAAGAGCGTACTCATACGGCAATTTAGCGACTGAATTCAAAGAAGCTAAGAGTCCGTTAAGTTCTGCACCGTATGAAGGATTTCCTCCTGGAGCAAACGGCGTATATGCTTTGCGGCCGTCAGGAGTTGCGCCTGTAGCCTTACCGTAAACGACATTTGAAGTAATCGTTAAAATCGAAGTTGTAGCTTCAGAATTTCTGTAAGTGTGATACTTTTTTATTTTCGTCATAAAAGTCTTCAGGAGCCATACAGCAATTTCATCTGCCCTGTCGTCATCGTTGCCGTACTTGGGGAAATCTCCTTCAGTCTCGAAATCTACTGCAAGACCTAATTCATCACGTATAGGCTTTACTTTTGCATATTTTATTGCGGACAGAGAATCAACGACATGAGAAAATCCTGCTATGCCTGTTGCGAAAGTCCTGCGCACATCAGTATCAATTAAAGCCATTTCTGCGGCCTCATAATAATATTTATCGTGCATGTAGTGAATCAGATTCAGAATATTAACGTACAGGCCTGCCAGCCATTCCATCATCTGATCAAATCTGTGCATTACTTCGTCATAGTCAAGATATTCAGATGTTATTCTGGGATATTCCGGCCCTATCTGCTCGTGAGTCTTTACGTCAACGCCTCCGTTAATAGCATAAAGCAGACATTTAGCAAGATTTGCCCTTGCACCGAAGAACTGCATTTCTTTTCCTGTCTCAGTCGCAGATACACAGCAGCATATTGAGTAATCATCCCGCCATATCGGACGCATAACGTCATCATTTTCATACTGGACTGAACTTGTATTAATTGAAATTTTCGCTGCATAAAGCCTGAACGGTTCAGGAAGTGATGAACAGTACAGAATAGTTAAATTCGGTTCGGGCGAAGGTCCCATATTTTCTAAAGTATGAAGGAATCGGAAATCATTTTTTGTTACCATGTGCCTTCCGTCCATACTTTTACCGGCCATTTCAAGAGTTGCCCATATAGGATCTCCGGAGAAAAGCTGGTTATACGATGGAACACGGGCAAACTTGACCATTCTGAATTTCATTACGATATGATCTATTAATTCCTGAGCTTCGCTTTCAGTGAGTGTACCTTCCTTAAAATCTCTTTCAATATAAATATCAAGGAACGTTGAAATTCTGCCGACGCTCATTGCTGCTCCGTTCTGAGTTTTTATTGCTGCGAGATAGCCGAAGTAAAGCCACTGTACAGCTTCTCTTGCATTCATGGCAGGTTTTGAGATGTCGAAACCGTAAACTGCGGCCATTTGCTTCATGCCTTCGAGGGCGCGAATCTGTTCTGTGATCTCTTCACGCTGGCGAATAACGTCGTCAAGCATAGTACCGCTTCCGCAGTTAGCAAAATCTTCCTGTTTCTTTTTAATCAGAAAGTCAATTCCGTACAAAGCTACGCGCCTGTAATCTCCGACAATTCTCCCGCGTCCGTATGTATCCGGGAGTCCTGTAACTATATGGGCATGACGTGCTTTTTTCATTTCAGGGGTGTAAGCGTCAAAGACTGCCTGATTATGTGTTTTGTGATATTGACTGAATATAACT
>CALAUZ010000322.1 GCA_937892105.1 uncultured Fretibacterium sp. | reverse complement strand
GTAACAACGCATAAATTCGGGCCTTTTGCGCCGAGAACTATTGCGACGTAAGCGGTAGACATGTTGCTGATCATCATTGGGATAAAGTAGGGGCTGACACGCTTTGAGCCTTTTTCGAGCATTGTATGGAAGTTGTTGAACGATGTCTCTATTCCGCCCTGGCCAGTGCCGATGTACACTCCCAGCCTGTATGGGTCAACGCTCTTAACATCAAGACCAGAGTCCTCAACAGCGAGTTTTGCCGCAGCAACAGCGAATTGTATTGCGCGGTCTGAACGTTTCGCCTCTTTTCCTGGCATGTATGCTGAAGGATCGAAGTCCTTAATCTCTGCACCGAATGTTACGGGGCAGTCTCCCAAATCGAAAGTCGTTATGCTGGATATTCCGTTTTTGCCGTCATGAAGTGCCTGCCAGTAATCTTTCTTTCCGAAAGCTATGGGGCTTATTGGGCCTAATCCTGTTACTACTACTCTGCGTTTCTTGTTTTCTGTCAAGTAAATTCACGCTCCTGATATATATGAAACAGGGGACAGAACCGATAAACAGTCCTTCCCCCGTTGAACGGCCTGTAATAATGAAAGCCTGATTACTCCTCCACGCCGATTTTGCCAAGCGTGTAATTCATTGCCTCGCCTACTGACGTGAGCTTCTCCGCGTCCTCGTCAGGTATCTCTATGTCGAACTCTTCCTCGATTCCCATGATGAGTTCAACAATGTCAAGCGAGTCTGCACCAAGATCCTCCACGAATGATTTTTCGGGCGTTACCTGGTCTTCCTCAACGTCTAAGCGGTCTGACACTATAGCCTTGAGTTTCTTTACAACTTCTTCTTTCGTCATGTTGTTTCACCTCCCCTCATGGGGTAATTCTTATTGCTTATACATTAAACCATTGTCATTCCACCGTCAACTGCCAGAACCTGTCCAGTGATGTATGAGCTTTCCTCTCTTGCAAAGAATGACACTGCTTTTGCAACTTCTTCAGGCTTCCCAATTCTTGCAACGGGTATAGTCCTGAGTATTGCTTCCTTGACTTCAGGCTTTAGTATATCAGTCATTCCTGTATCAATAAAACCCGGCGCAACCGCGTTTGCTGTTATGCCCCTGCCGGCATACTCCCTTGCTACGGACTTCGTGAAACCTATTATCCCGGCCTTCGATGCGGAATAGTTGCACTGGCCTGCGTTACCAATAAGCCCAACAACTGAAGATATGCTGATTATCCTTCCGTAACGTGCCTTTGCCATGTCCTTAACTGCAAGCTGTGTGCAATAGAATGCCGCGTTAAGGTTCGTGTTTATGACGGCCAGCCAGTCTTCGGGCTTCATTCGCATTAACAGTGTATCACGGGTAATCCCTGCATTGTTCACGAGGACACTGACGGTCTGCCCCATTGACGCTTTTATGTCGGCAAACATTTTCGCTGCTTCCTCCTGAACGCTGACATCAGCACGGAAAATTTCTGCCTTAACTCCGAGACCTTCTGCCTCATCTCTGAGAGACTTTGCGGCCTCCTCGCTGTGATTATAGTTTACGGCAACGTCAAAACCGTTACGCGCAAGTTCAAGCGTTATTGCCCTTCCAATGCCTTTTGCGGCTCCTGTAACGAGTGCAAGCATAATTTATGCCTCCATTTTCGTCCGTAATGTTTCGAGCTTCTCAGGTGTGCAGGCAGAGAATAAATCCGGTGAAAAACCCTTCCTGCACTTCTTTATGAGACCCGAAAGTACCTCACCAGGCCCAAGCTCGTAATACGCGTTAATCCCAAGAGTATCGGCCATGTATGCAACCGAGTTTTCCCACAGAACAGGGCTGAACGTCTGAGCGTAAAGACTGTCCTGAATTTCTGCCGGAGATTTCACGGGCTTTGCGCTGACATTTGCGATGATATCACACTTTGCCTCATTCCACGAAATTTTTGCGAACTCTGCGCGCAATTTTTCTGCGGCAGGCTTCATGTAACGGCTGTGGAAAGGCGCACTGACACTCAGCTTAACGGCACGTTTTATCCCGAAAGTTTTTGCGTTTGAGATTGCGTTGTCGATGTACTCACTCATTCCAGAGATTACGACCTGGCCTGGACAGTTGAAGTTTGCCGGGCTTACTTCGCCATCAGGGGCGGCACTCTCGCACAGCTTCTCCGCGTCCTCATGGCTTGCACCTATGAGAGCGGCCATTCCTCCCATACCTTCGGGTACAGCTTCCTGCATGAACCCACCGCGTTTGTGAACGAGGTTTACTGCGTCCCTGAATGAGATTACGCCTGACGCGCACAATGCCGTGTATTCGCCCAAGCTGTGTCCAGCCATACATACGGGATTAATTTCCGCACCCATTGCCTCAGACAGTACCCTCAATGCGGCAATGCTGACCGTCATAATTGCGGGCTGTGCGTTCTTAGTGAGTGTGAGTTCGCCTTCAGGCCCCTCAAAGATTAAGCGTGAAAGGTGTGATGATAATGCGTCATCTGCCTCGTCAAAAACATCTTTTGCGCAGGGGAAAGCCTCGTAAATTTCGCGTCCCATTCCTACAGACTGCGAGCCTTGTCCAGGAAAAACTAATGCGTAACTCATTCTTTCACCCTGCCTATATTCTGCAAAATCCTCTCAGCATCACTAAACATATTCTCTATAATCGTTTTTGCCGGAAGAATATCGTTGACCATCGCCGCGCTCTGTCCTGACATCAGAGACCCCCAGTCGGTATCGCCGTCAACAACTGCCGCCCTTAACTTGCCTGTACCAAGTGCCTCAATCTCCGAAGCCGGTGCGCGTTCAGCTTCAAGACGCTCAAATTCTGCCGTCAGCTTATTGCGCAGACATCTTACGGGGTGGCCTAAACTCTGTCCAGTGATGGCTGTACTTCTGTCCCTTGCGTCAACGACTGCCTTCTTGTAGTTGGGGTGAACAGTGCATTCATCGCAGCATATAAAACGCGTACCAACCTGCACGCCTTCAGCACCCAAAGCAAACGCAGCAACAACTCCCCTTCCGTCAGCAATGCCGCCTGCACATACGACAGGTATCTTGACGGCCTGCGAAATCTGGGGGGTAAGCACCATAGTTGTGAGTTCGCCAATATGTCCGCCAGCTTCCATGCCTTCAGCGATTACAGCGTCAGCACCCTGCTTCTCGACCCTTCTGGCCTGTGTAACAGAAGCTACAACGGGAATTACGATTGTCCCTAATGGCTTCAGGCGTTCGAGGAATTTTCCTGGACTTCCTGCTCCTGTTGTTACTACGGGAACTTTGTGCTTCACTGCAACTTCAAGCGCACTTTCTGCTGTCGGGGACATGAGCATAATATTAAGCCCGAAAGGTTTTCCAGGTTTGAGAAGGGATTTGGCCTTCAGTATTTCCTGTTCGAGAATTTCAGGCGGTGTATTGGCGGCGGCTATTATTCCTAAACCTCCGGCATTGCTTACGGCTGAGGCTAATTCAGCGTTTGCAACCCATGCCATTCCTCCCTGTATTATTGGATATTCCGTACCTAATAACTTGCATATGCGGTTATCTTCTCTCAGTAACATTTTTTCACCTCTTTATATTTCACGGTTTATCTGTGCTGTTCCGTCCTCAGCGATGAATTTTCTTGCCGCTGATATTGCGCTTACTATGGCAGGAGATTTTGAGCGTCCGTGTGCCTTGAGGACTGCGCCTTTAACGCCAAGCAGCGGGGTACCGCCGTATTTCTCGTAATTGAAGCGAGACCACAGCTTCTTCACCACAGGGGACAGCAATAACAGACCTGCCTTTGCCGTAAATGAGCCTTTAACCTCGTCAGTCAGCAATGACTTCAAGCCCTGCATAATTCCCTCAGCGAGTTTGAGTGCAATATTACCGTTGAAGCCATCGCAAACTATAACATCAGCTTTCCCGAAGACTACTTCATTACCTTCGATGTAGCCGCCGAAATTAAGGGTACTTTTTCCGCTGATTAACTCTCTGGCTGAAAGTACGGTATCATCACCCTTAATATCCTCGCTTCCGTTTGAGAGCAATTTGACTTCAGGGTCAGAGACACTCATTATTTTGCGGGAATATACACTGCCCATCAACGCGAACTGCAACAAGTTTTCAGGCTTGCACCTTACCGTTGCGCCGACATCGAGCATGAATGACGGCTTCTCTACTGACGGGACAGGTATTCCCAAAGCAGGGCGGTCAATACCCTCAATGCGTCCGACAACAAGAACTCCGCCTGCAACGATTGCCCCTGTACTTCCGGCACTTATGCAGCCCTGTGCGTCTCCCCGCCTTACCATCTCCATAGCGACACGGAGACTTGAGTCTTTCTTTTTGCGAATGGCGTTTGCGGGGTGTTCATCTGGGTCGATGATTTCCGCTGCGTGTTCGACGTGTATTCTTGGGTGAGGCTCAAGACAGGATTTTATGCGTTCAGTGTCTCCTGTGAGGATAATCTCTATGTCTTCGTATTTTTTGCAGGCTTCTGATGCTCCCCTGCAAATTTCGCCTGGAGCGTTATCTCCTCCCATAGCGTCAAGTGCTATTGTTATTCTTCCGCCCAATTTATTCACCTGCCTCCTGTTCGAGTATTTCAACAATGAACCTTCCAACGAATATTTCTTTGTCTCCGGCTCTTGTGCGAACGCTGACTATTTTTTTGCCCTCATGATTTACGCCTACTTTTGCCCTTGCGATTAATATGTCGCCAATGTGGGCATGACCCTTGTATTCTCCGCGCATTGAACCGATTATGACCTTTGCGGCATTGATTACGGCAACAGCGATGGAACCAGCCTGAGCATAGACGTAATTATCGCTTACTATGTCTGTGAACCTGAACGCCATATCCTTAGCGGTACGGAGGACAGAGAGTGCCCATTTGTCCGGCTCAAGTTCTAGTAGGTCGCCAATGACTTCTCCGGGACTGAGGGATTGCAGCCTGCTCATTGCGTCCTGAGCCATTGCTCGTATGCGTTCGCGAAGCTCAGGAACTCCCATCAGGGTGCGGTCAAGTCTCACTGTTGAAACGCTGACATTAAGCCGGGAAGCTAATTCGTTGTCCGTAATCAAGGGATTTTCGGCTATTATCTTCGAGAGCCTGTCTTGTCGTAATTTTCTTGCGGGCTTGTTTTTTAGCACCTGATAATAATACCTCACTGCAATTAAAATTTTGTAAAAGTATATTTGCAGTGTATTTCCTCGTCAAGCTGTAGGGTATGGTTTCAGATATTTTGCGTATGGGAAAACTTATTGTTGGGGACTAAGGGAAGCAGAGTATAAATATTCCCTCCGGCAGTGTTTCACCAGAGTGATAATTTTTCGGACTAAGCTACGGATATTCCGAGACGTTCAGTGATTGCCCTGATTGCGTCTTCAGAGAGCTGGCTTATCCTCTCAATCACCGAAATGGGAAATTCTCACTCAGCATGTCAGAAGCTACTCGCTCGTTCGTGAAACTGATGGGGCATGAAAAACGATGTATCATTCATCATATTGTGTGCGATGACGATGGGTTTCTGGGAGCATCAGTCAAGTTTTAATCCTAATCTGCCAATACGGTTATTCATATATGCCGCGCATGTTTGCGAGAAGTATGTTACCAGCGGCAAATTCCGCAGGTTCAGTAGCAAACTTCAAAGGCTTCCGAAGCCAAAGTGCATATGCTTCTACAACGGTACTGATGACCAGCCCGAAGAGAGGGTATTGAAGCTGAGCGATGCGTATGATTCTGATGACGGGGATATTGAAGTCAGAGTCAGAATGTTGAACATCAATTACGGCAGGAACAGGGCTTTAATGGAGGCTTGCAACCCCATAATGGAATATGGGAATATGCGTGGTTTGTCGAGGCTGTTAGGACAAACCAGAATACTATGGGCAGCTTGGAGAGGGCAGTGGATATTGCGATTGCCAATATGTCGGAGGATTTTACACTAAAGAAATTTTTGCTGGCACATAAAGCGGAGGTGAAAGGAATGTTTCTCACAGAATATGATGAGAAAAAAGAGAGGGAATACCTCAGAGAAGAATACATGGAAGAGGGACAAGAGGAAGGTAGCGAAGAAGGCATCAGTTGAGACTGTACAATGAAGTGTGTAAAAAGGAAAAGTACAGGATGTTAGCACGATGAAAGAAGACAGCCAGTAAAAACTCAAGATAAGCAATGATTTGCTTGAGGGTCTGTCAAGTAAAGTGTGTATGAGAGAGACTGTACAATGAACTGTGTAAGAGGA
>CALAUZ010000321.1 GCA_937892105.1 uncultured Fretibacterium sp. | reverse complement strand
TAAACGCCTTGAAGATCAGATGGAGATTGACGCACAGTTTGCCGCTCCGACCACTACCCCTGTCCAGATGAAGCCTATGGCTCGCAAGGATAAGGTAAAGCCCACGGCTACAGAAGAGTATAACAATGCCTTCTGGGACGCAATGCGCGGCGATGTTCACACTCTTGAAGTTCACAACGCTCTTTCCGTTGGTAAGGACGATGAGGGCGGATTCACTGTTCCAGCCGAGTTTGAGCGCAAATTAATTCAGGGCTTGGAGGAGAACAATATCTTCCGCCAGATGGCACACGTTATCCGCACCAGCTCTGGTACGCGTAAGATTCCGATCGCTAATGACACTCTTGAGGCTTCCTGGATTGATGAAGGCGAAGAGATCCCGGAAGGAACCACAAAGTTCGCGCAGGCTACGCTCAATGCTTATAAGATGGGTACTCTTATCCGTGTAAGCAATGAGTTGTTAAACGACTCCGCGTTCGATATTGCAAGCTATATCGCTGACCGTTTCGGCAAGGCTATGGGCCGCACTGAAGAGAAGGCGTTTATTGTCGGCACTGGTGATAAGCAGCCCTCTGGTCTTCTTCATAATACCACTGGGGCGCAGTTAGGCACTACGGCTGATTCCGAGACCGCTGTATCCTTCGACGATATCTTCAAGCTCTATTACAGCCTCAAGTCTCCGTACCGTTCCAAGGCCGCGTTCCTTTGCAACGAGGAGTTACTCCTTCAGCTTATGATGCTCAAAGACGGTCAGAGCAATTATATCTGGAAACGTGCGACTTGTTGCTAACTGAAAAGGTTAGCCACACTAACAGTGTGAACTGATAGTTTGAATGGTGGAATGAAGGGGTAACATCCTGAAACACCTCCCTAATACTCCGACATGCGTCATAAGACGAAAGTCAAGACGTGTGAAGCTCGGTGAAGCCGGCGAAAGTTTACCGTAACAGCATTTGCTGTCGAAAGTATTCCAGAGGTTGAATATGCAAATGACACGTCGGGGGTCTATAAAATACACATGGTGAGAATGCCCAATCAGAGGGCTGACGAACTTGCGAATGTACGGGTCTATAAGATGGTGGGGTCGAAAGGCTCTAATACCTAATCGGTAGTCAGTGCGGTTAAGTAAAAATGTTTCCTATGAAAGACCGTATTGCGTTACAGGCGCAATCAAGCTGGCAGGCTCAGAGTAAGCACCTAAATGTATATGAACAGATAAAACTATCGGAACAAGGAAAGGTAAGGGATTACATTTTGTAATAAGCAGACGAAGAAAATAAGCTGTTGAACCCTTGCTGAAAAGCTAAGCTCGAACCAATGAAGCATTTGTAATAAATGCAGAGGAATGGGCTTTAGTCGGATAGGTCTAAACCTATTCGATAGAACGCCGTGTGAGTACGAAAGTCTCATGCACGGTGTGAAGTGGGGGAAAATCCAGAGATAATATCAGAGGATTACCTATCACTATCAGCACTTGATATCGGCAAGCCTGACACAATTCTCGGCCGCCCGATCTACACTTCCGGATATATGCCCAGAGTTGCCGCTGGTCAGAAGGTCTTAGCCTTCGGCGATATGAGTCATTACTGGATCGCTGACCGTTCCAGCCGTACCTTCAAGAGACTCAATGAGCTTTATGCAATAACAGATCAGCTAGGATTCATGACAACGCAGCGTGTTGACGGCAAGCTTATTCTTCCGGAAGCTGTCAAATATCTCAAGTTAGCCGGCACTCCCGCTGAAGAGCCTAACGGATAGTAGAGCCCCTCACCGGACGGACTTACACTAATTTTTAGTTTTAACTTGTAAGTAGGGCTGTGTTCACCATCAAAAACTTTTTTTATACACAGTCCTTACTTTTCTTTCTGTGTTTTGGATCTGTATTTCCATTTTTCCAAGGAGATGTAAATATGTCTGATAATTATCATGTTGGTAAGAACTACTCGACCGATGAAGGCAACAGAATGGTCATTGGCGGGATTTTAGAGTTAAAGAACGACGGCAAGCTGAAGGGCTTCCCTAAAGCAGAGAACTTAGCGTCTTCGGCAAGTGTGGCAGATTTAATACTTGCCTTGAAGAAAGCTAAATTGATGATGGGCGATGCCTTCACAATCGGCGTTACATCATGCACTCCACCGGTAGCAAACACAGCGACAAATTCAGCGGCGGCTACGATTACATATGCTGACGGTGTTATCACTGTGTCTGTCCCGAAAGTTTCAGAACTTCTCGATTGTGATCACGGTGAATATTGGGGTGTGCATAAGTGGATAGGATTCGGCGTGTCAACCGGCCTTTCGAGTGTTGAAGGTCTCGTTTTCGATGACGGCACGGCAAAGGTAACGCTTAATGAGGGTGATATTTCAGAGGCTCAGAGCGTTGGTCTCACAACGGCTGGACAGTTCGTCCTTTACATCAAGGCTGAGAAAGTCCTTGCTGAAGGTGGCCAGAAGTTCACGCTTTCATATCCCGGCTATGAGGATACTGAAATCGGTATTCAGATTGTTGAGACAGGCAGCAACGGATAGTTTGAAATCACTTGGTTGGGGGAGCAGTTTAGGCTGTCTCCTCATTTTATGTGAGAGGAGGTCGGCTATTTGGTTTCATTAGAAGACGCGAGATTATATTTGCGTGTTGACTCGTATTACGATGATAAGAATATCCTTAATCTGCTTGCCTCAGCGGAAGCCCTGTGTTCAAATATTGCGAGATTTTCAGCCGAGGAATGGAACGCAATCTGTGATTACTCAGCCGATTCAATTGGTGGCCTGACAATCCGTTCTGAAGATAAAAGCCATGCCGAGATTTTGCAAATTAAGGATTTGCTCCGTGTTGCTGTTCTCTTCACTCTGGGCTACCTCTATGAACACAGGGAGGAAGCCGACCACCATGATTTAAGCCTGACGCTTCGGGATATTCTCGCGTCAGTTCGGGAGGGAGTGCTTTGAGAGACACAGCAAGAATTGCCAGAAAGAATGTCCGCATCACATTCCAGAAGAGCGAAGCCGTTGTTGATAAGTATCAAAATCATATCAACACATGGAGAGATTATTTCCTTTGCTTTGACTACGCCAATACTTACTCGGCTCAGGAAACCGGTGATGAAGTGACGTATGAAAACCGCTCAATCACTTTTGAAACAAGATATTGTCCAGAGTTAACGGCTGTGACTTCAAACAACTACCGCATTCTATTCAACGGCGAGGCTTACAACATCATCTCAATCGACATGATGAATTACCAGAACCAATCAATAAAGTTCACATGCCGAAGGGAGATAAGGCAGGACAGGCAGGCCGTAGAGAGTAGGCAAGAACCATTATGAGTTCAACAAGTACAGTAAGCATTGATGAGATGGCTAAGGCTATTGTGCAACATCTTGAAGATTACAAGAACTTAGCCTCTGATGAACTTAAGAAAGCAGTCAAGAGAGCCGGCCAGACTGTAAAAGATGAAATCAAAGCTCATGCGCCACGCAAGACCGGCAGATATGCGGAATCATGGGTAATTAAAAAGATTTCTGAAACGGGAACGAGTATCGAACTTGTTGTTCACAGTCCTAAAAGATATATGCTTGCCCATCTTTTGGAGAATGGCCACGCTAAACGTGGAGGCGGCAGGGTAAACGGGAAACCGCATATCAAGCCTGCTGAAGAGAAAGGGATTAAGCAGCTTGAATCTGAGATAAACGCGGCTCTTTAGAAAAAAAAGCAAGGGGGATAGCACTTGACTTACGATGAAGTAGTATCAATGTTGCGGAAGACAGAACTTCCTCTGGCTTATGATCATTTTATTGAAGGCGAAGCTCCTGCTCCGCCATTTGTGATTTTCCTGTTTCCGAAATCCAATAATTTTTCTGCTGACGGCAAGGTATATCAGAGAATCGATGAACTGAATGTCGAGCTATATACCGAATTAAAGCAGCCGGAGTTAGAAGCTAGGCTGGAGGTTATTTTTGATAATTATGAGCTTTTTTATGAGAAGACCGAAGTGTGGCTTCCGGAAGAGAAACTTTACGAAGTTCTCTATATAACGGAAATCGTCTTGACTACTGCTGGTGAAAGCAATGACTAACAAAAGCAATAATCAAATAATCATCAGTAACAATGGCAGTAGTTATCAGCGGTAGTAGCAACAACTAAAAAGATTTTTAAGGAGGATTTATACCTATTATGTCTAACACAGCGAATAAAGTTAAGTATGACTTGAAGAACGTCCATTACGCAATCGCAACAATAGCCTCAGATGGCACGGCTACATATGAAACGCCGGTAGCGTGGCCTGGTGCTGTATCACTTTCTCTCGACGCGCAAGGTGATCAGAGCATATTCTGGGCTGATGGCCAGCAGTATTACGTTACGACTTCAAACAGCGGTTATCAGGGAGATTTTGAATCCGCGCTTGTTCCTGAAGATTTCCTCAAGAATGTTCTTGGAGCAATAGAAGATGGCAAGATGCTTGGCTAACAGTCACAAAATCTGTCCTATCTCTATAATACGGGTCATAAAATTTCAATAAATCACTAGGACGGATACAGTGATTAAAGAACACCATTTTCTCTTTATCCCATCTTCCTCCAAAAAACATTTCCATGCTAGATGATTTTTTGTCGAATAACATCGTCAATATTTCTTCAAGCAACCAATAAGGATGTTGCGACATAAAACCATATCTTACTCTCGGTGCTATAGCTTCTACGATAGGCAAAATATTGAAGCCACTACCCCATGTAAATATTGCTTCCAAAATAGTAGTCTTTCCCGTATTATTTCTCCCTGCTATAAAATTTATTTTACTAAAATCGGAAAGAGAAAAATCCTGATATTGCCTAAAACCAGCAATTCGAATTTCTTTAAGCAAAACATCTCTCCTCCATTCTATAATTGTTTTTATATTATACACTAATATATATTCAGAACATTTCGGGGACATCATCATTTTGAAGATAACGAGTAGCCCTGTCAGAGTGTAACGGCGCACCGAACCTGTCCGATTCGTGCGCCTGTGCTTAATACCAATATGACACGGTTCTCTCAGGAAGTTCTAAACCTTTTCTGACATAATTCCAGATTTTTGCAATACCTTGCCGAATATAAATATTGTTTTGGAGTCCATTCATTATCTCTAGCGTCCTCACGTCAAAAATGACATGATGGACACGTTCTTCATTGCCTTCTTCGTAACAATCCATTGAGATTCTATTGCAATCTCTGATAATATTTTCAACCTTAACCACATTTAATGCGTATTCCCTTGTAGAAGCGTAATTCCGCCACTAATCAGATTCTTAGTACTCTTAGTTCTAAGTCCTTCATAAAACTCGAAACATTCTAATGCATAATTATATTTACGCGAAGTTATTAAATGCGCTTCGTCCTGTTCTAATCCTTCGTTGACCAGCCGCATTTCCATAAGCTTATGATGAAGTAATGTTAAGTCGTGATGCTTAATGTTATCTGGATCAAACGCCAAGCGTCCCCACGACTCGGCAATCTCAAAGCTTGCGTTAAATCTTTGTTCAGTATCACCGAGTCTGTGAACGTCCATGAATAAATAATTCTTTACAAGAAGTATTTGGTCATATGTAAATCCAGTATTTTCAGAGATTTTCTTAACGTCTGTATTGTTTTTACGAATCTCTTCATAATTAAAGTTCAGCATGCTTTAATGCTCTTTCCGATAATGGGTCTGTTATTCCTCCAGCTATTAAATTTTCTATTTTTACCGCTCCTTATAAAATATTTTTTATTCTATCATATTTCGTTACTAAAAATTCTTAAAATATTATTTATGCAATCTTTTTTCTCATGACTTAATTTTCTATACATCTTTAATATATTCATTTCTTGTTCTGAAGAATCTTCTTCCTCAATACTTCCCCGTAATAAATATGTTGGAGTTGTTCCTAAATAGTCAGCTATCTCATCAATACATGATAAATATGACCTGCGTTTACTGTCATGCTTCCACTGAGAGAAAGTTCCGCTCGCTAATCCGAGAGCTTTTGAGATATCTTTATTGCCCTTTCTCTGTTTTTCCATTAAATCAAGAATTCTTAAGAAAATCGGATCGTCGTTCATTAATTCCTCCTAAAATTAAATTACATTTCAACGTCTGCTACTGCAAAAACACCTCAGTTTTATCCTCCTTTCAATCAGCAACAGATTGTGATTGCACAATGGGAAATATCCAAAAGAAGTAGTAAGGATAAATATCCTGCAAAAAATAAAGATAAACGAACTATAAGTGTAGTTGTTCCGACACAGTTTATTAATGCAACGGATCAGCCGCATAAGTATGTGAAGATAATTGATATTCTCGCTCATACTGATGTAAGTGAGAATTTGCAGATTTATTCGGCATTAAAACGAGAAGGAACGTTGGATGATATGCTAACTAATATTCAGGAGGTATATCCTGAAATTAAGTCCTTTGAAGTTATCCCATATCCAGATGGAACTACTGCTCCAGTAAGTGTTCTCGTAAATAGTGGGAAGTATCTGCCAATTTTTGCCTTGGGTGATGGGGTGCAACGATGGTTCTATATACTGGGTTGTATGTTGTTGCATAGGAATTCTATAATATGTATAGATGAGCTAGATGTAGGAATTCATCCATCAGCACAAGAAAGTTTTTGCAGAGCTTTAATTGAGTATGCTCAAAAATATAATGTGCAGTTGTTCTTGACATCTCATAATTTAGAATTTATGGATCATTTTATAACTGCCTCACTTGATTTAGATGCAGTGGATGATGATGTTAGGTTTTTTACATTAAGGCATGATAGTGAAAGCGTCAAGTCTAGAGTTTTGAGTGGCAAGGAAGCAGCGAGAGCAAGAGAAACATATAATTTGGAGTTAAGGTAATGAGTACAAGCTTCATACTGTGTGAAGAATTTACCGACCAAATACTGATAAGCTACTATCTAAACAATAGATGTGGCTGGGAACATATGAAATCAGGACGCAATAAGAATATCGCTTTTATTAATGATTATGGAATTGAGTGGTACTTTAGAGAAGCAAATTATTTGGGAATATGGCCTGTTAAGGGAAATAATTTTAGTGAGGCTTTTGTAAGTATCATAGAAAGATGTAAATTAGAAAATAATGAGATAAGAAAAATAATTGTTGTCACAGATCATGACGACATTGATGCTGAAACTAAACGGTTGGAGTCCTTGAGTGATATTGTAAGTCATTGTTTGGGGGAAAATGTTAAGGCATTTAGCAATGGAGAATGGACAAAATTTAAGGTAAAAGATGACTTTTCTACCATATCAGAAATAGAAACACTATACTTGCTGGTACCTATTTCAGGTAATGGCGCATTAGAAACATTTGTGTTTAATGCAATTTCTGAAGATAATATTTATGCAAAAGAAGCAATAGAGCAGGCACGTTCGTTTATAAAAAATTTTCGTTCTGAAAAATACTTGACACATAATAGAGAAAAGATAAAAGCTGAACTATCAGTATCTTTATCGATATTTAGTCCAGATAAAGTTTTTTCTACTATGAATGAATATTTGAAATCCATGAATTGGGAGAAATATAAATTATTCAATATTCAGTTTCAGGAATTAGAAAAGATATAATTCTTTAAATTCATATAAAACAGTGCTATACATAGTTAAATGTATAGCGCTTACGAAAAACATCGTGTTTATATTTCGTTACTAATTTTTATTGTTCATTGATCTTTATGTTGATAGTTTTGGTAGTGTTACCCTAGTTGGTAGTAACAGTTACGGTGCAAGCATAGCTTCCTGTGGTAGTAGGACGGCCAGAAATTTCCCCGCCTTGTGAAAGAGTTAATCCAAGAGGCAAATTTTCACATTGCCATAATACATGTGTTACAGGTGCGTTGCTTCTGTACATTTCCGTCTCACCGCTTATAGTGCCTATATTATCGATTTGATACTTAATTCTATTCTGTCCAAAAAAGTATGAGTCTGTGCATAAAAGTTTGTTTTGATTGAACAAACACCTTGCAAATGCTGAAATAAATAGTTCGTTTGTCTTTATTTTTTTATTGTGTCTATACACAAAAAACTTTACAGACCCATACACAGTTTACTTGACAGACCCGAAAAAGTATCTCCAACTTTCACTATTGCGCTTTTGGCTTTTCTGCTGACTTTATCAAAATCTGCAACTATACTATTGCGCCGCCATTTCGCTTCCCTAAAATAAGTTGTCAATTGCTCTTTTTGTTGGCTAGACATTTTTCGTGTATTCAGTTTTAGCTCAAACACCCTGCAAGCCCATATTTTTATGCCTCTGACGGGTTGCTTACATTGCCTGCTTTATCTTTTCATTTTTGGCAGCGTTGCTCATCGTTTTTTGTCCTCTATGTACTTTTTAGCAACTTCAAGCGACACACTTCCTACTGTTGCTATAAATTTACTTCTAGTCCAAAGCGATGGTAACTTCCTTGTTAGCTCTGGAAATTCTCGGTTCAGAATATGTACTGTTTTCCCTTTTATTCTTGCCACTACTACATTAACGCCTATAGTTGGGTCAATATCGAGCAACATATGAACGTGGTTAGGCATAACTCCCATGCCCAAAACATAGAAATTCTGTTCGTCTTGCATAGACATAACAATTTGCTTGAAGCGTTCTGCAATCGGTTCACGTAAAACTTTCCGTCTATATTTTGGACAGAATATAATGTGATACCTACAGCAATATACAGTTGTTTCAGTTGTTCTATACTTTCCCATGGTTAGATATTAACCAAAATATATGTATTTGAATAAAATAAAAAATATGCACACTCTCATCCCAAAGCTAAAGCATTTGGGGTTTCTCGCGCGCTTTTTCTAAAGACCTCCGATGAATTCATCGTCATCACGTTTTGTGTAACGCCCTCTCGATTGTACCTGCCCCCCTGAACTGAGAATTTCACGTCCCACTTGAGACCGACGTGTCCCGCATCTCATAACTCAGGACGACACCTTATTCTTCTCAACAGATTCATATAACTAAAAAACTTATAAAGTATATAATAAATAAATAAGAGTTATGATGAAAAATTGAGAACAAGGACAT
>CALAUZ010000320.1 GCA_937892105.1 uncultured Fretibacterium sp. | reverse complement strand
CGAGGTTGCCGGCTTCAACGTTAAGGGGATAATTCTCTGCGTTGTGGGAATGATTCCGCTTTACTGGATGATATGGCACATCGGCGGTGTAATGTCTGGGATATTCGGTGCGCATGTCGGAAAGTTCATGGCCAAGTCCGCGCAAATAGTCTACATTATGCTGATATGGCCGCTGGTGATAAAGCTGTTCTCAGGGAAGAAGGCATAATTTCCCGGCCATGAAGAGAGAGTCCCCCTTGTCGTATTACAGGCAGGGGGGATTTGTTATAATGCTGTAGAATTTTACAATCCACAAAGGAGGCTTCAAAATTATGAAGCGTAATATATTCACTACATGGCTGCTTCTTTTCGGCTTGCTGTTCGCGGTGTTAAGCCTCAGCGGTTGTGGAGGCAGCAGTTCCTCAAGCAGTGGGGGAGGGGAGAGTACAGATAACCCCAACCTGACAATGAACGATGTCTGGGAGGACGATGCGGCGATGAAAGAGGCTGTTAACCGTCTGACCTCAGAGGATATCATCAAGCTGATGTTGTTGAGGGGGGAAAACATAGAGAAAAATACTGACGGTTCGGTAACAATGCAACGCTTTGACATGTTACGTAGCATAATTAGTAACGAGGAATACCCCAAAATTCCCTACGACAAGGACGAGCTGCAAGCCCGTTACGACAGCGAAGATATTATTGTCATATGTGATGCTGACCAGGCACTCGTCAACTCTGTGCGTTCAGACTTGGGACTGTCGGAGGAGGACGCTGATACTTTCGGGCAGAGCGGAAGCCTTGAAGTTTACGGACTGGCCTGCATAAAGACTGGCGGACTGAGAAATCTTTTCGTCTACGTTGTGCCGAGAATGGGAGACATAATAACGTCCAATGATACATCGTCTGATGATGTCAATCTCGAAACCGTAACTGTATCTGATGATATTGACTTGCCGACTACGTCAGAAGATAAAATTGAAGTTGCGCCGAAAGAGTACACTATACGGGATCTCCAGATTGACCGATGGGCTAACTTCTTCAAGTGGCTGGGAAATGTTACATTCGAAGCATTCAATGACACAACATTTGCCGCAAGCTATCAGGTCAGGGCGGCGGATAATGACTTAGCGAGGATATGTGAAGCACAGACACATGTATTCGACTTCTCTTATGCCAATGTCCACACCAACGGCCCAAACTTCGACGGCACACATTACTCATGCAGCGAGTTCAAGCGCACGAGAAACAATTTAGTATCCGTTAAGATTTTCTCCGCCCACTCGTTCAACAGCGGCAAAGACTACTACGTTGTTGAGAGCTCAACTACGACCACGCCGAAGAACTTCGCCGACATTAAAATAGAATACGACGGCTACTACCGCAACTACCTTTACGGGTTCACGAAGAATGTCGGGACTGAGTTCCACATTGACGGCGGAGGCATGAGCACCAGTGATGTAGCTCTCATTCATAACGCTCCCGCAAACGCTAACATCACGACAACATACAGCGAGGGCATGTCGTGGTCAATCAACGGCAAACTCGGCGTGAACAAGGACGGGCCTTCCGCAGAGCTTGGCGGCGGCGTAACGTACTCGAACTCTAAGACATGGACAGTCAGCGAGTACAGTATCGTAAACAGCAGCATGTATGATTATCTGGCGAGTGCGAAATGGTACGCTGACGTGAATAATCCAGGCGGCGGCGGGCATCACGTAGAGAAAGCCGGGCATACTTGGGAGGGCGTAAACGCGAAGACCGCCTCGAGGAATCAGCTTCAGTACGACAGCTATTTCATGTGGGAAGTAGATCGGAATTACTGGAAGAACAACCCTAACATGAAGATGAACCTGACATTCACAGTCGGGGACGGTATCTGCCTTGGCAAGTGCCGCAAGTGGTTAAAGGGATACTCCCGCTACGATTATACGTACACGACCACAAAGAGGAAGTCTCTCGAGCTCATTCAGCCTCCTCACGTCGCAGTGAGCCAGAGGACATTCTCATTCACGTCCAAAGCGGCAAACTCGAAGGCATTCACGCTTCTTGCTGAAGACAACTGGACGATTAAGGACATTCCTTCGTGGCTTCACTTCACCAGCACTTCAGGGAACGCTACGGGCAGCAGCGAGAGGCAGATACTGTTTGACGTTGACGAGAACACGAGTACTTCTACCCGTGAAGCGGTCTTAACCATCACGAGCGGCAGGGACAGCATAAAGCTGGAGATAGCGCAGTCGGGCAGATAATCGGCTTTTGTTCTCAGGAAAGAAGCATAAATTTTCACACGTTATGAAACGTTCCCCCTTGTCGAATTTACAGGCAGGGGGGAAATTTTTACGCACAAAAAAACCTTAACGCACCATCAATCGCTTTAGTGGTTAAGGCAGTCTATTCGCCACATATATATAATCATGGCTGACGTATTGGCATACTCCCGTTGTAACTTGGGATTGCGGTATCAACGAACCTGCACCCTTGCGAGCGTCTTACGAGTCCTCCTCCGATGGAACGATGCCCCGTCCATATGCGGGAAGTATAACATTCCAGCGTGAAACTTGCTATAATTACCCGCGAAAATCCAACAGCAACAAAGGAGAGATATTTTCATGGCGGACATAGTAGCGTTAGTGATGGAGTCCCGTGAGAAGACGGGCAAGGGCGAAAACGGAAGAATGCGCCGGGCAGGATACGTGCCATGCGTGATTTACGGCCCGGAGATTTCCCCGAACATTCTGGGCAAAGTGAACATGCGCGAGATCGAACGCATACTTGCAGGACGCTGGGAGTCAACCCGCCTCAACGTCAAACTTCCCGATGGCCGCGAGGAACTCTGCATTATCCGCGAGGCACAGAGACACCCTTTTACGGACATGCCGCTTCATGTGGACTTCCTGCACCTTGTGAAGGGACGCAAAATCACGGTCAACATTCCTGTTGAAGTTACAGGCCGCGAGGAAGCACAGGGAATTAAGGACGGCGGAGTACTTGAGGCAATTCACGAACTTGAAGTTGAGACGCTGCCGATGAGCATTCCAGATGTTATAACGGTAGATGTTTCCGGCCTGAACATTGGCGATGCAATTCACGTGAAGGATCTTGCGCTTCCCGAGAATGTTGCGGCACTTGCTGATCCTGAAGAGGTTGTAGCGATAATCGTAACATCGCGCGGAGTTGAGGACGCTGCACCGGAAACTGAGGAGACAGCTGCGGCAGATGTTGAAGTGGTAGCGAAGGGCAAGGCGGCAAAGGAAGACGAAGCCGAAGAGGAGAAGTAACACGCAATGAAGCTCATAGCCGGTCTGGGAAATCCTGGAGCTGAATATGCATTCACCCGTCATAACATGGGCTGGCTATGTGTTGACTTTATAGCGGTAAATAATGGCTTGGGGAAACCGCGTCATGATTTTCACGGAGAGTTCTGGAAATGGAATGATGTTATACTCCTCAAGCCTTTAACCTTCATGAACTCCAGCGGAATTTCGGTAGGAGAGGCCGTAAATTACTACAAGATAGACTTATCCGACATTCTCATAATTTATGATGACATGGCACTTCCTTTTGGGAAACTGAGGCTTCGTGCGCAAGGTTCGGCGGGGGGACATAACGGATTAATCTCGATACTTGGGGCATTGGGAGATGTTCACGTTCCAAGACTGAGAATAGGTATCGGGAAAGCTCCAGGAAGCATGATAAATTACGTTCTGGGACATTTTGGGGACGATGAACGGGAACAACTGCCGGAGATATTGAGCAGGGCTGAAAAAGGAATAAATGCGTGGCTTGAAAAGGATATTCAAAAAGCAATGACGATAGTGAACTACCCCAGCTTATAAAAGCGGTGGCTTCTTAATTCCCTGCCGTCAAGCCGGAACAACGAAACTGCTACACAAATTTCGTAATTTATGTAGTATCACATTCTCTCAAAATGCGGGGTAAAAAGCGGTCTTTCATGAAAGTTAATGCGTAAATATGAAGCCATTTCGCTTCTACAAAAACCATTTTCAGGTGAAGTCTTTGCGCTTCATTCAGATGAGAGAAGCCGATTTTCACGCGATATACACGGCAAATCTGAGACTTACGCTTCTGTTTCGTATCTTTGCTACGTTCACGTATACGGTTATAGAAATATAATACTATCTTGTCGTAATTCCTAACCATCTATGGAAGTGAGAGCCTCCTTGCACATTACGGTAAAATATAGCGTCAGGAAGGTGAAAAAATGATACAGAATATTACCACCGAGAAAATCAAAATCTCCAATACAGGCGCAGGAATGAATGAAGCACTCGACATTACCGAACGTACCGCAGGCGTTATGAACCTGAAAACTCGCGGCAAACTCCGGCTCAGGCTTCTTGCTGAGGAAATGTTGAGCATGGTTCAGGCAGTAACAGGGGATTTCACCGCCGATTTCTGGATTTCCAGCGAAGGCAGAACTTGTACCCTCAATCTTGAGGCTAAATCCGAGCTTGATTACCCCAAACGCAAGGAGCTTCTCTCCGTCTCAACAACAGGTAAAAATGCTGCAAATACCGGCATTATGGACAAGATACGCGGGATAATTGAGGCTGGGATTTACGGCATGGAGGAGAATTTTGCGCTTCAGGCTGAATACGGTACGGGAATGTTCTCATATGGTGCATTGGGCGTTGATGATGGCATGGCAGGAGCATTGTACGCGTGGTCAATGCAGAAGTACAAAAATGATACCCTTGAAGACCCTGAAGCATGGGACGAGCTTGAAAAGTCCATAATAGCTAACATTGCTGACGATGTGAGTGTCGGGATTTTGCGGGACAGTGTTAAACTTGCAGTGAAGAAAACCTTTAAGGAGAGTGAATAAATATGTCAAGAAAAATTTTGTGCGCTCTAATTCTCATCGTTGCCGTATCTTCAGCGTCTTTCGCAGAAAATGTCCATGCAGGCCTGCTAACCTACTTGGGCACAACTGAGCAGGAATACCAGCAGGGTCTCGATGACCTCCGCAAAGCTCTCTCTCCTCTTCTCTCAAACAATGGGGCAAAGGAAGGTTGTGAGGATTATGACCTTTTCGAGGGCTTTCTGGCAGACATGGTGAAGAACCGCAGAATTGTTCACTACTACGACTCTCTGCTCTCAATGCAAATGGCTCTCCGTTCCAACAAAATCAATGAGATGGTTCTCCCCGAAGCCGTAACAATGTACCTCATGGCCAACAACCCCGCAAATTACGAGATACTCTTCTCCCTTAACATGATGCCTTCTACAATCGCTTTCGGCTTCAAAAACGGCAATACTGCCCTCAAGAAGGATTTTGATGATGCAATAAAGGCCATGAAGAAGGACGGTACTCTAATGTCCCTTGAAAATAAGTACATCTCCAACATTTCAACTTCTGAACCTGAACGGGTGAAATTCCAGGAATTCAAGGGGGCAAAGACAATCAGGGCTGCAGTTACGGGAGACCTCCCTCCCATCGACTACATTGCGGCTGATGGAAGACCTGCCGGCTATAACACTGCAATTCTTGCTGAGATTGGCAGAAGGTTGAAGCGCAATATCCGTATAATAAGCGTTGAGGCTGGCGGACGTTCTGCGGCATTGGCTTCGGAGAGGGCCGATGTAGTATTCTGGTACAGAAACACTGAAGGCATGAAGCTCCCCGCAAAAGCTAAGGTCGGCAGAATGAAAGTGAAAGACGCTTCCTTTGACGGCGTAATTCTTTCCGAGCCTTATTATTCATGGGATACTGACTTGGTAATAGGCAGGTCGAAGTAACGTGAAGAAAATACTATGCGCATTCATGATGGTTATTGTTCTTGCCGTGCCATCATGGTGTCTTGAAAAACTCACGATAAAGCTAGGGCTTCTGGAAAAACTTAACTCAACTGAAGAAAAGTTCTCGCAGGAATGGCAGAAAAGTTTTGCTCCTCATAATGAGATATTCGAGGCTTATGTGAAGTTTTACCCCAGCTTGACAGCAATGCAGATGGCTCTTAACGCCGGCGAGATTAATCATATGGTTCTGCCTGAACCCTCCGCAGAGTACATCATGAACCAGACTTCAGAATATGAACCGGTACTAGTCCTGCGTTCTCATGGAATGGGACTGGCTTTCGGCTTCCGTGAAGATGACCGCGATTTAAGGGACAAGTTCAGCGAGGCTGTAACGGCCATGCGCAATAACCTCACACTTTCAGCGATTGAGGGAATGTACATCTTTTCGCCCGGAAAAAATGACCCTAAACCCGTAGAGTTTGCGGAATTTCCTGGCGCAAAAACCATCAGAGCCGCCGTAACTGGAGACCTCCCTCCGATTGACTTCATTGCTCCCGATGGCACTCCGGCAGGCTACAACACTGCTGTGCTTGCCGAGATAGGCAGAATGCTTGGCGTTAATGTGAAGCTCGTTAATGTTGAGGCGGGGGCTAGAAGTGCTGCACTTGCTTCCGGAAGGGCTGACGTTGTATTCTGGTACGAAGTCGAGAAGGGTGCGGAAGTACAATCCGATATTCCAGAAGGTGTCATCGTCTCTGAACCATATTACGAGTGGGAAAGGTTCATTCACCTGCGCAAAAAGTTCAAGAGTGATACATCATCATGGGGCTGGAATGTTTCTATTGGCGACTTCATCAACCTTTATCTCGGAGGGAAAAACTAATGCGTGTAAAACAATGTCTGTGTGTACTATTGATGTGCGTAGTATTCTCTGGCTGTGCGTTTGCTGAAGGTGATTATGTCGGCTTCCTCTCCAGGCTCAGAACTTCACCGGAAGAGTTTTTCATGCTAATGCGAAACTCTTGGGCAACTAAAGGCTGGGCAATTCTTGGCGGCGATCACACTACAAGCAAGGCGAAATTCTACGACTCTATGATGATGATGCAGATGGCTCTGGCTCGCGGTGAAATTGACGAGATGATACTGCCTGATTTTGCCGCTGAATACATGTTGAAGATGAACAGTGATTACGCTCCATGCTGCGTCTCAAATTCCGGAAGAATGAACCTTTGCTTCGGTTTCATGAAGGATAAACGTGAACTGCTCGAAAAATGGAACGCTGCTTTAATTTCAATGCGAAACGATTTCACCCTTTCGGGGTTTGCACAGAAGTACATCAAGAATTTCCCTGAAGACACATCATACGATTACGTTTACGGCATAACCGAACGTCAGAGGCGCAAAAAGAACGCCATAAACTTCGAGCGTTTCCCCAATGCTCCAACAGTAAAAGTTGCGGTAACAGGGGATCTGCCTCCCGTTGACTTTGTTGATGATGCTGGAATGCCGGCAGGTTACAGTACAGCAGTTCTTGCGGAAATGGGAAAACGTTTAAGGCTCAACATTGACCTCGTTAATGTTAATGCCGGTGCTAGGACAGCCGCGTTAGTTTCGGGACGTGCAGATGTAGTGTTCTGGTATGAGGTGAACAGATCACTCGAAAAACAGCCCGATGTTCCTGACGACGTAATATTGTCTGAGCCGTATCTGGGTTGGGATACGTTCATGCATATAACGTTGAAACAGTATTAAAACTTTCATGAAAGGAGTAAAGTACATTCATGCCCTTAAACGAAATACTCTACAGGATACTCATTCAGGGTGGATCGTATCTGACTATACTAAAGGGTCTTAATGCCACTATATATATCTCGCTGATGTCGATGATTTTCGGGACACTTCTGGGCGCGTTCGTGTGCCTGCTCAGAATGTCTAACGCAAAAATCCTCAGCATTCCCGCAAAAATTTACATCGTCGTACTCAGAGGCTCTCCGGTTCTAATGCTTCTGATGTTGATGTACTATGGCGTTTTTGCAAGAAGTTCCCTTGAGGCTAACACAATCGCTGTAATCACTTTCTCCCTCAATGTCGCTGCTCATGTCGCAGAAATTCTCCGCGCTTCCATCAGTGCTACGGACAAAGGACAGGTTGAGGCCGCAAGAACTTTGGGATTTTCAGCATGGCAGGCCTTCAGGCTCGTAACTCTGCCACAGGCCGTCAGTATCGCTAAACCGGTATACCAGTCAGCAGTGATAAACCTCATACAATGGACTAGCGTTGTAGGTTACGTTTCCATCACTGACCTCACGCGCGTAATCAACAACATCGCTTCACGCACTATGCAACCCATGATTACAATCATCATCGGAATGCTGATATACCTTGCTATGGCATATATCGTTCATGGCATGTTTGCATTCACGGATTACATGAAGCACAGAAAGGAAGCGTTATCATGAGCGTTATTGAGGTCAGAAATTTATGCAAATCTTTCGGGGAACTAAGCGTCCTTAACAACGTAAGCCTTAACGTTGAAGAAGGCGAAAGGATAGCCATAATTGGCGGCTCTGGCTGCGGGAAAAGCGTTTTCCTCCGTTCGCTCGAATTGCTGGAAAAGCCTGACAGCGGACAGATTTTCATTGATGGCGAGGAGATTACTGCAAAACATGCCGACGTAAACAGAATACGGCGTAAAATGGGCATGGTCTACCAAAGGTTCTACCTGTTCTCTCACATGAACGTTATGGACAATCTATGTCTCGCTCCCGTAAAACTCTCCGGAATGACCAGACACGACGCAGAAGTTCACGCTATGGAATGGCTGTCGAAAGTCGGACTGTTATCAAAGGCTAACGCAATGCCCTCAACTTTATCGGGTGGCCAGCAGCAGAGAATTGCCATTTGCCGAAGCCTCATGATGAACCCTAAAGTATTGCTGTTCGATGAGCCAACAAGTGCTTTAGATCCCACAATGGTTGGTGAGGTGCTTGCAATGATACGTATGTTGGCCAAACGCAACCTGACTATGCTCATTGTAACGCATGAGATGAATTTTGCGCGTGAGGTCGCTAACAGGGTTCTGTTCTTTGCTGACAGAGGAATATACGAACAGGGAAGACCATCGGAGATTTTTGACGCACCAAAGCACGAAAAAACTGTAGCTTTCATACGGAAGCTAAAATATTTCTCCTACGAGATAAGGCAGAGGGATTTTGACCTTATGGAAATGCAGGGAGGAATAAGGAACTTTGCGGAAAAGTACGGCCTAAGCTCAAGGGTTGCTTACAGGCTGGAATTATGCTGCGAGGAACTTGTCTACGAGATGATTGCAGGGTGCTATGGCAGTGGCGCTGATGTGAATATTGACACTGGGATATCGTACTCTGAGGCTGACGGCTCTACGGTGATTAACATGACGTGCAATGGGAAAAGTTTTAATCCCTTCAGTATTGCTGATGATGATGTCCATCTCGGTGTTACCATGCTCAACAAAATAGCCCGTAAAGTAGATTACAGCTATTCTGATGGAGTAAACAGAATTGATATTGTGATTTAGGCTTACACAAAATACAGGGCAGAAGATTAATATTCATTTTCCCCTGTCCTGCAATAATTTACTGTTCTTCCTCTATATCGTGATAACCTGCAACGTTAATCTTCTTTTCCTCCGCAATAACCTCAACATCTGCCCTCTTATCGCACGGAAACTCGCACGCAAGCCCGCATGATGATGACAACTTTCGCGGAACAGGCGCAATCCTTGCTGGAATACCTGACTTCCGGCAGGTTCGCTCAAACATTAACGCCGCACTCGTAGTCTTGAACGTGGCAAGGCAGGCCATTTCCTATAGATAACCGTTGGCCTTGAGAAGTTCCGCAGCCTTCTCCATATGACGTTTGGGCATCTTTATTACCGGCCCTGTGCAGCCCATTGCACTCTCGGCGTAAATTCCTTCCTTCCAGAGTACTTTTACGGCATTGTCGATTTCTAGAACGTCAATACCATGAAGCTCATCATCTGTCGGTTCAGCAGCAGGAGCTTTAACTTCCTCTTCCGCCTGTGCCGCCTTCGGGGTCAATGCTTCAATCTCTTCATCAAATCCGGCTTCCCTCGCCAGTTTCAGTTCTTCCGCAACCTTCTCTGGAAGTCCGCCATCAACAACTGCCGCCGTGAATGCCAAAGCGTTCGCGATTACCGGTGCCCCTGAAGCCCTCGATACTATGGAGACAACATGCTTCCAGCCCTCACCGCATGAAGGCCCATATCCCCAGCCCGCAGCCTCGTAGCTTCCGCCGGTCGTGAATGACGAGAACATCTTTACGAGTACATTCCCCGTAAGAGTGTCCGTTACACATATGTCTACAGCTCCCGTGAGAATGTCGTTGCCCCTGAGTACCGAGCCTCCGTCAGCACGCGTTGATGTCCCGAACGTTATACTGTAACCCTTGTCCTTCATTCGTGATAACGCGCGGAATACTGGCTGCGCTGTGTCAACGTTGAGAATGCCGACTGTCGGATTGCTGACACCAAGTGCCTTTGCAACCGCTATACCGTATACAGCGTTCCTCAACATCGCCTCGCCTCTTACGGTTGATGATGTCCCTGTCGTTGAAGCTAGTATCATTGGACGGCCTCTGCCAGGCGTGAATACCCTTCCGATTGTCGTTACTCCCAGCGGGAACGGGAAATGCATCGCAACTGCTCCAGCAACTTCTCCTGACTTCACTGCCTCCTCAAGCCTCGCCGGAATATCGCATTCCGCACACTCGATGTACTCCAAATCCTCGTAACCCTCAACCTTCGGGCCTATCATTACGGGGATAACGCTTCCGCCGTTCTGAAGGGCTAGTGCTGCACCCTTTGCGATTTCCTTAGCACCGTGTTCACTTCCAGAAGCCATGAGACCTATACGTACCTTTGGGCCTCCTGACTTTGCGCTCTCTATTATTTCACTGAGAGCCTCGCCAACTAATTTCTTTATTGCGTCTGACATCTTTTCTCACGCCAGCTTTCCGGCAGCTTCTCCAAGTGCCTCAAGTATCATAGCCTTGATGTCGTCTTTGCTCACCGCTGATGCCGCCGCCGCAACAGGTTCGGGCTTCTCAATGAGGAATGATGCTCCGTCCGCAAGGTTCGTCAGTCTCGCAAGGAACAGTGAGCCTTTGCCGATTATCATTGCACGCTTAATCTTGCCTTCCTTGATAAGTTCACATGCCGGGCCGATGAAAGGTACTCCTGCCGGAATATGGCCCTGTGTGTGAGCATAGCCGATTGTCCCATGCTTCTTGATGAAATCCATCATTGCTGGTTTCTCGATTGCCTTCTTCATGACTGCAAGTGCCGCTATCATCTTTATGTTCGCGAGTGGAACGTTGCCTGCTCCTGCGGGTTCGGTGATTTCGTGGTTCTGAAGTTCGGGCGCAAACCTGTCTACATCGCTGAACGTCAGTCCGGCAGCCTGTAACGGCTCAAACGTTAATGCACTGGTTACAGCCTGTGGCGCGCCGCCTGCTCCAACAGTGTGCTTGCCCAAAACATCAAGCCTCATTACCGGCATTGTCCCATCATCAGGAACAATCAATACCGCGAAACTTCCTACACAGTCCTCAAGAGCCAGAAGCCCCTTCTTAACATGGTCGCGCGAGTTCATGTAGAGTTTGGGGATTGAACCTCCCGCAACAACGGCAATATTCTTCCTCGCTCCTGAAGCAACCTGAGCCGCCGCATTAATCATTGCGTTTACAGGCCCAGCACAGAAACCTCTGACATCACACCCTGAAGCGTTCGTACAGCCTGCAACTTCAGCGATTGCCTTTGCAAAGTTTCCGCCTGCCCTCTGGCCTACATCTCCTGCTCCCTCTTCACTGCACTCAATCACAAAATCAAGGTCGATAGGGTTCATTCCGCTGTTCTTGAGGAGGTGAAGAAGTGCCAGAACTCCTGAGGCTTTGCCCGCCAAATTCTCCATGAGTACGTGTGCCGTCAAGCAATGGTCTGTCGGGTGTCCGCTCCTGATACAGCCTACCACCTTTCCGCCGAAATACAGCGCGAGTGCATCACGTTCCGCAACTTCCTTCTCGATGTCCGAAAGCTCCTGCATGTTCTTTGGACGGACTACACGCTTCACGATTGCTTCCGTGATTACTGGGTCTTCCGCTAGTTTCCTGCTGACTTCCTCAGCAAAACTTTTCTCCAGCCACACAAGCTCAAACTCATCACACGCCGATATTAATCCCAGAAATTCATCTTCCGGCATTAATTCACCAAACTTACCATAACGCTTCGACTTATCGTCAGGCAGCGGCTTATCAACCCATGGGGCAGGGATTGCCTCGAAATCCTCATAGCTTATACCGCCGATGTAGGTCTGGTTCGGCGCGTAGTGAAGGGCGTGGTCGTAGCTCTGAATATGCTTGGGGAGTGCGTCAAGGTACTCCTGCTCTTTCCCGCTGTGGAAGGCTTCCCATGGGGTTCCGCCGTAATGTGAGCCTGTTTCGGGTGCATGATTGAGGCAGTATGCGTAGCTCTTAATTCCAACTTTTGACATGATTTCTTCTCCGCTTTCGTAAAATTAATGCCCGGAGGATTATTACGTCCCCCGGGCTGTTTATTCTCTGGATGTTACTCTTCGATAACGTTCTTGCTGTACTGGTCGCGCATTCCTTTGACTGCTGCGGCTAACGCTTCAGGGTCGAGTACCATTTCCATCATGGAAATCTGCTCCTCCCATGCAGCGGGGTCGCATTCGGCTCTGATTATAGGGTCAAAAATGTGATATACAGGGAGTTCCAACGAAACTCCGGCGAGGGGGCCTGCATATGTCGGGTCTCCTGCTGTAACTGTCTCGGCGTAAATCTCCGCGCCTTCAGCGTCAGAGCTGCCAAGTATTACAACACAATCCGTTCCATATTTCTCTCCAGCATCCTTCACTCTCTGCTGGTTCTGCAGGTCCATCGCTCCTGCGGCCGTTCAGACAAAGCACTCGGTCGCTGAGAATATTATCTCTGCACCGCTGTCCTTGAGACATGCTTCCATTGCAGGGCCGGGAACGCCATCGCGCTCACCGAGAAGCAATAATTTCTTTCCTGCAAGTTTCCCCATGTCCTGACACCTTCCCTTCTGTGAATTTTGATTTCTGCTGATTCATTTTATTCCATTGCTGATACACTTTACATCTTCACTTTGCGCACACAATACCTGATACTACAGTCCTGCAAGCTCGTCAACCTTTGCAGTTATAGTCTCTATCGTAAGGTCATCGCCTCCAAGCCTCGCCACTTCAGCTCCGTCCTTGAAGAACAGGAACGTGGGCTGTGCCATGACTGCCGGACGCACCATCATTGAGACCCTGCGGTTCTTTGACGTATCGACGGAGCAGAACTTGAACTTGCCTTCGTACTTCGGGTTGTCCGCAAGCTCGTGATACTTCGGCATTAATGCCATGCACGGCCCGCACTTAGGCCCCCAAAAGTCCAGCACTGCGGGAAGAGGACTGTTTTTGAACTCTTCCTCAAAGTTCTCCTTCGTGATTTCTGTGATTGCCATCTTTTAGTTTTCACCTCACTTTACGTTGGACACTGGTATTTTCCACAATTTAGGCGGGTTTCGTCAATACGCATTTTCTGCCATTAAGACATTACTGTTTTTCATTATGGCGCATATTCTTCCCGCATTCTAAAATTTGAAACGCTGATAACAATTTTTATTCCATAGTTACGTTTTTCAACACTTTATTTTTTCACTGGCAGCTTTTTTCGGTCAGGGCAAAGTGAATTTTGCATCGTGATTTTTTGCAATGCAGGTTCGCTTGTTGCATTTCTGATTTGAAGAAGGCAATTCGTTTTTGGCACGCAGAATTCTCGTGTGCATTCAACAATATTAAGGATGTGAAATTCAATAATGAGACTTGAAATCGGAGCATTTCACGTTAAGGATATCGTGTTCGGCGACAAGACAGCTTACAATTCAGGTATCCTTACGGTGAACAAAGAAGAACTGCTCGGTGTCGTAAAAGAGGACGAGCATATTACAACAGCAGACTTCAGGATTGTACACCCCGGCGACAATACAATACTTTGCCCGGTGAAAGAAGCTGTAGAAATGCGCTGCAAGGTTTCAGGAGGACATGGAATATTTCCAGGCGTTCTCACTGAAATGGAAGTAGCAGGGTCAGGCCGTACACACTGCCTTCAGGACTGTTCGCTCATCGTCGTTGGCGAACACGCTGGCGGTTTCCAGGACGGAGTTATAGCAATGGGCGGAGAATATCAGCACCATACAATTCATGGCGACATGGTGAACCTCGTACTCGTTGCCGACACTGACGAAGACTTTGAACGCCACGAACAGCAGAAGAAAAATCACGCTCTCAGATGGGCAGGAATGAGACTTGCTGAATACATCGGCCAGTGCGTAAAGGACTTAGAGCCGGAGAATATCGAAGTCTACGATTTGCCTTCAATCTACGAGAGAAGTGAAGAAGTCAACAAACTTCCGAGAGTTGTATACGTACTTCAGCCGCAGACACAGATGGAAGCTATGGGCTACAACACTCTGATTTACGGCTGGGACGGCAACCACATTCTCCCGACGTTCATGCACCCCAATGAACTTCTTGACGGCTGCATGGTATCAGGCTCTTTCATGCCTACATCATCGAAGATTTCAACGTATGAATTTGCGACGAACCCCATGATTAAGAAGCTCTATGAGCAGCACGGGAAGACGATTAACTTCTTGGGCGTAATCATGTCAACCCTTAACGTCAAAATGGACGAGAAGGTACGCTGTGTGAAGATGGCCGGCCAGATTGCTGCCAGTCTTGGAGCACAGGCAGCAGTTGTCGCAGAGGAAGGTTACGGCAATCCCGATGTCGATTACACGGCGATGCTTGTTGAGCTTGAACGTCTTGGGATTAAGACAATTGGTCTCTCGGACGAATGCACAGGGCGCGACGGTGCATCACAGCCCCTCGTGTCAATGAACCCCGCAACAAACGCGCTTGTTACAACAGGAAACGTCTCTCAGATGTACGAGTTGCCAGCAGGAATGGAAGTTATCGGAGAACTTGAGGCACTTGCAAGAGATGGGAACTCTGGCGGTTGGGAAGGCTGCATAAGGCCCGATGGTTCGTTTGTCATGGAGAATAACGGAATGTTCTGTGCAAACATGATAAGCGGTTACTCCCGCAGAACTTGCGCGGATTTCTAAAGTGAGAGGGGTGAAATAGAATTATGAAAGCTATACATTACATTAACCAGTTCTTTGCAGGTATCGGCGGCGAGGAAATGGCCGACCAGACTCCGGTCTTCCATGACAAGTTAATCGGCTGTTCCATGATGTTAAACGCCATGTGCAAGCCCGACATCGAGGTAACTAACACTATCGTATGCGGCGACAACTACATCACTAACCATACAGAGGAAGCCCTCAAGGAGATATTTGCGTTCCTTGACACGAAAGAGTTTGGGATATTCTTTGCTGGCCCCGCGTTCATGGCTGGACGTTACGGAGTTGGCTGCGGAATAATCTGCAAGGCCGTAAGCGAACGTTACCATGTCCCTGTAATCACCTCAATGAATGAGGAGAACCCAGGCGTTGAGGAGTACAAGGCTGCGGCATACATCTTCAAGGGCGGGCGTAAGGCTACGTTCATGAAGCAGGACGTTACACCGATGGCGGCTTTCGCTAAGAAAATCGCTAAGGGTGAGAAGCTCCTCCCTGCTGCACAGGAAGGATATTTCCCTCGCGGTATACGTATGGAAATTCCTGACCCCAATGGGCTAATGGCTGCTGACCGTGTAATTGACATGCTCCTCAAGAAGATTAACGGTGAGCCTTTCCAGACTGAGCTTATAATCCCCAGCATGGAGAAGATACCTCCCGCAGAACCGCTTAAAGACCTCAGCAAGGCCACAATCGCACTCGTCTCATCAAGCGGTGTTGTCCCCGTTGACAACCCGGACAGGATTCAGAGTGCTTCCGCGCAGAAATGGGGCAAGTACAACATTGCTGACAGGGATAACCTTCCTGAAGGCGTGTTCAAGACCATTCACGCAGGATTTGACCCGGCGGCTATGTGTGCAGTACCCGACAGAGGCATACCGCTCGATGCAATGCGCTACTTCGAGAAGCAGGGCAAAATCGGCAAGGTCTATGACTGGTTCTATGTTACAGTTGGAACAGGAACAACACAGGCATTTGCGGCAAAATTCGGCAAGGAAATTGCTAAGGAACTCCATGATGCAGGAGTTGACGCTGTAATTCTCACATCGACCTGAGGAACTTGTACGCGTTGCGGTGCAACGATGGGCAAAGAAATAGAACGTACAGGCATTCCGGTAACAGTGATGTGCAACCTGATAGACGTTGCCAAGACAGTCGGGTCTAACAGAATGGTGCAGACAGTGTCAGTTCCTTACCCGCTCGGAGATCCCGAACTCAGCAAAGAAGCAGAATGGCAGCTCCGCACAAGCCGTGTTGAAGCAGCACTTAATGCTCTTGCTACGAAGGTCGAAGAGCCGACAGTATTCCCGTCAAAGTTCTAAGATGTAAATCATGCTGGGAGTTGAGGCATTCAGCCCCCAGTATTTTTTTGCGTACCGTGAAAAACAAGAAAGGAGCTGAAATTTTATGTCTGACAGCAAAGACACAAAGAAAGATGATGGCCGTGATTTCCTCGTAACCGGTTCAATCAGCAGCATCGAGAAAACATCTAAATCCAATCCAGTATACTTAATCTCAATAGCAATAACTTTCGCCGTTGTAGCATGGGGACTTTTCCTGCCTGAGAACTTCGGGAACTTCGCAAATTCATTGTTCGGCGGACTGACAAAGTATTTCGGCTGGGGATATCTCCTCACGATGGACAGCTTTGTCGCGTTCTGCATAGTTATGGCGTTCAGCAGGTTTCGCAATGTCCGTCTCGGTAAGCCCGAAGACCGTCCCGAACACAGCAACATATCGTGGTTCGCAATGCTCTTCTCGGCAGGAATGGGAGTTGGGCTTGTATTCTATGGTGCTGGTGAACCGCTAATCCATTTCGGTAACACCCCGTTCGGCGCAGAACCAGGCAGCATTCAGGCAGCAAGAGACGCAATGCAGATATCGTTCTTCCATTGGGGATTGCACCCATGGGCAGGATACGCTGTAATTGCTATGCCTATGGCCTACTACCAGTTCAGAAGAAACTCGCCCGGACTTATAAGCTCTCTGTTCATACCCATTTTCGGGCAGAAGGCAGTTGACGGTTGGTTCGGGAAGTTCATAGACGTACTGGCAATATTCGCGACACTCGCAGGAATTACCACATCACTTGGTCTCGGAACCCTGCAGCTCAACAGCGGCCTCAACGAGATTATGGGTGTTGACCGCACGACTTTCATACAGGTTTCAATCATCATAATCCTCGCTGTACTTTACACCGGTTCGGCTGTATTGGGTATCGACAAGGGCATAAAGTTTGTCGCTAACCTGAATTTGGTGATATGCCTTGCGCTTATGGTTCTCCTGTTCTTCGTAGGGCCTTCACTCCCGATATTGGAGTCCCTCATGACTGGAATTGGCGACTTCATCAGCGGTTTCGTGAAGGAAAGTTTCTCTATGGCACCTTACGGCGGGAAATATGGCGACCACCTCAAAAACTGGACGCTCTATTACTGGGCTTGGTGGATCGCTTGGGCACCTTTCGTAGGCTCATTCGTTGCGAGGATTTCACGCGGAAGGACAATCGCTGAGTTCGTAGCGGGAGTGTTAATCGTTCCGGCACTGGGCAGCTTCACATGGTTCGCGATATTCGGGACATCAGCACTTCATCTTCAGCTGGTGAAAGGAATTGACATTGCCGCACAGGTAACGAAAGATATATCGGTGGGAGTTTTCGCGCTGTATAAGTATTACCCGCTGGGCTTCATCATGTCGGTAACAATGCTCGTGTTAATCACAACTTTCTTCGTTACGTCCGCTAACTCTGCAACGTTCGTTCTGTCAATGTACTCCAACTATGGCAACCTTAATCCCTCAAAATCAAAGATGGGCGTTTGGGGAGTACTCATGGCCGCGCTTGCTATAGTTCTTCTCATGACGGGAGGACTTCAGAACTTGCAGACTATATCCCTGACTGCCGCTCCTCCGTTCGCAATAATCATGGTTTGCTCTTGCTGGTCGCTGTGGAAATCGCTCGTTCAAGATGAGCATGAAGGCAAGTTGTAAAGCGTGATATCATTGTGAAAAACTACAAGAGGAGACTTAGAGGATAAAATGCCGGACAAGGGGCAGAAGTTGAGGTCAATTCCCAGTATGGATATAATTCTGGGTTATGAATGGGTGCAGTCATGGCTTGATACGCTCGGAAGAATGAGGGTAAAACGCATAATAAACGCTGAATTATCATGTATAAGACAGTTAATCCTCAATGATGAGAGTATGGAGTTTTCGCCTGACGATTTCAGAACGTCATGTATAACTGCGCTGGCTTCTGCCTCACGTCCCAATCTAAGGCGCGTCATCAATGCTACAGGAGTAGTAATTCACACGAATTTGGGGCGTTCACTGATATCCCCTGAAGCCGTAAAAGCAATGGCCCATATAGCCTCGTCATATTCCAATCTCGAATACGACCTAAAAGCAGGTTCACGCGGTCAGAGAAACTCGCTAATCGAAGACTTGTTATGTTCCCTCACCGGTGCAGAGGCTTCTCTCGTTGTCAACAACAACGCGGGGGCTGTAATGCTTGCCTTGAGTGCGTTGTCGAAAGGTACAGAAGTTGTAGTGTCGAGGGGAGAACTTGTAGAGATTGGGGGTTCTTTCAGAATACCGGACATAATGGAGCTTTCAGGGGCAAGGCTTCATGAAACCGGCACAACAAACAGGACACATCTTTACGACTACGAACGCGCAATCAACGGGGATACATCAATGCTGATGAAGATACACCCGTCAAACTTCAGGATTGAGGGCTTCACGTTATCGCCGGAGCGCAGGGAATTAGCCACTCTTGCACACGAACGCGGATTGATATTCATGGAGGACGCAGGAAGCGGATTACTTGTTGACGGAGAAGTTATCGGACTTCCGGCTAATACCGGCGAAATCAGCATAAAGTCATGCCTTGAAGCAGGAGCAGACATAGTTACATTTTCCGGCGACAAGATACTCGGCGGGCCTCAAATTGGAGGTATAGTCGGCAAAAAGGAATATATTGACCGCCTCAAGAAATATCCATTGGCGCGGGCGTTAAGAGTGGACAAGGTAACGCTGTCGGGATTTGAGGCAACACTCAGGCTCTACGCTCAGGGACGCTATGACGACATTCCAACGCTCAGAATGATACGTATGGACAATGACGCTATGAGGTCTCATGCAGAGGCGATTGCTGATAATCTGCGGAACAAAGTAAATGCTGAAGTCCGTATTATTGAGGTTGAAGACGCAACAGGAGGGGGTTCATGCCCTGAGATAAAGCTGAAGGGCTGGGGAGTTTCGGTGAAGCATAAAACTCTCGGAGCAGGATATATCCAGAAATTACTGAGAGGTTTTGATGTGCCAGTTCTTTGCGGTGCAAGGGACGATGAAATTGTTGTCCACGTCAGGACGCTTCAGGACGGGGACGATGATGTTCTGGCTGGAGCTCTTGGGAGTGTGCTGAATGCGTGAGATATCGTTAGTACTCGGCACAGCAGGCCACATAGATCACGGAAAGACAGCCCTCATAAACGCCCTTACCGGCATAAACTGCGACCGCCTAATCGAAGAACGAAAACGCGGTATCACCATAGAGCTAGGATTTGCCCCATTGAAACTCGGCGATGGAAGGGTAGTAAGTGTTATTGATGTTCCCGGACATGAGAGGTTTATACGCCAGATGGTTGCAGGAGCGTCGGGGATTGATGCAGCATTGCTGGTTATTGCCGCAGATGAAAGCGTTATGCCGCAGACACGCGAACACCTAGCAATAATGGAGCTTCTGGGAGTTCATGACGGTTTAATCGCCGTAACGAAAATTGACCGTGTTAAAGACGATGAAGGAATGCTCGAACTTGTCATTGATGATGTCAAAGATTTTGTGAAGGGAACATTCCTTGAAGGTCGGGCAGCAGTTCCTGTTTCCAGCGTAACAGGCGAGGGACTTGACGCGCTTCGTTCTGAGATTACGGCGTTAATCGACAGGGTTAAAGTCAGGCCGAGAAGCGGTGCATTCTTTCTGCCGGTTGACAGGGCGTTTACGATATCTGGTTTTGGGACGGTCATAACTGGAACGGCGTATCATGGTACGGCAAGTCCGGGCGACAGAATAGAGGTTCTCCCATCGGGACGTGAGGGAAGGATTAGGACGCTTCAGGTTCACGGACAGAGCGTAGATAGCGCATACGCTGGGCAGAGGGTTGCGGCAAATCTTGCTGGGATTGATATTGATGATATTTCGCGCGGAGATGTAGTCTGCCGGAAAGGTGTATTCAGACCCACTAAGTGTTTCGAGGCTGTAGTCAGGATACTTCCCAACGTAAAAGAACCCATAAGGCACTGGCAGAGGGTACATGTCTGTACTGGGACTTCAGAGGTTTTGGCGCGGGTATCATTGCTTGACACGAAGCAGATTGAGCCTGGAGAAACCCAGCCAGCACAGCTCGTACTTGAAGAGCCTGTAGTCTGCACATACGGCCAGCGATTTATACTGCGTTTCTACAGCCCGTTAATCACAATCGGAGGCGGCGAAGTCATATACCCATACTCCTACAAACCCAGAGGTTCAGCCATGAGGGGCAAAATCCTTCATCGCATAAACAGTCTGAAGTCAGCCAAAACTCCCGATGAACGTTTCTCATACCTTATCACAGAGGCCGGGAGCATGTCCCAGTCAGAAGCATTGCAGGTATTGCAGGATACGCAGGAAAATCTCGACACAGTAACGGAAAAATTATCATCAGCCGGAAAAATAGTTATTGCAGATAACAACATTCTCTCGGAAAATTACTGCGTTGAAATCATGAACGCTCTGAAAGAAGCTGTGATGAAGTACCAGAAGCATTACCCTTCGGAACTGGGAATGCCTCTTGAGGACGCTAACATGCCGCGCTCCGTGATAAAACTTGCTGTATCTCGCGGAATAATCATCATTGATGGGAACAAGCTGCATACTCCTGATTTTGTGCCGGAGAATGACGAGGCTTTCAGCGCGAACATAGAGGCCGTGAAGAATATCTGTATGTCGCGGAAATGGCAGCTTCCTACGATTGAGGAACTAAGGAATGAACTTGCATTGCCGGAGAAAAACGGGCAAAAATTCACGAAAATCATTCAGGCCATGCGCAACAACGGAACACTCGCTCTAATTCCAGAGGGTTATGTTCTTCTTAATGAGCTTGAAGACGAAATGAGGAACATTCTCCGTAATCTGGGAAGTCAGGTAACTTTGGCACAGGTCAGGGACGCAACTGGAAGCACACGGAAATACATTCTGCCCATACTGGAATATTTCGACAGCAAGGGTTTCACGAGAAGGGCTGGTGATTACCGTGTCGTGCTGTGAGTCTTCACAGGTTGGCAAAAAGAGGCTTACTGAGTTATCGTATTCGAGTGGGTGAGCGGCAAAGATAGGTCCGGCGGATCTAAAGGAAGTATTATCGGGAATACCTCAGATTTACGGCGACAGGGTGCTTGCCTCATGGAACGGCAACGAGGACGCGGCAGTCTTTGAGCTTGACGAGAAACGTTACGGTATACTGACGATTGATTTCATAACGCCAGTGGTTGATGACCCTTTCACGTGGGGACAGATAGCGGCGGCTAACTCATTGAGCGATGTTTTTGCTATGGGAGGAAGACCTGTTGTCGCGCTTAACGTAGTATGTTTCCCGACAAAGTATCTTGAGCTTGATGTTCTGAAGCGCATACTTGAGGGAGGTTTTGAGCGTGCGAGGAGTGCAGGAGCTTTTCTTGTTGGCGGCCACAGTGTGCAGGACGATGAACCTAAGTACGGTCTTGTAGTGTATGGCGAAGCTGAGAAGTCTAAACTCTGGCGGACGTCAGGAGCATTGCCGGGCGACAAACTCATTCTCACGAAGCCGCTTGGTACAGGTATAGCAGCAACAGCCATCAAAGCCGGAATGATAGAGGACGAGCGTACAGTAACGGAAGCAACTCAAAGCATGATTACGCTGAACATGCCTGGACTTCCAGACGACCTTCACTGTTCTGTTCATGCTGCAACTGATGTAACAGGTTTCGGTCTTGCCGGGCATTTGTCGGACATGGCGGGTGATAATCTGGATTGTGTGCTGAAACTGACAGACATTCCAGCAATATCCGGCGTTAAGGAGCTTGCAGACATGGGGCTTATACCTGAAGGAGCGTACAGGAACATGGCCGCGTATCAGGATAATGTTACCGCTGAAGGACAGTTCCAACAGAGCGATGTTGACGTTATATATGACGCGCAGACATCGGGAGGACTTCTTCTTGCTGTAAGTTCTGATATGTCGGAGGCAGTGTTAAATCACGTAAGAGGCAGGGGGTTTGATAGGGCGGAAATCATAGGAACGTTCATTGAAGGTGAAGGCAGGATAATTCTTACGTGAAAGAGGTTTTAGAATGAGGAAATTTTTAGCGTTACTTATCGTTGCATTTTCTGTGAATGCAGCTTTTGCGGCAGGGGACGGACTTTTTCAGACTGCGTTGCTTCAGTCGTTAATGCAGGGTGAATATGACGGAGTAATAACCGTTAAGGAGCTGAAGAATTACGGCGATACGGGTATCGGTACGTTTCAGGGCGTGAACGGTGAACTTATAATGCACGGCGGAACAGTTTACCGTGCTTTATGGGACGGGAGCGTTGAGGTTGTTTCCGATGAAGAGACAGTGCCGTTTGCGAACGTAACATTTTTTGATGCCGATGTGAAGAAAGACGGTGTAACTGCCGGCAATATCGAGGAACTGAAGGGTATTATGACTTCGATTGCTCATGAAAACGGAAGAAATCAGTTTTACATGGCCAGAGTAAGCGGAATAATGCCTTACATGCACGTCCGCAGCGAACTTGCTCAGAATGAACCCTATAAGCCTCTTAATATTGCGTTAGAGACGGATCAGCGGGAATTTGAGTACAAGGATATTCGCGGAACGATAGTAGCTCTTTACTGCCCCGATTACATGAGCGGTCTGAACTCAGCGGGCTGGCATCTTCATTTTGTATCAGAAGATGGAACGAAGGGCGGACATGTACTGAATGTAGCGGTGAAAGATTGTGTTGTTGAGATGGACGTAATCAGCGAGTTCAACATGATTGTGCCTAACCGTCCAAGTTTCAACGACAAAGAGTTATCTGTAAACATGCAGAAGGAAATAGAGGCAGTGGAAGGCAAATAAACAGGGAGGAATAATAATCATGGAGAATCATGAACTAGTTATCATCGGAGCAGGCCCGGCGGGAATGTCGGCGGCAATCTACGGAAGGCGTGCAGG
>CALAUZ010000319.1 GCA_937892105.1 uncultured Fretibacterium sp. | reverse complement strand
CGGCTTTTGTCATGATGACGGGTTCGGGGCATAACTTGCCCATTGCGTTTACGTGTAACATTTTGAGTATATCCTCCTGACTTCCTGAAGGTATACGCTGAAAAATTTATGCTTCTGCCCGGAAATGAATATTATTGTGAAAGATTGAGAGTGTTTAAGAGTACATGACAATATGCAGTCCCGTGCAAGCGAAATATTCCTCATGTGAAACTGAGAAACTGCATAAATCTGCGTACTCCCCTCGTGAATTGTAATGTGATATTGAGAATTGTAACATGGCCGGACGTATTACGACATAACGCAAAAAATTACCCCCTTCGTTTTGGGAAGGGGGATTGTCCAAAGCGAGTACTGAGGAATTTCTCTCACTACATGCTTTCATACATTGCACGTAAAAACAGATTGACAACTGTGTTATTCTTCCGACTGCTACTCCTCTATCGGAAGGGCTGTACCGCCGCCGCTGGCCGTGATTACGTCTTCACCATCAAAACGTATAATCTCGATTTCAGGCTCCTCATATGACAACGCGCTAACATTAACGTCAAACTCTCCTTTGTCCGTAACAACCTTTATCGTGTTGGTGTAGTCCAGCCTGTGAGCAGGTATGCCCGAAATTTGAACGAGATAACGGCCGTCTGACTGTTTCACCGCGAGATTTGTACTAGTGTTAGTTATGTCTATCGCTCCCTTTGAATACGCGCACACTTTCCCCGAATATCCCTGAGCAGGACGAATGAACAATTCCAGCGCAGTATCAGAATCAAGCACCAGCCTGTAACCTATGCTCTGTATGCCTGATGCCCCCACGTTCCACGATTTTGCGTACCTGTCCACAGCTTGACGTGTTTACTCAATGTCTGAGTCCGTGTAACCTTTTGCTGCTTCAGTGGCAAAGTGAGTTGTTCCGAGTGTCCAGCCGTTGACTTCAGCGAGGGCTATCTGCGCGTAATGGCCGTAATCCTTCATCGCTCCTACAATGTTTCTGAGTGCTTCAGATTTTGACGTGTCGTTGTAGTACTTATCCAGATAGTCCGTGAGCTTGTACGTATGTGTAATCGTCTTGCCGTTACCATAGTGAAGCGTTGCTGTTATAGGATCTGCCATCTGGATTGACGTTAGGCAGCACCTGAAGCCGTAATATGTTCCCGATTTCCCGTTCGTGGTAAATGAAGGGTCATATTCCTGCACAGGATTGTACGTAGTATCGTTAAGTACATCGAACTTCACATAGCTTTTGCTGTAATCGACACCAGAAATTTGCGGCAATAGAGCGAAGAAGTTGACGATTATCTGACCTTCGAGGACTGGCTGATGGGCTTTGAACTCTGGCTGGAGGGTAATGACTTTCGTATTGCCATCGTACTCAAAAATTTCAAGGTTTGGACAACCAGAAGTATCGAGAACCGTAAGGCTGTTACTTTTGCAGTCTAACTCCTTCAGCGATGTATTATTACTCACGTCAAGCGTGGTCAGCAGGTTATTTTCACAGGATAAGACACCAGACAGTCCACCTATTGCTTTAGCACTGTTTAGGTCAAGTGATGTGAGTTGATTATCTCCGCAGTACATATCCATTGCACTCATACCATTGATGATGAGCGTTGAGAGCTGGTTATGGCTGCAATCTATGGCGGTGAATTTTTGATTGCTCAAATCAAGGCTGGTTAATTGATTGTATTGACATTGTAGCAAGGTTATTTTATGCGGAGTTATGTCAAGTTCCTCAAGGTGGTTATGAGAACAGTTCAACGACCATAGTTCCGAGTTACTTACATCAAGAGAAACCAGCTCATTATGGCTACAATTCAGAGATGGACGACCAACCCAACGCATCACTACCCATGTTACTTGAGTCAAGTTCCGTGAGCAAGTTACTTCTGCAATTCAGAAGTCCTAAACGACTGCGGTTTTCGTTCAAAGTAAGTCTCGTGAGCTGATTTGTGGAACAGTCCAAGTATTGCATATTAGGACTATTGCTCAAGTCAAGAATAGACAACTGATTATTATTACACTCTAAGTAATCTAAGCGCACTTGGTTGCTCAAATCAAGCTCCACAAGTTTGTTGCTGTCACATGTCAGTATCTAGCTTTACGCTTACGTACCTGCGAAACTCTTCATCTGGAAAGTTAGCTTCATCAATTACCACATCCGCCCAAGCCAACGAAACAATCAACAACACGAAGATTGCCGAAACCATGAAACGCGAAAACTTTTTCATGTCATAACCTCCTGTAATGAATTTTGCGTCAAAATTAAGAAAGACACATGACCTCCGCCACCCTAACTATGGTATAATAAACAATAAGCAAGGTAGACTAGGGTTGTTGTACCCTTTGCAATGTGTTAAGTGTAACTTTGATACGAATAATTATAACAAACCTTGCTCTTTTTTATGTGAAATTTCACGAAATCTCACGCAAAAAAATACCTCCCCGCTCATCACAGGGAGGCCAAAATTCATCTTCTAGTCCTCATTCATAACGTGCCGCACATCTTCTGCACAATCCGTTACTGTTCGGGTGTTCCTCATACTTCCAGCAACGCGGACACTTCTCCCCTTCCGCTCGCCCTCCTGCAAGACTTATCCCAGTATCAGCATCATCGAACTTTACCGGCGTGGACAGACACTTCCTCAAATTTTCAAAAGCCATTTTTATTATGTTATAGCCCTATGTTGAACAGGTTATCTATTAACTGTTGCTTAAACTGGTCTCCAGGACTTTCCTCCTCAATGCTCGGATCTCCCTTCCCAACAGGCACCTTTATACTCAGTTTGAACTGCGTACTCTCCTTCTGTTTCTCCTCGTCCTTGTTGAGAATGTCAATCGGCAGAATATCCTCAATCGGCTTCGTTATCTTTATGTTGAGGAGCTGTATCTTGTCCCACGAGTTCGCCAGAGTAAACGATACATTCTGGAAATCCCTCCGTTTTACTCCCAATACCCTTCCGGCAGCATCACGCAAAACATTCCTCGCCAAACTCCCCGTCATGTACTGGAATACTCCCTTCATTGCCCCAAGTAACTGGTCAAGCAGCTTCAAATCAAATCTTCCATCGCATAACAGCTTCATACCCTTTCCAGGAATGCCTGCTGAACCGTTTATCGTGAAATATCTGTACAGAGGTTCGCCATTCCCAGCCTTCGCACCAGTTCCAGGATTAAGGAATAAATCTTTGCCGTCCCAGAAAAATGAACCGTTAATCTTCTCAAAACTAATGCGTTTCGTCGGCGTAACCTTGTCCAATATCGCCATTTTGTGAAGATATCCTGACCCCGTAGAAAATTTCCCTTCCGCAAAACTAAGGTTTATATACTGCGTTGATGTACCCTTCATGTTTACCTGCACGTCCGCTGAACCTATAAGTTCTCCTTCCGGCATGAATGAAGTTACAAGTTTCCCGAAATCAATATGCGATACCTTAACGTTCCCCTGCCATTCCGTTGCCTTTGCCCCAATGTCAGCAGTGAAACCTGATGTTATCGTCCCGCCATTGAGCGTTGCCGTGCCCTTCTTCATTTCAGCCCTGTTCTTCGCTGTAATATATGTTACGGGCAGCGATATATCCTGCAACTTGATTTTGTCGAGAATGCGTATCTCTTGTGATTTCGCTTTCACATTCACGTTTGCTCCTGCCTTCGTGCTTCCATCAACATGTACTGTCGCATAACCTTTCGCCATTCCTGCCATATTCGGCATCTGTGTCTGTATCGCGCTGTCAATGTCTAGCGGTTTGGTGTCAACGTTGTAGACTATCACTCCGTTATTGTTCCTTATGTCGATATCCGCTTCAGGCTTGAAATTCTCTACCCTTGCTTTGGCATTAATCCTGTAATGATTAGGGTGTGGGGATTTAACGTTTGCTGATATGTCGTGGATCTCGGTCTTCCCGTACAATATCGGCCTCGTAAGCTCTATGTCTGCATATGGCTGTGAGAACGTTCCGCGTATCCCTGCCCTTGCGTCTATTATTCCCTCAACAGGCGGCTTCTGCATAAAGTTTTTCAGCATTGCTTTCAGGTTAAAGCGTTTGAGTTTGGTGTCAATGTTCATTTTGCTGGCCATGATGTTATTCATGTTCGGGAGTATATTTCCTGAACCCGTTATCCTTGAGCCGTTGAACTTAGCGTCAATGTTGCGGATATTAACCTTCTTCATGTTCCCATTAACCTCGATTACTGCACTTGGAAAGTCAACAAATCCTGCCGCCTTAACATTCTCAGCATCAACCCTCGCATTAACAGCCGGATTGCTCACAGAACCTTTCACATCTGCAACACCTTTAACCCTTCCTGTTACCGGCACATTCTGGAGCTTTAACCCTTTGAGGAGCTGTGCAATATTTATACCTGACGTTGAAGCCGTAATATCCATAACGGGATTGGCCATGTTCCTTATATTCACAGTACCTTTTGCATTGAGGGTTCCTCCCGGCAGAGCTGCTTTTGTGCCGGAAATATTGACGATACCGTTACGCAGTGTTAAGGGTATGTCAGCATTCCCCAAGTTCATTCCTGAAAATCCAGCGTTCCTCGCCGTAATGTTTGCATTCGCGTTGATACCGTTGATGTCAGTCCATCGTCCGGAAGCGTCAGCCTTCAGGGAATATTTGCCTGATACCTGCTTCAGTTGCGGGACAAATCTCAGGTCAACATTTTGTATGTCAGCGTTTGCGCGGAAGGAAGCGTCATTCACATTCACTGTTGCGTTAAGGTTTGCCGAACCGTCAGGAAGAGCTGCCTTTGCGTTCGACACCGTAACAATACCATTCCTGAACGTTACGGGGACTTCTGCGTTACCCAGCTTTATCCCGTCATAACCTGCGTTCTTTGCCGTGAGTAATGCGTCTGCCGTTATGGTCTTGATATCGTAGAAGTTTCCCGACGCGTCTGCGTTGAATGAATATGTACCTGATACCTTCTGTCCTGCCTGAGGAATGAATTTAAGGCTGACATTCTCTGCGTCAGCCTTCAGCTTGAATGCACCCTTCACTATGTCAGCGTTGCCATCAAGATATACTGAGCTTCCAGGAATATTTATTCTTGCCTCAGAGACATTCACAATGCCATTCCTCATCTTCACGGGAATATCAACAGTACCCCTGTTAATCCCCGAATAACCTGCGTTCCTGCCTGTCAGTAAAGCGTCAGCAGTGATTGTTTTGATGTCGTTGAAGCTGCCCGATACATCTGCTTTTAGGTTATACGTTCCTGAAGCCTGCCTTAATTGGGGAATATTCTTAGGCTCAATGTTATTAGCGTCAGCCTTTGCGTGGAATTTACCGGTGTTAATGTCAGCTCCTCCGGACG
>CALAUZ010000318.1 GCA_937892105.1 uncultured Fretibacterium sp. | reverse complement strand
AGCGAGAGAATGTAGGTCTCGTCCTTCTCTTTGGAGGAGAGCTTAACGTCGCCTAGTGGCTGGAGGGTTACGCTTCCGGCGAAATGGTGAGTGATATTTGTCTCAAGGGTAATATTTTCATCGAGTGATGTCCCTGCGTTTTCGCGTATTAGTCCGTCAATCTGAATTATGTCCCGGCCTGTTTCGCGGTCTCCTGTTCGGATTCTTGCGGGAGTTGTTCTGCGTCCTGTGATGCTGATTAGGTCGCCGTCTGTGAGGTTTAGCGCGGCCATGTCATCAGGATGTATGCGGGCGAGTCCTTTCATCGCGTCCCCTGAGTAGGCTTCCTGAACTCTGAATATTTTTTGCATGTGGATTATCCCTTCAATCTGTGAGGCGCTATAATAAAAGCGTACGGGGAAGCTACGGACATGATGAAATGTTTGATTGCCGATTGAGGGTGTGAGCCTCAACCAGCAAAAACAAACAACGATTGAGACGCTACTTCTTCTTTATCGAGTTAATGAGGTGGGCTATCGCGTTGATGACCTTAGCGACTGCCTCGAGGAGTTTTATGAAGTCCCTCATGACTCTCACCCCCATTCTAAGCGGGGAGAAGTTTTCCTCTTACGACAACCCCCCGCTTTGGATTATCGGGGGCTTCCCTGATCCGTGAGATACGATATCACGGACTAGCCATAATTCTATCACAGCAAAATAACGCACAAAAAAACCCTCCCAGTTATCACACCAGAAGGGAATATTCTTTGCACTCAAAAATCAGTTGTCCTTCACAATCTCCATCACGACATCTCGCAGTTCATCGTCCTCCAGCGCAAGCTGTATGTTCGCACTAAGCCACCCTTTCTGCGTCCCACAGTCAAAACGCCTGCCCTCATACACAACTCCCCATACAGGCTCTGACTTCGACAGCTCCCGTATCGCGTCCGTAAGCTGTATCTCTCCTCCAGCTCCTGCCTGCTGTGTGTGCAACAACGGGAATATCTCCGGCGACAGTACATAACGTCCCATAATCGCATAACGTGAAGGGGCTTCCGAAAGTTTGGGCTTCTCCACCATGTTGCTGATCCTGAATATTCCTGGTTCAAATTCCTCGCCTGCCGCAATACCGTACCGCGAAACATCTTTGTCCTTGACATGTTCAAGTGCTACAACACTTCCGCCTAGCCTGTCATGTACCTTTATCAGCTGGGATAATACTGGTTCTCGGTTTATGAATACATCGTCTGGAAGTATCACTCCGAAATATTCACCCTTGCATACCGGTTCTCCGCATAATACCGCATGGCCTAATCCTAATGGCTCACGCTGGCGAATGTACATCACTTCAGCCATCTCTGAAATATGTATCATCTTGTAGTAAAGCTCCAGTTTCCCGCGCCTTTTCAGTATGTCCTCAAGCTCAAATGAACGGTCAAAGTAATTCTCGATTGAACGCTTTGTCCTACCGGTAATCATTACTATGTCTTCACAGCCTGACGATAAAGCCTCTTCAACACCGTACGATATTATTGGACGGTTCACCAGTGGCAACATTTCCTTCGCAATTTCCTTTGTTACCGGCAGAAACCTTGTGCCTAATCCAGCTACAGGAAAAAGGCATTTCTTAACAGTCATGTCTTCACTCCTCTTAACAGTATTCTTCAAGCCTCGTTACCAGTATTGCTGACAGTTCCTCTACTGTATTGCCTTCAGGAGCCTCAACAAGTATTCGCAGTAATGGTTCGGTTCCTGATGTACGTATGAAAATTCTTCCGTTCGTGATTTTTTGCTGGTATGTTTTTACAATATCATTAATTGCACTCATGTCAACACTTTCACGCGGCCTCTTTAACGTAAGATTAGTGAGTTTCTGGGGATAACGCCCGAAACGGTCAACGAGTGATGAAGTGTCCTCGCCTAAATCGTGAATGGCATTAAGAAACAGCATAGCCGTACATAAGCCGTCCCCTGTCGATGTGAACTCTGATGCTATAATATGCCCCGACTGTTCACCGCCTAAACCTGCTCCAGATGAACGCATTGTCTCAAGCACGTACCTGTCGCCAACCGGACATCGCAAAGCCTCTATGCCATTGTCCGAAAGATGAGCCTCAAGAGCCATGTTGCTCATTACGGTAATTACGACTTTATCACTGCCAGGATAATTCTTTGCCTTCAGCCATCGTCCAAGCACCCAGAGCATAATATCGCCATCTATAACGCGGCCGTATTTGTCCGAGATTAACACCCTGTCAGCGTCGCCGTCAAAAGCGAAACCGAGATTTAGACCGTTATCCTTCACATATCCAGTGAGATTGGCCATGTGCATTACACCGCAAGCCTTGTTGATGTTGAGACCGTCATAATCCCTAGAGATGATTGACGTATTAACCCGCGAAAACCCTGTGTTCTTGACGAGTACAGGAACACTCATTGCTGAAGCTCCATTTGCGCAGTCGAATGCAACTCGGTCAATCACAGCGTCAGGGTTAAGAATGCTGGCTATATGCATGGCGTAATCCTTAACGAGATTGGGAGCATCATGTATGTTGCCGACATTGGGGGCTGTACTGCGTTCGTCCTGAGAGAGTATATCTTCGATTGCGAGTTCCTCATCGTCCGAGAGCTTGCAGCCGTCTGAACCGAGAAACTTTATGCCGTTGTACTCCGCCGGATTGTGTGATGCACTGATTACCGCGCCGCCGTCTGCATTCATGGCCTTCACCGCGTAGCTGACACCTGGTGTCGGGATAATTCCAGCGAGCCAGACTTCTGCACCTTCAGAACTCATTCCCGAATACAATGCGCCCTCTAACATTCTGCCGCTGAGACGGGTGTCGCTGCCAATCACTATTCTGCGGCCATGCGTGAACCTGATGAATGCCCGGCCAAGTTTGAGCGCGAGTTCTGGAGTCATGTTGCCGGAATTTGCGAGGTCTCTTACGCCGTCAGTTCCGAATAATTTTCGTTTTTTTTCCAAGTTTGTATTCACTCCTTAATGTATTTCTAAAGCCTGTGTCCTAGTATCTGAACAAACTCATCGTCAGAGCTTTTTCCGCCTGCCATGTCGAGAAACGCCTTCAATCTAGGAGAAATTCCTCATCTTTACCCTTAGTTTTAAGGAAGGTAGTAGCCGGCTCAGTGAACCTCTTATGACTAAAGTTGCAGGGTTCGCAAGGATAAATATCCTAGTCCAGGAAATTAGGTTTTAAGCTTCCCCCGTTAAAGCATCATTATTACTGAATGCATGTCCACTTCGTTTCCACTGTATAGCCCCAAATAGGGCACAACATTACATTGCACTTTACGTCATAGTTCCACCTATCCGGAGATTTATATCTCTAAGGTGCTGCGTTGCCATCGGAGGATTGTACTTCCCCAAATTCAATATTATATAAGTATACTTTCTGTTAGATTGGAAAACTAATCACTTTTTTCATTATTAGGAGAAAAAGGAAAAAGTCAAGCTTAGGGCGTTTCATAATGATAATTGCCACAAGCAATACAGCTACTACTGCACGTAATATCTTCAATGTGCATATATCGACAGACTTACCTGCTTCGTACATTGTTATTTCTTTCTGGCTATAATCCCGCAATACGGTGAATAACTGGGGCTATTTTTTCTGAGTATCAGTTTGAGTATACTGCGAACACGGGAAAAAATACGCAGCAAAAACCTTTTGGCGAAACTTCTCTTCTGACTTCCAACCCAGAAATCAAATCCACCGTAATAACCGGCAGAAATAATTTCGTAGCCCTTCATAACTAGTTCTTCCGCCCACTGTTCAGGGTTCATGGAAGGGACAACATGTATTTTCAGGTTTTCATCATCAAAGAATTTATGCGCCTTATACTGGAATGATCCTCTGAAATTAGGACAGAATATAATGAGCAGTCCGCCTTTTGCAACTAACCTGTCATGCTCCATTAAGACCCCTAAATAGTCCTCGAAGTGTTCAATAAATCCCATAGAATACACTATATCATAGGTTTTTCCTGCCGTATTGATGTAGTCAAAGACATCTGCGCGTTTCACCGTTCCAACTTTAACGCCTTCACTCTTCAAGTACTCTATGAAACGATTATCCAGATATTTAGTGCTGTCAATGCCATTCACTACAAATTTGTATTTCTTCCCGAAATGAACCAGGTAACGTCCCGGAAAACACCCCAGCTCAAAACATGAAGTATTTTCAGGAAACGAACATGAGTCAAGAAAAGCATCTACTGTCTTTGTTACTGCATCTTTAGCCTCGAAAAACTGAAAATTGATGTAGCTCTGATCCCAAATTTCTTGTTCCGCTATATTGGAATGACTGCCCATATTCTTTCCCTTCAAAATCGAATTTTTGTAATATTAGCATACAATACAAAAAATGACCCCCTAGATTACTCCAGAAGGTCATAATGTTATTCCGCTTTACATGGCCGCTGCCGCAATACCCAGTATCACAGCAAGGAACCCGAGCAGCGTCTGCCTCCTGTACGCCGTCAGCAGCCCAAGCACTATCGCCAGAGAAGCGAATACCTGAGTGTACGCAAAGAACGCCGTCATTCCCATAGCAACAGCGATAATCCCCATTACTATGTACTGTATTTTCGCAACGAGAACCTTCTGAACAGGCGATAATACCCTGTCGCTAGGTGTTCCGAACTTCTCGTCATAGTCGCTCACTATACGTTTCAGCGTTACTGACAGTATCAGAAGCCCTATAAGGTTGGGAAGTGCCATTAAACCATTCAGCGTGTCGGAAATATCCCAGATGTTGTTTAAGAACTGGTTGCCTTCCGCTCCGATAAACTGTCCTCCTGCTGCTCCGATTAATATCATCGCAATCCACAGCACCTTCATCAACGGTTTGCACCAAATTCCAAACAGATACGTTACCGCCGTCTCAGCATACCAGTACCAGCCCAGTATTGTTGTGAACGCAAACAGCAGAAGTCCAACTGAAAGCACGTATTTTCCAGGCGTTCCCAAAGCGTTCTCGAAAGCCTTTAGCGTAAGCTGTGCCCCTGTGAGATCCGGTGAGCTTGTCAGCGTTCCTGTTACCATTACTACAAGCGCGGTCATCGTGCATATTACTATAGTGTCCATGAAAACCTCGAATATTCCGTAGAAACCCTGCTGTACCGGGTGTTCAACGTTCGCAGTCGCATGAACCATAGGTGCAGAACCCATACCAGCTTCATTGCTGAATACGCCTCTCGCAATTCCTCTCTGTACCGCCTCTTTCACTCCCCAGCCTGCCAATGCTCCGGGCAATGTTTCAAGCGGGTTGTTGAAAGCAAGGTGAACAGCGCGTGAGACCGTCTCAGGGATCATTGACGCGTTCGTAATCAGAACGTATGCTGCTCCGCCAATGTAGAATATTGCCATGAAGGGAACTATGTATGTCGTTACGGTCGAAAGGCTCTTAAGTCCTCCGATAATAACAAGCGCAACAAGTATCGCCATTACTATGCCGCTATAGAGATGGTCAATTCCCCAGCCCATTGACATAGCTTCAGCCGCAGAGTTTGCCTGAGTTGCCGCGCCAATTCCGAATGACGCAAGGAACGCGAAAAGTGCAAACAGTACCGCAAGCAGCTTCCCGACAAAACCCCAGCCCTGTCCGAGTGCTTCACTTGTACCCTTTTCGAGAATGTACATTGTACCCCCGCGCCAGTCTCCGTGAGCGTCCTTCTGCCTGTAATGCACAGCAAGAACAACTTCCGCAAACTTCGTACACATTCCGAACACTGCCGAAATCAACATCCATACCAGTGCGCCAGGCCCTCCCAAGTGAAGGGCTGTTGCAACACCAGCAACGTTTCCTGTTCCGACAGTGGCCGCCATTGCCGTAGCCATTGCCGCAAATGAGGATATTGACTTGTCCGCGCCAGACTTCTTCCTGAAGCTGAAGACTTCCGACATTGCGTCAAAGAAATAACGGAACTGAGGAATACCCAGAAGAAGGGTTAAATATACGCCTGTTCCTACGAGCAAGATTAAGACGGGTGCGCCCCATACGAAGCTGTTTACTATCCCGTTGTAATACATGATAGTATCCATTATGCTGCTCATGAATTACACACTCCTAAATCGCAAAAATTTTCGCTACATTATACAACATATTTTCACGCTGTCTTCACGAACGCACCAATTACACAGCAAATTACAGATACTCCCATTCCGATAACAAGAGGTTCGGCGGGAACATGCAAGAGGCTTCCCAGAATTGCAAGCGTTGGAGAAAGTATTACGGACGCAAGGACTGCGCGGGGATTAATTTTTCCCCTGAAATATAACGCACATAACAGCGGCATGAATACTACAGAAGCCCTCAACGTCATTGACAGGAAACCCAAATCGTTTATGGCACGGGGAGGAAGAATGTATGAGACTGTTACTGCAATGATGAGCGTGATTACGATAACGATGCGTGAGAAGAAAAGTTTATGTGTCTTCACGAATGATGATACTGAAAATATATCTTCGGTGATTATAGCTGATATTCCAAGAAGAAGCCCCGAACTGCCGCTTATTATAGTAATAAGTAAAGTACCCAGCATTATTCCGCCTAATGCAGAAGGTACATGGTTCATCACGAATGATGGGAAAACCTGTATTGTTGACGCAATTACGGGGAGCGGTGGGACTTCAAGGCCGGCAGAGATTAAAGCGTTCATTTCGGCCTGAGTGAGATAGTTTGCCCGCATGAAAAGGCCGATGAATATTCCGGCAACGCCTGCAGGGGGAACAAGTACAGCCGCCCAGTATAAACTCGTTCTCGCCTGACGTTCACCCTTTGCGCTGAGAATGTACTGCATGTATGTCTGTGTCGAGAGAACACCAAGAATTAGCGACAGACAAGAGCCAATATCCTTCACTGTTCCCCTTGATGTCAGGGAGATGTACCTTGCCGTGAAATCCTCATGTGTAAGTATCCCGCTTATGTCCCCGATATGTGTATTCAGCAGCATGTTCTCAACACCTGAGAATGTCCCCGACACTCCGCCGGACTTCACCAGAACCAGAACCATACATGCTGCACACGATACATACAGCAGCAGAACCTTCACGATACCGCCCATACCTGCTCCCCATGTTCCGCCCATTACGATGTAGAGGCACATGAATAACACTGTGAGAAACGCGGCCATGAACGGACTGATTGAGGGATACAATGCCGGAATGAAGCCAACACAGGCCGTAACCTGAGCCAGTACGCTGATGAATGTTCCGGTTGAGCAGAGAATTGCTCCGGCCTTCTCAGTCAGTGAACCGTATTCCCGCGCTATTATCTGGAATTGTGTAGTGCAGCCTGAACGCCTCAATCTATCCGAGAACGTAAGCCCAAGCATTAGGCAGCCAAGTCCCGTCCCTACTGTGAACCAGCAGGCAGACAGTCCAAAAGTGAACGCAAGCTGTGCCGTACCAAGTGTGCATTGTGAACCGAGTAACGTCCCTACTAGTGCGCCCGTTGTGAGCCATGATGAAGCTCTGCCGCCTCCTGTGAGAAAGTCTGACGCTCCGTGAACTTTTCGTCCTGCGAGTAATCCTGCACATGATACCAGGACTATGACGAGTATTATTCCTGCTTCCGTTATCATGTTAATCTGCCGCCCATCTTGGCGAGAAATCATCACGGGACATCTTCAGGTGAGTGTTGAGGGTGTCTAATACCTGTTTGCTGGCAGGTGTAAGTTTCGACATCATGATGTACTGCTTTACTGCCGCGCGAATGTCCTTCAGTGATGCTTTAGCTTTTATCCAGTTCGATGTACTGAATACCTTGTTATTCTGTGAAGCCTCTGAAACAGCAAGCTCAAAGGCCATGTTGAAGCACTGTCCGGCAATCCCTATTACTGTCTCAGAAAGTCCTGCGTTATTCATGAGCCTCAATGCTTCCGAAGGGTCAGGAACAGCATCGGGCATGTTGTTAATCTCACAGAATATTACTGACACCGCAAAGAAATGATGATACGCCGCATATGCTTTCATTGCCAGAAGTGCCTCATTGAGACCGAGAGGATTTGAGTTTTCGGGCTTCCAGTTCTTATAGACTGCCGAATATATTTCATTGAGTGAGTAAATATTTTCAGGGCTGTATTCACGGTGAAAGAGCTGCTCAAAATATTTGTCGAATATCTTGCTCTCACTATATGAGATTGTCGGCCTCTGTGAATGCCAAGCTATTAACTGCTTGCCCAGTGAAGTAAGATCTGCGGTATGGGCTGTATTGTAGCGTGCTGTATTCACTTTCTCCCCGCGTTTCGTGATGAAGTATCCATCAGTGAAATGCTGCTCATATGATTTCTTCATGGCCAGAACGTATTTATCATTGCTACGTAAATCCCTAGCTTTCACCGCGCTCTGTGAGTTTGTCGATATGCTTATGACATCAGCGCGTTCATTGCTGGTTATCTCGTAGAATCTGAACATGATATATGCCTCACCAGCATTCTTCACAGCTTCACTGCTGCTATATATCGTAGTGAGGGACTGGCAGCCGTTCACCACATTTAGATCTTTGACGGTGATTATGTCCCCGTTGATTTCGAGCGATGAGCATATAGCCGTTATTCCATTGTGGAGGAAGAAAAATTCTCCTGGCTTGTTCCTGAGAGTGCGTGCAATGTCCTTGTTTACTTTGTTGCCTGAACCCAAAGACTGCCTTACGTTCTTCCTGAACAGTGAACCGTCCTTAATACCTGGAATATTCAGGCACTCCCTCAATGGTACAGCAGCAATAACCGCCCTTGTTCCGTCTATGTTTATGTCCATGTACCTGCCTGCCTCAAGCCTGAAGCTGTGGTTAATGTACGGTCTGTTAGCGTTAAGTGCTTCTCTGTACCTGGCTTCAAGGGTATCACTGTCAATGAGCATAAGGGTTGCGCTAAGGGTACTGCTTTCCGAAAGTTCCGCGCTGAACCTCTCAAGGTCTGACCTTGCCGCCTCTGTAAATTCCGACGCTGTAATGAGTTCAAAGCATATATCGTAGCCGTCATCAAGTGCTGAAGATATTTCGTTTATTTTTGCCCGCAGCTTATCGTTTGCGCTTTCCTGAAGGTGCTGGAGATCTTTTATCTGTATCCACGAAGATAGGACTTCTCGCAATGGCTCCGAGTTAACCCTGCCCTCAGAATAAAATTTGCCCTGAAGGATATATACAGTTTCCTCCTGGTCATTCACATATACAGCGTCAATCTGCTTGTCTCCAGCTCCATCGGTAACACACTCTTTCGTCTCTACAGCATCAAGCCCGTGAATATTCCTGAGATACCACGCAATAAATCTCTGTCCATCATTCGGGTAATTGTTCACATAATATTCTTGAGCAATGTCATTTTTCACTCTGTCGTAAATACTCATCGAATGAATAAATATCCTCCTGTAATATGAGATATGGATATTATAATTGTAATAATTAAGAAAGGCAGTGTTTTCACAATGGATTACAAAAATTTTGAGCAGAAACTCATTCACACACGCAGAGACTTCCACACTTACCCTGAAGCTGGCTGGCTTGAGTTCCGGACATGCTCTATCATTGCGCAAAGACTTGAAGCATTAGGCTGGGTCGTCAAAACCGGTCTCGATGTCATAGACCCTGCCTCAGTAATGGGCAGACCATCAGAGGAAATCATAGCCTCCAATATTACACGCGCAATCTCTCAGGGTGCAAATCCAGAATGGATAACAAGGCTTAACGGTTATACAGGTCTCACAGCAGAACTAGATACGGGATTACCAGGCCCGGTTGTGGCGTTAAGGTTCGACATGGATTGCGTTGAAGTTCAGGAGGACAATTCACCCTCACACCGTCCGAAACACGAAGGTTTCTCCAGCGTAAATACTGGGTTATGCCATTCATGCGGACATGATGCTCATATGGCTATTGGTCTTGGCGTGGCTGAAGTGCTGATGTCAGAACGCGATAATCTCAAAGGGAAAGTAAGATTAATATTCCAGCCCGGCGAAGAAGGTTGCAGGGGAGCTTACGCAATGACGCAGAAGGGTGTTGTTGATGACGCTGATTACTTCCTCGCAATGCATATCGGTATGGGGGTGCCTTCAGGAGTTTTCGCACTTAACACACTAGGTTATCTTGCAACGACAAAGATTGACGCGGATTTTACGGGAGTCCCGGCACACGCTGCTGCTTCACCGCACAAAGGCCGCAACGCATTACTCGCTGCATGTTCGGCGGCATTAGGGCTTCACGGTATCGCGCCGCATTCTGATGGGACAATGCGTATCAATGTCGGGAAACTCAATGCAGGTTCAGGCCGTAATGTAATAGCTGACCATGCGTCAATGAGGATTGAGACGCGCGGAGAGACACAGGATATTGCGGACTATGTGTATTCGCGGGCTGTTGAAGTTCTGAAGGGTTCGGCAATGATGTACGGTGTCGATGTGAATATCACTAAGGCAGGTGAAGGCACTACGGCAGAAGGAAGTCCCGAACTTGTGAAACTTGCAGGGGAAGCAGTGAGAGGTCTAGGGATATTTGAGCGTGTTGATGATGTTATGCACGCAGGAGCAAGCGAAGATGCCACGTGGTTCATGAGGCGGGTGCAATCTCATGGGGGAATGGCAACGTATCTCGGTCTCGGAAGCAATATAACTGCCCCACATCATAACGGGAAATTCGATATTGACGAGGGGGCAATCATTAACGGTGTAATGGCATTAACTGCGATAACAGAACGCCTGATGTCATCATGACATAAAACTGTTAAAAACAATATCTCCCCCTCGCAATTAGTTCCTCAGACTGTGAATAGGCGCAGGTATCCTTCCGCCACGCGCAATAAACTCACTGCTTCCCGCACTGTTCACCCTCATTATCGGCGCACTCCCCAATAATCCCCCAAATTCCACATTATCGCCGATGTTCTTGTTTGGGGCTGGAATAATTCTGACGGCTGTAGTTTTGTTGTTGATGACACCTATAGCAGCCTCGTCCGCAATTATCGCGCTTATCGTATCCGCACTTGTATCACCAGGAACAGCTATCATGTCCAGTCCGACAGAACACACGCACGTCATGGCCTCAAGTTTCTCGATGTTCAGAGTACCTGACTTCACAGCCTCAATCATTCCCTCGTCCTCGCTAACAGGGATAAACGCTCCCGACAATCCCCCAACATGGCCCGATGCCATTACGCCGCCTTTCTTCACAGCGTCATTCAGAAGCGCAAGTGCCGCAGTAGTCCCGTGAGTTCCGCAGACCTCCAAGCCCATAGCCTCAAGGATACGCGCAACACTGTCGCCCTTAGCCGGAGTAGGTGCAAGCGACAAGTCAACAATCCCGAAAGGTACTCCCAATCTCTCAGACGCAGCACTGGCAACAACCTGTCCCATACGCGTTATACGGAAGGCGGTACGCTTCACTGTCTCGGCCACAACATCGAAACTTTCTCCCTTAACGTCCTGCAATGCTCGCCATACTACACCAGGCCCGGAAACTCCAACATTCACCACGCATTCAGGCTCACCAGCTCCGTGAAATGCTCCGGCCATGAAGGGGTTATCCTCCACAGCATTCGCAAAGACTACCAGCTTTGCACAACCCAAACCGTCATGTTCGGCAGTAAGTTTTGCAGTTTCCTTTATGACATGTCCCATTAATGCAACAGCGTCCATGTTTATTCCTGCTTTTGTCGTCGCAACATTCACACTCGAACATACAAGCTCAGTATTTGCGAGTGTCTCAGGAATTGAGGCGATGAGTTTGCGGTCAGAATTTGTGAAGCCCTTATGCACAAGCGCGGAATATCCCCCTATGAAGTTCACTCCGCATTCATGGGCGGCATCATCGAGAGCATGACCGATTACGGAATATTCACCGTTCTCACATGATGCGGCAGCCTGTGCGATTGGGGTAACAGATATTCTCTTGTTGATGATTGGGATACCGTATTCACGTTCTATTTCTTCGCCGACAGATACGAGATGTTCGGCTTTACGGCAAATCTTGTCGTGAATTTTGCGGGCACAGGTTTTAATGTAGGGGTCTGCGCAGTCGTAGAGTGATATTCCGAGAGTTATTGTGCGAATGTCGAGGTGCTGATGGTCTATCATGCTGACCGTCTGCATTATGTCGGAAATGTTCAGCATTATGTTATACCCTGTGCATGGCCTCGAATATATCTGCCCTCTGTATGTGAATGTTGAGGGCTTCCTTTTCACCGCGAGAAATCAACGCTGACCGTATCTCGTCAAAAGTATGCGATGAAGTTGAAGTGTCAACAAGAAGCGTCATGGTGAAAACTCCCTGCATTACCGTCTGGCTTAGGTCGAGGATATTTACGCCCATGTCAGCGAGAAGAGAGCATACTCCCGCAATGATACCAACGCGGTCGGGAGCTGTAACTGTCATAATTGCCTTCATATAAGTCTTTCCTTCCGTGAAAATTCAGCCGTAAAGTATACCATCGTCTTAGTCCGAATAGTCCGAATCAACAAGCACTGTTATCTCGTAATCCGGGTAAAGTTTCCCTGCCTCCTCAATGACTTTCCTGCGAACCTCGCCGGTATCAGGGGCTGCAAAATCCACAACAATATCAAACCGTATAACTTTCTTCTGAATGTCGCAATAGAACCCGTGAATTTGAAGCACGTAATCCTGAGACATTACGGCTCTTGTGATTTCGCTTCGTATCTCCATGACTTCATTATCGCTAGAGTTGTGGGAATACACTCCTATTGCCGTCAAGATTATGTGATGTTCGGCGTATACATTGTGGGTTATTTCCCTGCTTACGGTGTCAATCTTGTCTGCTGTCCACGTGTCTGGAACTTCAATATGCACAGAACCCATCAACCTGTCAGGCCCATAATTTGTCAGTATAAGATCATATGCTCCGAAAACACCTTCAGTCTCGCATATTGTTTCCTTTATGGATTTAGTGAGGGTACTCTCCTCTCGTTCGCCGAGAATTTTGCTTGTTGTCTCGCTGAACATGTCTATTCCTGCCTTGATGATTACTATTGAGATTAACGCGCCGAGCCATGCTTCAAGGTTGATGTTGAAGCCGAGAAACACTAACGCCCCTATGAGGGTTGATGATGATACTGCGGAATCCATGAGAGCGTCCTGGCCTGAGTCTTTGAGAGCGTCGGACGATAATTTCTCCCCTTCATGCTTTACGTAACGCCCTAGAATTATTTTTGTTATTACACCGGCAGCAACAACAATGAGAGTTGCTTCTGTATATTCGGGTTCAATGGGAGCGATAATTTTCTTTACCGACTCGATTAAAGCTGTAATTCCTGCGTAAAGTATAATTGCTGAAATTGTGGCGGCACTAATATATTCAACGCGGCCATGACCGTAAGGGTGATTTCTGTCTGCTGGTCTTCCTGCCAGCTTTGTACCGATTACAGTTATGACTGACGACAAAACATCGCTTGCGTTGTTGAGGGCATCAACCATTATTGCTACGGAATTGGACAGGAAACCAACCGTGAATTTGAATCCTGCAAGAAATATGTTAGTTATTATTCCGATAATGCTGACGCGTATAATCTGCTTTTCCCTTTGCTCCATAACATCATAAGCCTCCTTGTGAATATTCAGGCAGAAAGTATATCATTATAGAAAATTTGTATGCGGAGTGATGTAAATGTACGCGGAAAAATTTTTGTCTCAGGTCATAGCATGGAGAAGGGACATACATTCACACCCTGAACCCTCACAGCATGAGGAGAGGACGGCAGGTCTTGTTGCGAATGTTCTTGAGGGATTAGGGCTTGAAGTTACGCGGAATGTTGGGGGATATGGTGTTGTTGGGTTGTTGCGGGGAAACTCTGCCGCGGCCGACAGTATGATGAAGACCGCAGCTCTTCGCGCAGACATGGACGCTCTTCCGATGAACGAGGAGACAGGGCTTCCATATGCTTCCGAGAACGCTGGTGTAATGCACGCATGTGGACACGACACACATACTGCAATGCTTCTCGGTGCTGCATGTGTACTCTCAGAGATGAGGGGCAGTCTCAGCGGCAACGTAAAATTCATCTTCCAGCCGGCAGAAGAGCTTAACCCTGTCGGGGGTGCGCCAGGAATGATCAGGGACGGTGTTCTGGACAATCCTAATGTTGACGCATTGTTCGCGCTTCATGTCTGGCCATTGTACGAGACGGGGAAGGTTGCTGTACGTTCAGGATCATGTATGGCTGCTTCCGACAGAATATTCATCACGATAAAAGGAAGAACTGCTCATGGTTCGAGGCCGGATCAGGGGAACGATGCGATTGTTGCCGCCGCGAATGTAATCACAGGTCTGCAGGGGATAGTATCGCGAATGGTCTCACCGCTAGACCCAGCCGTAATCACCATAGGCACTATACACGGAGGCTACAGGTACAACGTGATACCCGACTGCGTGAAACTCGAAGGTACTGTGCGGACGCTCAATCCTGATACGCAATCACGTATGCCTGAACTAATCACACGGACAGCGAATGGGATTGCTGAAGCTATGGGGTGTTCGTGTGAAGTCGAGTACGTGAAGGGCTACCCTCCATTGGTGAATGATGCAGGACTTGCGGATATTGCAGTTGGAGCTGTGAGGAAGATATATGGTGATGACGCTGTGATTATTGCAGATCAGCCGGAACTTGGGGCGGAAGATTTTGCGTTTTTTGCGCGTGAGAGACCTGCATTCATGGCGTGGCTTGGGTGTCGTCCTTGTAATGTTGACGTTAAGAATGCGGCAATGTTGCACAACACTAAGTTCTGTCCTGACGAGAATTGCTTTGCGTATGGGATAGATTACCTTGTGCAGAGTGCGCTGGATTATCTCAGCAAATAAACGGCAAAATATGATTACGTGCTTGCATTCGTGAAATTACCCGCTATAATTAGTCAAGTTTAGTTAAAGGAGTGGGATAAATATTATGGACGCTAATAAATTGACTAGGAAAAGCCAGGAAGCATTAGCCGGAGCGCAGGCAACAGCAAGCGAATACAATCATCAGCAGGCAGACGTAGAACACTTATTATCCGCAATGCTCAGAGATTCAGGAGGACTGATACCCCAGTTACTCAAGAGAATGGACATAGACGCTCAGGAAATGTTGAAGTCTGTTGACGGAGAACTGTCGAAGCTGCCCAGAGTTACAGGTTCAGGGACAGAGCAGGGGAAAATATATATTACGCAGAGGCTTGACAGAATACTTAACCGTGCCGAAGAACGCGCAAAATCCCTCAAAGATGAATATATATCCGTTGAACATCTTTTTCTTGCAATGCTTAACGAACCCAATAATACACCTTGCGGAAAAATATTCTCACGTTACGGAATAACTGAGGAGAAATTCCTGAAGACGCTTAACGAAGTACGGGGTTCACAGAGGGTACAGAGTGCAGACCCTGAAGCGACGTATGAAGCATTGGAGAAGTACGGAAGGGATTTGGTTCAAGCCGCGCGAAACAACAAGCTAGACCCTGTAATCGGACGTGATGATGAAATCCGCCGTGTTGTCCGCATACTTTCACGCAAGACCAAGAACAACCCCGTCCTAATAGGCGATCCCGGAGTCGGCAAGACCGCAATAGTCGAAGGATTAGCACAGAGAATCGTTCGCGGAGACGTTCCCGAAGGCCTCAAGGACAGGACAGTTTTCGCGCTGGATATGGGGTCATTAATCGCAGGAGCTAAGTTCAGAGGAGAGTTCGAGGAAAGGCTCAAGGCAGTCCTAAACGAGATAAAGAACAGCGACGGCAGAATAATACTCTTCATTGATGAGCTTCATACTATTGTGGGAGCAGGAGCAGCAGAAGGTGCAGTAGATGCCGGTAACATGTTAAAGCCTATGTTGGCGAGAGGAGAACTTCACTGCATAGGTGCTACAACCGTTGACGAGTACAGGAAGTATATAGAGAAGGACGCTGCATTAGCCCGGAGATTCCAGCCCGTTGACGTTGAACAGCCCAGCGTTGAGGACACTATCTCTATCCTCAGAGGTATTCGCGAGAAATTGCAGGTGCATCATGGAGTCGTAATCAGGGATAACGCTTTAGTGTCTGCGGCGGTGCTGTCGAACAGGTACATCACGAATCGTTTTCTTCCCGACAAAGCTATTGACCTAGTCGATGAAGCCTGCGCAATGATCCGCACAGAAATAGACTCCCAGCCTTCGGAACTCGATGCTGCCTCAAGAAGGGTTATGCAGCTCGAAATTGAGGAGACAGCCTTAAAGCACGAGGACGACGACGCAAGCAAAGAACGCCTCAAGGTCTTACAGCAGGAGTTAGCAGAAGCCCGCAACGAAGCAGATACCCTCAGAGCACAGTACGATACTGAGAAGAAAGCTATTGCCGGTATTCGGGACTTGAGGAGTCAGATTGAGAACGTGAAGGCTGAGATAGAGAAGGCTGAACGAGATTATGACCTCAACAAGGCCGCTGAGTTACGTTACGGGAAGTTGCGAGACCTTGAGACAGTATTAGCCGCGCGCGAGAAGATAAAGCAGGAGACTCTAGGAGGCATTGACGAGAAGAAGTTATTGCGCGAGGAGGTTAC
>CALAUZ010000317.1 GCA_937892105.1 uncultured Fretibacterium sp. | reverse complement strand
GTGTTTTTTTATGCCCGTGTATAATTCATCAGACAAACTCACAGAAGGAATGACGAATCTTGAAATGCGATTATCACGTTCACAGCTCTTACAGCGACGACTGCAACACATCAATGGAAAATCAAATAAAGCGGGCATGTTCGCTCGGCCTCGATGAGATTTGCTTCACAGATCATGTCGATTACGGCGTGAAATTTGATGATATTGATTACCCGAAATATTTTGCTGAGATTGACAGACTGAGGGAAAAATACGCCGGGAAAATTGCGGTGCGTTCAGGGCTTGAAATTGGAGTACAGACTCACACAATCGGGCAATATGAATCGCTTTATGACCAGTGGAGCGGGGAACTTGATTTTTTGCTATTGAGCGTCCATCAGGTGAATGATTTATGCTTTTGGAGTCAGGAATACCAGAGCGGAAAAACTCAAGGCCAATATAACAGAGGGTATTACGAGGAATTATTGAGGGGCATTCAGTCATACAATGATTATTCTGTTCTGGCTCATCTGGATTTGATTGTGCGCTATGATTTGGCAGGGGATTATCCCTTCAGCAAAGTGAAAGACATTGTAGCCGAAATACTCACCACAGCCATAAATCACGGCAAAGGAATTGAGCTGAATACTTCATCATGGCGATATGGACTCAATGACACTCAGCCATGCCGGGAAATTCTGAGAATGTATCACGATTTTGGCGGGGAAATAATCACATTGGGCAGCGATTCTCATAGCCCGGGATATATTCATTCCCATATGGACGAGGCAAAAGAAATTTTGCGCGGAATCGGGTTCAAAAGGTTTTGCACGTTTGAAGGAATGCGCCCGGTATTTCATGAGCTGTAAAATAATTTAAGGAGACATAACGAATGCACACAGAATACATGAGCCGTGCTTTATCCCTCGCGGCAAAAGGTCGCGGCTTAACTTCCCCAAATCCTATGGTCGGTTGCGTAATCGTTAAAGGCGGTCGCGTAATCGGTGAAGGCTGGCATCACAAATGCGGGCATCCTCACGCGGAAATAGAAGCCATCAATGACGCAAACTCACACGGCGAAAACGTCAGGGGCGCAACTGTATATGTTACGCTTGAGCCTTGTAGCCATTACGGTAAAACTCCGCCATGCGCAAATCGTCTTGTCGATGAGGGAGTCGCAGAGGTCATAATCGCAATGGGAGATCCGAATCCTAAAGTCAACGGGCGAGGCATAAAGATTCTCCGTGATGCCGGAATAAAAGTTGAAATGCTCCCGGAATTTGAGCAGGAAGCAATGAACCTCAATAGGGGATTCATATTCCTACACAAGCACGGAAGGCCATTCATCACGTTGAAGGCGGCAATGTCCCTCGATGGCAGAATGTGTCTCAGTAATGGGTCAAGCAAATGGATTACGGGCATTGAGGCAAGGACGGAAGCACACAGAATCCGGGCAATGAATGACGCTGTACTTGTTGGAGTCGGCACTGTGCTTAGTGATGACCCGGAATTAACCGTGAGACATGTTGAAGGAGTCAATCCCCTGCGCGTTATCCTCGACTCATCTCTCAGGACTCCCATAACCGCAAAAGCAATCGGCCATGACAATAAATGTCTCATACTGACCTCCGAAAATGCCAGCCACGAAAAATTAAAAGCTCTCACAGATTCAGGCGTTGAAGTCGCAATGTTGCCTTCAAAGGACGGACATATAGATTTGCATTCGGCGGTGAAATATCTTGCGGGTAAAGGCGTGTTGAATCTCATGATTGAGGGAGGCCCTATGACTCTCGGCGCGTTTTTGCGTGAGGGACTCGCGGATTATGCCTGCATATTCACAGCACCAGTGATATTTGGAGGCGGGAAATCAATAGACTTTGACGCGAATTTTGAGGACGTTAAATCGGCGTTGTGGCTAATTGACGCAAAGACAAAGGCACTTGGCAATGACATTATGACGGAAGGAAGGTTATCATGTTCACCGGACTTATAGAGACGACAGGGACAGTAAAGAATTTACGCAGGACAGGAACATATTACACGCTGACTGTAGAGGCTGGAATTTCAGGGGAGTTAGTGCTTGGACAATCCGTGTGTGTAAGCGGGGCATGTCTTACGGTAACTCGCAATGACGCGCACAGTTTTGACGTTGAGATGATGCAGGAGACGTTTTCTCGGACGTGGTTCGGCAATGGGCTTCGTTCCGGTGTCCGTGTGAACCTTGAACGTGCAATGAGGCTTACTGACAGGCTGGACGGTCATTTAGTGCTTGGACATGTTGACGGTGTTGCAACATTGAGGGAAATTCGCGGGACTGAGACGAAAGAGGCTGTTTTTGTCCCGGAAGATAAGACATTATTGCGCGGAATAGTGGAGAAAGGCTCAGTGTGTATTGACGGTGTGAGCCTTACGGTGATTGATGCTGGGGATAAGAGTTTCTCTGTTGGGCTTATACCTGCGACGCTTGAGGCTACAACGCTGGGAAGTCTCAGGGCTGGGAGCGTGATTAACCTTGAGACCGACATATTGGGGAAATATGTAGCGAGGCTGACGGGTTTTGCAACGGACGCTAAGGGGTCAGATTACTGGGCTTCCCTTCTGTCGTGAACGAGTAATTTCTTCAGGCTATCGGTGTAAGGCTGTCTTGCTATTCCGAACTCCGTAACAATCCCCGCAATAAGTCCATTATCCGTAACGTCAAACGCAGGGTTATAGACTTTCACACCTTCAGGAGCCATTCTGTGAGAGTACCACATTTCTGTTACTTCCTCCGATGGCCTCTGCTCTATCGTTATATCACTGCCCTGTGAAATGTTCATGTCTATCGTTGAGGCTGGACAGAAGACGTAGAATGGAACATTGTAATATTTTGCGAGAACAGCAAGCCCTGAAGTTCCGATTTTGTTGCAGGCATCACCATTAGCCGCGAGCCTGTCGCACCCAACGAACACAGCATTAACCCAGCCATTCTTCATGACCTGAGAGGCCATGTTGTCGCATATTAGTGTAGTGTCAACCCCGTCTGCCATAAGCTCAAACGTTGAGAGCCTTGCGCCCTGAAGCAACGGACGTGTCTCATCGCAATAAACGCGGAAATTCATTCCCTTTTCGCGTCCCAAGTGTATTGGTGCCAAAGCTGTCCCGTATTTCGATGTAGCAAGCTGTCCTGCGTTGCAATGAGTGAGTATTCCGTCCCCGTCATGAATAAGTGTGAGGCCGTACCCGCCTATTCTCCGGCATGTCTCAGTGTCTTCGGACTTTATGGCGATAGCTTCAAGCCTGAGACGCTCTTTGAGTTTGGGAATGCTCATGTTGGGGTTATCGGTTATTACCTTCTCCATTCGGTTTAATGCCCATGAGAGATTGACGGCTGTAGGCCGCGCAGAGTTGAGGTATTCTTTGGCCTCATGAAGTTTCTGGGAGAACGCAGCGTAGTCATCAGCTTCCGTGTTCATGGCCGCGATGTACAGTCCGAATGCTGCTGCTATTCCTATTGCAGGTGCGCCGCGAACTTGCAGGGTGTATATTGCCTGTCGTATATCCTTTATGTTCGAGAGGTGAAGAATGTTTGCATTGCCGGGCAGTTTTGTCTGGTCGAGTATGAGAAGGGAGGGTTCATCTTCGTCAAGCGATACTGTCTCGAAAGTGAGTATGCTTCTGTCGTTCATGGGTAATCTGTCTCCTGTATGTAGGATTATTATGTGGATTATAGCATGATGTCTATTGACAACAGCCCCCCCCCCATAAAGTATAATTACCGTAAAATTTCATAGTACAGGAATAATTATACAGCACAAAGAATACTTAGCTTGCAGCAATGCAAACTTTTGCAGAGTGTGTATTTTGGCGGCGAAATAGGAGGGTATAACATGGCGAAAACAGCAGAGACCTACGAGAAAGTTGCGGAGACTTTCACAAGGAAGGGCAATACCGAGTGGGCGAAGGCGAAAAACGGCGAGGGTGATTATCACTATGGCTACGCGAGGAAGGATTATGCTACAGCCGAACTTGCGAGGAAAAAGGCAAGTGAGCTGCGCGGAGAAGATTAGCAGGTGAAAGAAAATCATGGGCTTATGGGACTTTTTTAAGGCTGCTAGTCAGAAAATATCAGATACAGTTTCAGCAAATGCTATGAGAAAATGTCGCGAAATGGCAAGGAAGGGTGTACACATAAACCCCGAAAAGGCGCGTGAACTTCTCGATAAAGCTGAGGCTATAGCAATGAGGAGGTTTGATATTGAGATAAAGAAGATTTATGATGAAGCAGGAAAGAGTATTTCACATGAAGCTAATAAACGCGGCTTAACTGGTGATGAGAGGCAAGATTTCTTTGAAGCTGAGTCTCAAAAAATAAAACTCAGAATAAAAAACGAGGCTATCAAAATAGTGAACGAAGCAAAACATTTCAAGCGTTCTATTTTGGACAAGTATGATTTATCCGATGATGCACAACAGTTAGAGCGTTTTCTCTGGAGCAAGTATGGATTGTCCGATGATGACTAGCAAGAAAAATGACAACATGAAATCTTGAAAGTATCGGTGTGAAAGCCGGTACTTTTTTGTGTGCTAATATAAAATCCATGATGTACCCGTTCATGACCCTCAACGATGACACAGAGATTACACATTCAGAGATGTACCCTGACGGTACAGTGAAAGTCTACATAGAGACACCGGTAGATGGCGGCTTCCACAATGCTACATGCCGGCTTCCCATGTACAGGTGGTAGAATAACAGCTATTCATATTTGGAGATGCAGTACTTGAAGCAGATTGTCAGGAGGAATGAGCCTCTGTTCATCAAGTACTCAATGGAAGGTGGTGTTGTTAGTGCCGGCAATTCTTAGGATTGGCAGGTATGTTGTCTGCTTCTGGTCAAATGAGAACAATCCGCGCGAGTTCATTCACGTTCACGTTTCTGTGAAGCACCAAGCTCCTAACTCCACGAAACTATTTATCACCAGCAATGGAGATGTTGTCGTGTACAATATCCCGGAAATCGAAGATGCGTGGTTTGACCGTTTTGGTGAAATACACTATATCCGCTAAAATTATCCCCGCAAAGAGAGATGATGAACTTTTGGATTGTCATACACATGAACACGAAATCATAATCACAAAGAATAAGTACAAGCGCGTTGAGAAGAAATTAACCGTTCCCATTCCAACACAATGGGGAGTATTCCAAGTCAGCGCATACAGAAGCATCACCCAAGACGATGACCAGCACACCCACCTCGCTCTCGTCATGGGCGACATCTCCACCCCTGAACCCGTACTTGTCCGCGTACACAGCGAGTGTTTTACGGGGGACGTTCTCGGCTCTCTCAGGTGCGACTGCGGGCCTCAGCTCCATACTGCCCTCAAGATGATTGCAGACGAGGGACGGGGAGCATTGCTCTACATGAGGCAGGAAGGAAGGGGAATAGGTCTCCTCAACAAACTAAGAGCCTACAAGCTACAGGACGAAGGGTTAGATACTGTTGACGCTAATGTTGCGCTTGGATTTCCGCCGGACATGAGGGAATACGGTACAGGTGCAGAGATACTCAAGGATTTAGGGCTGAAACGTATACGCCTAATGACAAATAATCCCGGCAAAATCTCAGGTCTTGAGGAGTACGGTATAGAAATAACCGAACGCGTCCCTATCGTAATTACACCCAACGACTATAATATAAAGTACCTTGATACTAAGGCAAGCCGTATGGGTCATATATTCGGGAACACTCAGCTTTCAAAGGAGGATAACAAACGGTGAAGGTAACAGAAGGAAAACTGATAGGAACAGGTCTCAACATAGCAATAATCGCCTCACGCTTCAATGACATAGTAACAACAAGGCTCATTGACGGCGCAAAAGATACCCTAATGCGTCATGACGTTTCAGCAAACTCAATCGACATATTCTGGGTTCCAGGAGCATGGGAACTTCCGTTAATCGCTGAGGAAGTCGTACTCACTGGGAAATATGACGCAGTAATAGCTCTCGGAGCTGTAATTCGCGGTGATACTCCGCATTTCGATTATGTTGCGGCGGAAACCTCAAAGGGACTGGCAAGCGTAGGACTTCAGCACAGAGTACCAATATTATTCGGGGTGCTTACATGCGACACTCTGGAACAGGCGTTAATCCGTGCAGGAAGCAAGGCGGGCAATAAGGGTTCAGACTGCGCGCTTGGAGCTATAGAGATGGCGAACTTGCTTCGCAGCGTCAGACATCAGAACGACAACAACACTTCAGCAGGAGAGAAAACTTACAATGCTTGATATCAAATATATACTCGCTGACATGGACGAATATGCAGGTATGCTCAGAAACAGAAAGCATGACTTCGATCTGGGCATACTCTCAGGGCTTGACGCAAGAAGGCGCAAGATAATCGGTGAGACAGAAGACCTCAAGGCAAAACGCAATGAAGGCTCAAAGCGTATCGGAATGGCAAAGAATGAACCATCACTTGATGTAAACGCCCTCAAAGCTGAGATAAAGGCGATGGGCGACAAGATTAAGGAACTTGATACGGAGCTTGCGGAAGTTGAGACGGATCTTCATACACACCTTATGACACTTCCCAACAAGTTAAGCCCGACAACTCCAATCGGCAATGACGAGAACGATAACCCCGTTGTCCGAACATGGGGCGAACCTAAGAAGTTTGCGTTTGAGCCGAAACCTCATTGGGAGGTTGCTGAAGCGTTGGGAATAATGGACTTCGAGAAGGGCGTAATGCTTGCACAGAGCAGGTTCACTGTGCTGCAGGGGCTTGGTGCAAGAATGGAGCGGGCACTCGTAAACTTCATGCTTGACCTTCACACGAAGAAACATGGCTATCTTGAAGTAGAGCCTCCGTTCATGGTAAGGTCTGCAATCCTTGAAGGTACAGGACAGCTCCCGAAGTTTGCGGAAGACCTCTACAAGCTCCAGAACGATGATTTATGGCTCATTCCGACAGCAGAAGTTCCCCTCACCAATCTTAACCGTGAGAGCATTCTTGAGGAAAAGGATCTGCCGAAATATTACACTGCTTATACACCATGCTTCAGGCGGGAGGCGGGAAGTGCCGGGCGTGATGTCAGGGGTCTTATGAGGCAGCACCAGTTCGACAAAGTAGAGATGGTGAAGATTTGCACACCTGAGACGAGCTATGACGAACTTGAAAAGCTGACATCTGATGCAGAGGACGTTCTCAAGACCTTAGAGCTTCCATATCATGTCGTAAATCTCTGCTCCGGCGATATAGGTTTCGGCTCATGCAAGACATACGATCTTGAAGTGTGGCTGCCTTCCCAGAACAAATACAGGGAGATAAGCTCATGCTCAAACTGCGAGGATTTCCAGGCGCGCCGAATGAACCTGCGTTACAGGCCGTCAGACGGAGGGAGGCCAAGATTTGCCCACACACTGAACGGTTCGGGAATAGCAGTCGGAAGGACGTTAATCGCTATCATCGAGAACTGCCAGAACGAGGACGGAAGCATAACAATTCCAGAGGCTCTTGTGCCATATATGGACGGTCTTAAAGTAATCAATGCAAGATAATATTTTCGTAATTGCCGGCTGTGTCATCATGGCCGGACTTTGCATAGGGATACAGCATTGTATCAAGAAGGTTTTAGAGCCGCGAAAGTATGGTTATTTTCGGGATATAGTGCTTGCCGGTTCATTGATGATTTTGGCGTTGTGGTTTGGGGACTTCGAGGCCAAAATTGTTGTGGCAGGTGCAATGCTTTCATGTTTTGCTGGAATATCGGAGAACATATACCATGATGCGAGATGGCGTCTGCTTTATCCGGTTATAGGCATATTATGCACATACTTCGGGCCGGCAGTACATTTCATACGCTTCCCCGACAACGAATACATATACTTAACCCCGGCATTCTCGCTTGTTGCCGGAACTGTATGGTTCAGCTTCTTCCCGTTCATATTCAGGTACATTGACGAGATACCAGGCTTAACCGGCCATGTCTTAGCGGTAACGTTCGTTCTTATGATGGCGGCTTGTGTTGCGACAGGGGCAGGAGCATTCTTCATGTCATTCGCTGGATTGATGATGATAATGGCGTTCTGGTCTCGTTTTGGGAACATGTACCGTCAGGCTGGGAAAGCACTGTCCTCAATGTGGGGCTTCCTTGTCGCTGGAACGTCGATAATGGGAAGCACGAAAGGCATAGTTCTCAGCACAGTATTATTCCTGTCATTGGGATTATTTGCTATACCTGCGGCGGAGATATTCTTTTCGTTCGTCAGGGGGATAGTGAGTGATACGGACGCTCCCGGCAGGACTTCAGGGACAGGCAGAATATACGGAAGAATGTTGAGCGGCGGCGTTGAACACCCTGAAGCTGTGCAGTCTGTTGCGGGATTATGCGCGTTGACGAGCATGGCAGCGGCGTGGGAAAAATGGACGATTGCGGCAGTAATCATAATCGCCGTAATAATCTTCAGGCGCACAAGAAAGAAAAAAGAAATTACAGCCCACCCGTCATTGTGGGGCGTAACGTTCGACAACGTATCAATGAATTACGCAATCTCGAAGGCCCGCGGATTAATCCTGAACCCGGAAATTAATACCGCGCAGCTTGTAGTAACGTTGAACGCAATAGGCATGGAGACAGTGGTTGATGATTCGGAATTTGAGGAGATAGTGAAGTGGTCGGCTGTGAAGCTTGCGGACGGTTCAGGCTTGTGCCTGGGAATGAACATTCTCGGGAGGCCGGTGCAGGAACGTGTTGCGGGGATAGACTTTGCGGAGAACTTGTGCAGGACAGCGGCGGCTGAAGGGTGGCCAGTGTACTTCTGCGGTGCTGCGGGGAATACTGCAAGACAATGTGCTGATGCATTGAAGGAGAAGTTTCCCGGCCTGATTATTGCTGGAACGAGGGACGGTTACTTTGACATCAGGGACGAGAATATTCCGAACGCAATAGCTTCATCGGGTGCGAAAATACTTCTTGCGGCTATGGGCCAGCCCAGACAGGAGAAATGGGTTTACAGACACCGTGAACGTTTGGGCGGTATTCTATGCGTTGGTGTTGGAGGAGCGTTTGACGTTCTCAGCGGGAAGCTGCTGCGTGCTCCTGAGTGGGTGCAGAAGATAGGGTTTGAGTGGCTGTACAGAATGCTGCAAGAGCCTGGAAGATGGCGGAAAAATCTAAGGATTGCAACATTCATGCTCAGAATATTTGCCTCAAAGATTGGTTTACATAAGAAGTAAAATTATTTCCCTTCTGGTTGGGGCTGGAGGGGATTTTTTTTGCTGTGAAAAATTTGTGATAATATCTCTGCGTTATTCACAAATAGCTTTAAGGAGGCTGAAATTTTTACATGGAGGCAAAGGATTACAAGGATACCCTGAACCTGCCCGCAACTGATTTCCCAATGAGGGCAAACCTCGCAAAACGTGAGCCGTCATTCCTTGAGTTCTGGCACACTCACGACATCTACCACAAAGCACTGAAAGCACGCGAACATTCCCCCGAACGTTTCGAGCTTCACGATGGCCCACCCTACGCAAACGGTGATATTCACATCGGTACAGCGTTCAACAAAATACTGAAGGACTTTATCGTCAAGTCAAAAACTATGACAGGACGCTACACCCCTTACGTTCCAGGCTGGGACACTCATGGACTGCCCATAGAGTTACGCTCACTGAAAGACGGCGGCCTCTCAAAACACGGAACAGGCGTTGACCCCGTAGAGCTTCGCGCAAAATGCCGCGAAACAGCACTACACTACCTCGATGTTCAGCGTGAAGAGTTCAAACGTCTCGGAGTTCTCGGAGAATGGGAAAAACCATATATCACTCTTGACCCAGAATTTGAGCATCTCGAATTACACGCTTTCGCCGACATGGTTGACAAGGGACTAATCTATAGAGGGTTAAAGCCCGTATTCTGGTGCACAGACTGTCAGACAGCGTTAGCCGCAGGTGAAATCGAGTATTGGGACGAGGAAAGCCCCTCAGTCTATGCCGCATACCCGTTGCCAAAAGCAGGCGAGAAATTTCCGGAACTTTCCGGCCGCGATGTCTACATTGTCATATGGACAACTACCCCATGGACTTTGCCCTCAAGCGCAGCAGTAGCCGTTCACCCACGATATGATTACGGTTTCTACGAGAATGACGGGAAGATTTACGCGTTCGCATGTGAGCTTAAAGGAGCAATCGAGAAGAATACAGGTCTCACATTCAGGGACGCATTGTTGACCGTTAAGGGTGCTGACCTCGAAAATATGAAGCCCCTTCACCCGTTCTATGAGCATGAACTGTTAGTGGTGCTTGCGGATTATGTAGAGCTTGAGACAGGTACAGGTTGCGTACACACTTCACCTGGTCATGGTGTTGAAGACTACGAGACGGGAGTGCGTTACGGCCTGAAGGTTTACAGTTCTGTTGACCACGCTGGGAAATTCGAGAAAGAAATGCCCATTGTAGGCGGAATGTCCCTTGATGAAGGCGGGAAGAAAGCTATTGAGCTTATACGGGAAAAAGGAAGACTTCTCGGTCTCGGAAAAATCGACCACAGCTACCCTCACTGCTGGCGTTGCAAACGTCCCGTAATATTCCGCGCAACAGATCAGTGGTTCATCAACGTAAAGGAATTTAGGGACGAGGCACTCCGCGTAATTGATGAGGAAGTGAAGTGGATACCGGATTGGGGACGCGACAGGATATACAACATGGTAAGTTCGCGTTCAGACTGGTGCATTTCACGCCAGAGGGTATGGGGAGTACCTGTTCCTGCGATACACTGCAAGGACTGCGGGGCATTCACATTAACACCCGACAGAATACGAATGCTTGCAGAGAAGGTCAAAACTTCCCCAGACGGAACATCAATATGGTGGCGCGAAAGTCTGCCGGAACTCTTTGGCGATAAGGCTTGTTGCAACAAGTGCCATTCCCATAATGTCGAAAAGGACAGCAACATTCTCGATGTCTGGTTTGACTCCGGAGTGTCTCATATGTCGGTGCTGAATGATAAGTTCGGGCTGAAATGGCCATGCGATATGTATCTTGAGGGAAGCGACCAGCACAGAGGGTGGTTCCAGTCGTCATTGCTGACAGCCGTAGCGATAACGGGACACGCACCATACGGGCAGGTATTGACACACGGTTTCACTCTTGACGGCAAGGGGCGTAAGATGTCGAAATCACTCGGCAACACCATAGCTCCCGCTGACATCTGCAACGAATTTGGAGCTGACATATTGAGGCTCTGGGTAGCATCAACGGATTACCGCAACGATGTACGTATCTCGAAGGATATACTGAAGACGTTATCGGAAACGTACAGGAGGATACGCAACACAGCCCGTTTCCTTTTGGGGAACCTTCACGACTTCAAGAAGGAAAACGCATTGCCATATGCCTCGCTGCTATCAATGGACAAATGGATATTGGACAGGCTTCATAGAATTATATCGAGGGTAAGGGAAGCACTGGAGGAGTATGAGTTCCATGTGCCGGTGTCATTGATACATTCTTTCTGCGTGAACGAACTTTCAGCGTTCTACCTTGATATCAGCAAGGACAGGTTATACGTTGAGGACGCAAACTCAATGACCCGAAGGAGCGCACAGACGGCCATGCAGGAGATATTGTCGTGCCTTACGAGAATGATTGCGCCGTTACTGAGTTTTACGGCAGAGGAGATATGGCAGGAAATGCGGAAGACTGACGACACGTTACCTGAGAGTGTATTCCTTGCAGACTTCCCGGAACAGGATAAATCGCGGCTTGACGATGGTCTTAATGCGTTATGGGGCGAGGCGGTAGTGTTGAAGGGAGCTGCCAGCCGAATGCTTGAGACGATGAGGGCAGCCAAGACGATAGGGACATCACTTGAAGCGTCAGTGCAGGTTAAGAGGAGTGAAGCTCTTGCGAAACTTGAGGGTTCATTCACGCCGGAAGAACTTGCGGACATAGTGATAGTGTCGAAATTTGAGTGGACGGACGAGGCGACATTGCCAGTGAAGTTCGATGATGCTGATACTGGGATAAGTCTTGCAGGAGGGCGAGCGGAAGGGGAGAAGTGTCCGCGTTGCTGGAAGTATGAGGAACACCCGAACAGTAACGGATTGTGCAGGAGATGTGCGCACGTTATGAATGAGGATTAAATGATGGATTTTGGCCTCCCTGTGATGAACGGGGAGGTGTTTTTTTGCGTGAGATTTCGTGAATTTTGACATGAAAAAAGAGCAAGGTGTATTATAATACATTTACCAAAAAATTAATGTAACACATGATTAAGGGTAAAAATAACCCTACTCTACCTTGCCTATTATGTATTATACCATAGTTATGGTGGCAGCGGTCATGTGTCTTTCTTAATTTTGACGCAAAATTCATTACAGGAGGTTTTATTTATGAAGAAACTTGTCGTGATGTGGCTTTCTTTTTTGGTTCTGGGCACGTTCTGCGGGATTTCTTTTGCTGGTCGTGAAATATGCCCAAGTTGTAACGGTTCTCGGAGTACAAACTGTACTGCGTGTTATGGATCAGGAGTGTGTCCAACGTGCAACGGTCGGAGGCGGTACTACGTTCCCAGTTACGGAACGGGTTCAAGTTCTTACGTAAACTGTTCGGCATGTCATGGCAGTGGAACTTGCTGGAGATGTAACGGCAGTAGAAATCAATATGTCTTCGTTGCTCGGGAACTGGATATATATACACATCTGACCCCGTATCCGAAAACAACACTGGAGGCAATACTAATGGAGACATTGGCGGTAATACAGAAGGCAATGCAGGTGATAACACTGAACCTCTAGTCCTTGCCCCTGAGACTGCCCACAACATTGCGAAAACACTCGGTACGACATCAGATGAAGTGAACTATATAGTTTCCTCTGATATGACCGCACCTCAGCTTCCTACAGATCAAATCATAAACGCTGTGAGTGCTGACATTCAGTACACACATAGCGAAGGCTTCATCAGGAGAAAGCATAGGTACGCAAGGTAACACTGGTGGAAACACAGAAGGCAATACCGGTGGCAATAATACTGGTAATGTAGGCTCATCTGGAGGTGGCGGCTGTAACTCATCAGATGCAATACTGGGAGCATTATTCGCGACATTAATCGCCTTCAAGAAGTTTCAACAGTAATAGCACAATCACAATCCCCCTTCCCAAAACGATATCGTGATGTGACTGGAGTTCAGACGTGTGCTCTTCCGATCTCAATCACAATCCCCCTTCCCAAAACGAAGGGGATAATTTTTGTCATGTATAATACGCCCATCATGTTGAAGACAAATCCAAGACGAATAACAACACTACTACATAACAAAAAACGGCCTCCTGAATTTTAAGGAGACCGCTGCAATTTTTATACCTTAGCCTATCTCGGCAATGAGCTTCTCGACAGCCTCGTGAGCATCTGCCGGCAGCTTATCAATTCCGCCCCTCTCAGTATCACGCGACTTGATGAAGTTCAGTCTGTCCTGGAAACGCTTTTTCAGCTGTATCCTGTACTCCTCGTTGCTCAAGTCAGCGTCAAATCCAGGAATTTCCATCGTCTTTATGCCTGACAGTTTCCCGAAAGGCTTCCAGTCCGCTTTACCCTCGACAATGCGCTCAATAATCATGAGCGTGTTCTCCTTGCCTACAGGCTTACCCATGAAATTGCCCGTGTTCAGTATGTAGCAGTCCACTCCGTCAGAAATCAGCTGCTTGAACCTCTCGTAGTCCATTCCAAGCGGGTATGTTCTGAACGGGTTGGCGTAAGGCTCACAGACCAGTGCGTCAGGGTCAACACCAGGTGCAAGGTTCTCTGCACTCGTTCTCTTTGTGGCAAGTGTTGCGCCAAGAACTGAGGCAAGCGATGGGCCTTCGAGTTTGAGGACTGGCGGTAATGTCGGGTCTCTCATAAGCCAGAATATTGCGTTGAGGGGTTCTTCGATCTTGTCCACTCTGTTAGGCGACCACAAACGGGATTTTATAGCGCGTCCGTTTCCGTTGCGAATGTCCTCTGTTACAGCGATGAGTTTCCCGTCAGCCGTCTTAACACAGCCGCAGTTCTGAAGCGTCATGATGTACTTGTTGTCAGGGCAGCCGATGGGATAGTCAGCAACCTTGTCGAAGTACGTAGGCTCAAGGGCGATTGCGTACTTGTCCTTTACGTTGACGATGAATGCGTCATCATGAAGCACCATGACATCATACTTTCCGTCATGTTTTGCGTGTGTTATTGTTGACTTTCCTGAACCTGAAAGACCGAATGCCGCAACAACAAACTTCTTTCCGCTTCCGTCCTTGAGGGTGTAACGCTTCAATCCGCCGTGGCATGAAGCATAACCGTTCCTTGCCGCAATACCCCATGCAAGTGTGAGGGTACCCTTCTTGAGTTCGCCAAAGTAGCGGAGGCCGAGTACGATTGCGCAGTTCTCTTCAGGTGAGAAGAATGCTATTCCGAGAGGGAACTGTTCCTGAAGTTTTGCATCTCCGTGCGGCCAGTCGGGGTCTGCAACAAAGAATATGTCGCCGTCATGGTCAGAAATTCTGCGTGATGCCTCATAGCGCGGCTTGTATGCCTCGTTCGCATACTGGAAATTAATCATCCAGTTGTAGAGGTTGTTCTCGTATCCTTCAGGGAGGATTATGTGAGCTGATGTCATGAAGTCTTCATCGAGGCCAACATATGCGTCAGCCTGGTAGAGCTTTCTGTAGCGCATGTTGAAGACTGCCTCGCGGATAATCTTGCAGTATTTTGCCACATCGACATCGGGATAACCGACAATCCTGCGTGCGGCGGCTGTGCGTCCGAAAATTCCGCCATCGTTGAAGAGGAGGACGTTAGCGTCCATTGGGAGACCCTGCTCTTCGGGCTTGTAGACGGGCATTCCTGTAAGTTCGATTGTGCCGGGTGAGTTCTTTGCGAGATTGTAGGCTTCATGCAGGTCAAGAACATGATGTACGTTGTTGCCGTAGAAGAGTGTCTCAATGGTAGTTCTGGGCTGTGCGTGATAGACTTTCTTGAAGTTTTCGGGATCGTAATATCCGATTGTTGACATGTAATATTTATGCCCCTTTCGTGATTTTATTGTGATATGATGGGGGTAATTATAGCACTATTCGTTATTTATCTCCCTTTTTCACGTTGCAGGATTTGCATAATATGTTGTTGCTACATGTCCACATAGTTCTCGTTGTAATAAGGTCAGTAAATGCGAGTTCACGATGTACTGTTGTTTATCGTTACTTGCCACAAAATTACACATGAATGTGAAAAGGTAATATATTATAGAATAATACACATACTCAAATAATCTCATACATGGAAGGTGAAAATAACATGTGCGGTATATTAGGCTATTCAGGAGACAGGCAGGCCAGCGGAATATTGCTCTCAGGGCTTGCAAGGCTCGAATACAGAGGTTACGACTCGGCAGGGATTGCAGTGCTTTCTGACGGCAAAATCAAGATCGCCAAGAACAAGGGAAGGTTAAAGGTATTGGAGGACAGAATTAACGCAGGTGAGGAAGTATCAGGGACTTGCGGAATAGGGCACACTCGCTGGGCAACTCACGGAGAACCTTCGGACGTGAACGCTCACCCATTATGGAGCGATGACAAGGCCGTTGTCGCTGTCCATAACGGGATTGTCGAGAACTACCGCGAAATCAGGGCAATGCTTGCGGAACACGGCTACACTTTCTACTCGCAGACTGACACTGAAGCGGCGGTGAAACTCATCGACTACTACTACAAGCAGGAGAAGAACCCCCTCAAGGCTATAACTCAAGCCATAAAAGTCATAGACGGCTCATATTGTTTCGTTATGCTTTTCCGCGATTATCCCGAAGAAGTCTGGGGAGCAAGAAAGGATTTACCCCTCATCGCAGGACAGGGCAAAGGCGAATCGTTCCTTGCGTCAGACGTTTCGGCAATTCTTCAGGACACTAGACAGGTTTATTACCTCGATAATATGGAGATAGTTCAGCTCAAAAAAGGTATGGTGCGTTTCTTCGACGGTGAGGGCTACGCTACCCACAAGGAAATCAGCGAGGTAACTTGGGACGCTAATGCTGCGGAAAAAGGCGGGTTTGAACATTTCATGATGAAGGAAATTCACGAACAAGCTAAAGCAGTTAAAGACACTTTACACTCAGTAATTAAAAATAATAAAATCGATTTGACGGACGTAAATTTAAATTCCGACGAGATAAAAAATATTTCTCAAATTTATATAATCGCTTGCGGTTCTGCTTATCATGCTGGAGTCGTCGCGCAGTATGTAATTGAAGATTTAGCAAAAATTCCTGTTCGGGTCGAATTAGCTTCTGAGTTCAGATACAGAAATATGCCTCTTGAAAAAAATTCTCTAGCAATAATAATCAGTCAATCCGGCGAAACCGCAGACACTTTAGCAGCCATGAGACTCGCGAAAAATAATAATATTAAAACCCTCGCAATAGTAAACGTCGTCGGCAGTACTATAGCACGCGAAGCCGATAAAGTTTTTTACACTCTCGCAGGCCCGGAAATCGCTGTCGCTACTACT
>CALAUZ010000316.1 GCA_937892105.1 uncultured Fretibacterium sp. | reverse complement strand
TCCGCCCATAGTGTGGTGCGTGCTCGGTGCAAGAAGCCTTATCGTCATTACAGTATTGTCGAGATCGTAGCTGTCAACGTTGTAGCTTCCGTCAGCATTTCTCTGAACGTTGCCGACTGGACGTGAGGCTATTGCTTTGCCGACATCAGGAAATTCTCCGCCGGTCATTACTGCCTTGTCGTATGCCCTGATAGTTTCTTCTACAACTTTCGGGTTTGCCTTTACGCCGAGTTCCTTGAAGAGTTCAGGAAGCTCTGAAATTTTGCGCCTGTAGTAGCGTCCGGGGAAATCTCCTGTTTCAGGTAACTGAGTCGGTGCAGGCATTTTCTGCTCAACGTTGTAGAACTCTAGGAATACGCCTTTGCTGCCCTTGTAATCCATTCCGTTACGGAATTCTGCAAGAGAGAGAACATCGCGCTCTGAGCCTTCGTCGACGAATCTGTGTCCAGTGATGGGGCTGATCCAGCAAGCATAGTTCCCTCCTCCAAAAGCAAGATTGCCGTTGTCTATCCAGGATATTGGCATCATCTGTGTGAAGCCGAGTCCAGTCGAGGCAGCTCCAGCATTTTCCGCCATAGTTATCCCGTCTCCCTGAAGCGATGAACGGTTAGTGGTCTTCGTTGAGAGCGAGACATATTCGGGCGACCAGTACATGTTTTCATCAACTACCCTGCGAAGGTTGGCTGCAAATCCTCCTGTCGCTACTACCACTCCTTTGGCAGCATAGGCCGTAATATCCGTACCGTCATAACGTTTCGCCTTTACGCCTATAACTCTTCCATTCTCCTTGATGAGATCGGTTGCCGTTGTCCTGAGCATGAGCCTGTTATCCTTGTTGGCCTTGTATATTGCGTTCAAAGGAGCAACAAAATACGTTCCCCAGCGTCCTGGATAACTCTCTGGAGTTCCGTCCCCGTCAGTGTCAACATTCGCGCCGATAAACTCATTCTCGCGATACCATAATGCTCCGATTAACGTCTGCTGTGTGTCCTCATGGAATGTTGCGCCCATAGCTTCAAGCCATTCTTTGAGACCCTGTGCCTGTTCGATAAATTGTTTCACGAGATTGACATCGCCGTAAATCCACTGCTTCTTGTCCGCGCTCTGACGCAATCCGCCGTAATATGTCTGGAAGATGTGAAGGTTGAGCGTTGAGAACAATGCAAGCTGGTTTTCAGGAGTACCAGCATCAAGTTTAGGCTGTGCCCAAGCAAGATATGTACGTATCTCGTCCTTCAGTGCCTTCAAGACCGGCAGATACTCGGCGTGAACACCATGCTTCGACAGCTCTGCGGCATCTCCTGCAACGTATTCATGCGTCTCGTAATATTTTGCGTCAAAGGGGTCTTCGTTCCAGTTAAGTATCATCTTCAGCTCATTGATACAGCCCTGAACGCTCTTTACTTTGGGATATTCCTGGCCGTTGAAAGCATAAATTCCTGTCTCAGCGTCAGGGTTCTTCGGATCCCATACGAGATAGGGCATAACGCTCTGATACTGTCCGCCTGATACTAGGGTATTGCCGCCAGCCTCAGCGTTCTTCTCGATGATGAGTACAGAGTTACCGTCCTGTGCTGCCTGTGCTCCTGCTGCAACTCCTGCACCGCCTGCTCCGATGATTACGACATCATACGTGTACTTTTCGGGCTTGCCGGGCTTGTGTTCAACCTTTGCGGCCTTGAACGCTTCAATGTTCGTGCAGCCTGCCTTCTCTGCGGCTGAGTTCACAGCGTTGCGGAGACCCCTTGTCGAGAACGTTGCACCCGATACTGCGTCGACACCTGAGCCGTTAGCCTGCAACATCTCTGATACCATTATGTCGAACGCTATATCACCAACATGTGCTGTCTCGGTATGCGCCGTGACTTCAAGCTCTGTCATTTTGTCGGCAGTGAACCTCGCGCGAACGTGGACAGGGCCGTTGTAACCCATAGCTTCGGCCATGTACTCGCCAGGTGTGAAAGATAAGGGGGAATTTGCTGAAGTATCTTCTCCTCTTGCCGCCGATAATGCTTTTTCGACTGCCTCAGTAATTCCGTTCCTTGACATCGTGGCATTGCTTACAGCGTCTATTTTTCCGTCTGTGCGTCCTATAAGTGCCTTGATGTAAGTCTCGAAGTTCTGGACACCGAACGGAACTTCTTCCGGTGCGTCAATCTCTACAGCCGTAATCTTCTCTGCGTCAACAGTAACTTTCACTTTGACGGGGGAATTTTCGCTGTAACCTTTGCCTTCTCCTTCGTATGTTCCTGGATTAAAGCCTGACTTCTTCGCGCTTGCAGCCTTGAGTGCCTTGTTGATTGCCTCGACTATTCCGTCTCTGGTCATCGTCGCACCTGATACTGCGTTGATTACAGCCTCAGATTTGCCGATTACCTGACCGCCATAGTTGTCGAACTGCGGCACTCCGAACGGGACTTCTTCGGGAGCGTCAATCTCTACAGCTGTGATTTTGTCCGCGTCAACAGTAACTTTCACTTTAACGGGGGAACTTTCGCTGTAACCCTTGCCTTCTCCTTCATATGTTCCTGGAGTGAACCCTGCTCCCCATGCGCACGCCGAAAGAAGCATAACACATAACACCGCGCTTAAACATTTCTTCATGTATATCCCTCTTTTGCATAAAAATTTTTGGATAGCTTATATTATCATGCTTTTACGTTTTTCAGAGAAATTTTAGAAAGGAATTCCTGTTTCTGTTACAACGTCTTCGAGATATACATAGCCGAAGTGAAACTGTGAATTTGATATTACCTGTTTCAATTTAGCTCCGGTGCTTATTATTCTGAACATGTCGGCTTTCAGTGTATGTTCTTCTTTAATGTTTTTGATTTTTATCCACAGTCTCGCATGTTCCTTTTCGCCAAATTCAACAGGCACACACGTAACATCATCAGGACAATACATGCGGTTCTTTGAAGTTTTGATTTCTAATACTTCAGCCGTATAGCAAATATCGTTTTGTTCATCGGAAACAGCGAACAATATTACTACTTTTTCTCCGCTCTCAATCCTGTTGTTGTAGTCATCTGCTTTTTCTTTGTCCATGCCATATCTCAGGCAGTCCGTAGAAAACCATGTGTAACCGCGTCCGTTGGCAATAGCATTTTCCTGATAAGACTTGATAACTTTATGCCCGTCAATCTGTTCACCGTTTACACAAGTCCCTATGTTGAGCTTGATGAATATGTAGTCGTTGCTGTCTCTTGTTTCTTTTGTTTCCTGTTTTGACATGTCGCTTATCCCCCAGTATTTTTTCTCTAACTCCGCGTACAGCCTATCGTCATGCGATAACATATACATTCTCAGCATTCCGGAGAGAGCTTCTGTTTTTTTGACTCCCTTGATTTTGACGAACTCGTCAAATACTCTTTGAGTCTTTTCGTCAGCTAAGTATATCTTCAAATTGACGAATGCGGGAATTTATATTATCTTATTCACGTACCCAGTAAAATTTTATTCACTATATTCTCACTAAGTCATATTCAACTTTAAGGAGGTATATTTTCCGTATGAGCAAAAAGCTGGTAGCAGACCTCATAGTAGATTACCTTGAACGCCGCGAAGTCAGGTACATTTTCGGCCTCTGCGGCCATACAGTAATCGGAATGCTCGATGCCCTCAACCGCAACGAACAGAAGGGCGGCAAACTCCGTTACATCTCCAACAGGCATGAAGCAGTCGCCTCAACAGCCGCTGACGGATATGCGCGCGTAACTCACAGGGCCTCCGTCGTAATGTGCCACTTAGGGCCTGGCATTACCAACGTACTCACAGGCGTAGCAAATGCCGCGTTCGACTCAATACCTATGGTCGTATTTGCCGGAGACGTACCAAGCTACTATTACGGCAAGCACCCCCATCAGGAAGTCAACATGCACGGAGACGCAACACAGTACAGACTTCTGGAGCCTGTCTGCAAACGCTGCTGGAGAGTTGACGATCCCGAAGCACTCCCAGACATTCTCGACAAGGCTTTCCGTCTCGCTGAATCAGGAAGACCCGGCCCAGTCCTTATTGATATGCCGATGGACATCTGGAGCAGGGAAATTGAGGAAGACCTCTTTGCACGCACGTATCAGGACAGCCACATCACAGTGAAACCCGCTCTTGATCCCGCATGTGCAAAGGCAATCGCAAAACGTCTCATTGAGGCAAAAGCACCCGTTATCCATGCAGGCGGCGGAATATTACTGGCTCAGGCATCGGAAGAACTTGCGGCACTGGCTGAGTTCCTCGACATTCCGATTTCACGCACATTGATGGGGCAGGGCTGTGTCAGCGATCTTCACCCCCTCATGATTGGCCAGACAGGTTTCTGGGGACTTGCGCACACTCACGAGTTCACGCTGGGAGCAGATGTAATTCTCGCACTTGGCACTCGTTTTGCCGAAGCAGACTCGTCAAGCTGGTATCAGGGCGTAACGTTTGACCCTGCGACAACGAAATTCCTTCAGATTGATATTGACCCGACAGAAATCGGCAGGAATTATCCGGTTGAAATCGGCGCAGTTGCAGACCTCAAACTCGCACTCGCACAGATACTTGAAGCGGCAAAGGCAATCAAGCCCGAAGGTATCAAGAGGCCCGGCCTCCGTGAGAAAATCGCAAAGGCAAAGGCAGACTTCAAGGCCAGCAATGTAGCAATCTCCAACGATGGACGCTTCCCGATGACACCACAGAGGATACTCAAGGAGCTTAAAGGCGCACTTCCTGAAGACGCACTAATTTTCACCGATGTAGGCTGGAACAAGAACGGTGTCGCACAGCAGTATGACATTACAATTCCTGGAACAGTCCATCATTCTTCAGGTTTGGCGACAATGGGCTTTGGAGCGTCGGCAGTTCTTGGCGGAAAGAAAGCTGCTCCCGACAAGATTTGCGTTGCGTTAATCGGAGACGGCGGTTTCGGTGTCAATCCTACGTGCATGGCTACGGCAGTTGAGGAAGGAATACCCTGCATGTGGCTGGTCATGAACAACATGGCATTCGGAACGATTGCGGGACTTGAGAACGCCAACTATCACACGCAGTACGGTACGAAGTTCCACACTCCGAACGGTGAAGCATATTCCCCGAACTGGGCAAAAGTTGCTGAAGGTTACGGAGTAGAGTCAATCCGCGTGAACTCAGCCGATGAATTAGGGCCGGCATTGAAGAAGGCTGTCGAGGCAAACAAGGCAGGCCGTCCGTTCCTTGTCGAGGCAATAATGGAGAACATCGCAGTTCCTACACCCGGCTGCTGGAACATCAACGACATCTACACTCCTGGCGACCTTGTGAAGGAAGGCAAGCTGGTGAAGAAGGACGCGAATGGAAAGTATATTCCGCCCAGCCATGCGAAATCACACATTACGAAATAAATAACCCTAAGGAGGAAAATTATTTATAATGGCACATCATGAAGTAACACCTGAAGAAATCGCAATGATTGAAGAAATGGTGGTAAAAGCCAAAGTAGCGGCTGAAGTTATCGCGACATATGATCAGGAGAGAGTAGACCGTCTCGCACGCGCAATCTGTGCAGCACTTTACCCGCTGAAGGTTTGGGGGCCAATCTGTGATGAAGCTGTTGACGAGACAAGGCTCGGCGACAAGGTAACAAAGCGCAACAAGAGGAACAAGCTTAAGCTGATACTGAGGGACTGCCTCCGTCAGAAGAGCGTTGGCATAATCGAGGAAATTCCGGAGAAGGGTCTCGTGAAGTACGCAAAGCCAGTAGGCGTAATCGCAACCCTCGTTCCCACAACGAACCCTTGCGTTACGCCCGCAGGCCAGGCAATCTACGCTGTAAAAGCCCGCGACGTTCTCATCTGCTCGCCACACCCCAGAGCAAAGAAGACAACCTGCAAGACCGTCAACATTATCCGCGATGTTCTCGTCCGTGAGGGTGCGCCTGCCGACATCGTACAGGTAATCGAGGAACCCAGCATTACGCTGACACAGGAACTCATGAAGAGGGTTGACCTCGTAATCGCAACCGGCGGCCGTCCAATGGTCAGGGCTGCTTACTCGTCAGGAGTGCCAGCTTACGGTTCAGGCGCAGGGAACTCGACAGTAATCGTTGACAACACCGCCAATACGAAAGAGAGAGCGTATGAGGCCGCAACGAATACCCGCATTTCAAAGTGTGCAGACTTCGGATCAGGCTGTTCCTGCGATGGAAACTTAATCGTTCATGAATCAGTGTATGACAATTTCGTTGAAGGGCTTGTGAAAGAGGGCGCATACATTCCGACATGGGAAGAGGCCGAGAAGATTAAAGCAGTAATGTGGGACGAGACAGGCCACAGGCTTCCGGATACAGTTGCTATTTCTGCACAGGCACTTGCGAAGGCGGCAGGATTTGAGATACCGGCAGACCGCAAGTTCATCGCAGTACCCAACAATGGCCAGAAGGAAGGCTTCACCATCAACAATGCGGACGACATCAAGAAGTGCATCGGCAAGCAGCATTTCTTCAGCACCGAGAAACTTACAACCCTTCTTACGCTGTTCAAGTACGGCGGAGAGTTCCAGACTGCACTTGACATTATGCAGGAGATTTTCGACAAGGCGGGCGGCAAGGGACATTCATGCGGACTGTACTCGTTCGATGACGATCACATTCATCGTCTGGGAATGTGCGCACCAGTATCACGCTGCATGATCCGTCAGCCTAACAACAGGGGCAACGCAGGTTCAGCGACAAACGGTATGCCTCCCACGAACTCGATGGGCTGCGGAACTTGGGGCGGTAACATTGTCAGCGAGAACATCACACTCAAGCACTACATGAACACGACATGGGTAGCGCGTCCGATACCTGAGGATATGCCTTCACTGAAGGAGCTTTTCGGGGAGTTCTATCAGGACGGTATGGACGAGGAATAGTATTCACGTTGAATTTCACAGCAGACCTTGCAGAGATGCGGGGTCTGTTTTTTTTTTGCGGGATTTAATTCTTATGGAGAAAATAAAGCCAGAATGTTTATGCAAGAAATAATTGAAGCTATACTTATCAATGTTTCTTGAACATTCCAGCAATCGCAGTAACAGACTTCACAGGCGACATCATAAGCGACCTCGTAACACTAAGCCCAATCCTCTTAGTTGCGTTGAGTATGGCTATAATGTCCTCCGTAACATTCATGCTCAAATCCCCATAGCCAGGACTAAATCTCGAAGTCATGCGTTCACCCTCATGAAGTCCAGGAAAAATCTCGCTCCTCATAAACTGGTCAATATATGCGTCAATCCTCACTGAGGCGCAAGCATCAAGGGCGAGTCCGTCAAGCATATTCCTATTTTGCGCAATCGTAATCTGCCTGTCAGTTTCATGGCCGAGAGTCGCCGCTAATACTATGCATTCATCGCTTCTGGCAGTTAGTCGGGCTATGTCATTGCTGTAGATATACGCTCCTTCAAGTTCTATACCGCCGTCAAAATGCACAATATGAAATTTCCCCCAAACACAGCGCGGAGTAATATACCCTTCAAGCCTCCCGAAAGCCTCAGAGACTGTGCGAACAAGCTCATCATTTCGGCCTTCAGGAGGTACGCGCATATAGCGCAGGGCATCAATGATATTCTTATCCGTTGGAGCGAACTGCATAGCGTTTTGTGTACAGCACTGACCGTATACCCGCGTCAATACGCCTCACCGTATCAGCCTGATTCATCGTGTAAAGGTGAATCCCCTCAACACCCCTCGCAAGAAGGTCAATTATCTGCTCTGTTGCGTATGCTATTCCGGCTTCTTTGACGGCTCCTTGATGATGTCCGTATGCGTCAACAAAACGCCTTACACGCTCAGGCACAGAAGCTCCGCACATTTCGACTACTTTCGGGATTTGTGCAGCTGCTGTTATGGGCATTATTCCGGCGATTATTGGCTGAGTGATTCCCATATCCCGCGCACGTTCGCGCCAGTTGCAGAATATATCATTGTCGAAAAATAGCTGTGAGATTAGACCCTTTACACCGAGTTTGCATTTCTCCTTGAGGTGATACAAATCCTGCTCGACTGAATCGGCTTCCGGGTGTTTTTCGGGGTAACATGCCGCGAATATGTCGAAATCATCGCCGTATTCCTCATGAATGAACGCGATTAACTCTGAGGCGTGGTGAAAGTCTCCGAGGTCTGACTTATCTTTGAGGTCTCCGCGTAAAGCTAGAACGTTGCGCACATTATTGGCTTTGAGGCGGTCAAGAATCTCTTTGAGTTCGGCGCGTGTTGTGCCTACGCATGTAAGATGGGCGACTCCGCTTGTGTTATAGCGATTCTGAATCCCCGCGGCAATTTCGACTGTGTTGTCGCGGCTTGAACCGCCTGCACCGTATGTTACGCTGATTAAGTCAGGGTTGAAGCTCACCAGGCTGTCTATGACTCCGTATGTGCCTTCTGT
>CALAUZ010000315.1 GCA_937892105.1 uncultured Fretibacterium sp. | reverse complement strand
CCTCACCTGTGTCAACTGGAACAGGAAACACATTCACATGCACATAGGAAGCACGGGAATTAGCATTCAGATGCTGCATGGAGAATACAAAAAACAATACGGTTATCGACGTCCTAAACGTTCTCATTGCTCGGCATGTATTATTGAATCATCTTTACTATTCAGTCTCTTGAGGTGCGGATTCGGCCTCTTGAGGTATGGATGGCTCAGGGCTGGCCTCATCGCTGCTGCTATGGGCATTCTTCAGGTCTTCCTCCACCTTTAAATATTTTCTGCGTTCACCTTCGTCAGAAGCTTGCCGCAGTTTGAAAATTTTTCGATATGCGGGTATCCTTGCGAATTTATATGCATGATTGGGCATCTTTCGCATCTCCTCGGTTACATTTCCCTCAGTGAAATAGTAACTGAAGTACATATTCCTCTTATCCAGCAGTTCCTCTCTTGTTGTCTTTCCCATTTCCTTGTCCTTGGCAATCAGTCTTTCCCTCTCCAAGTCAAAGCTCCTTTGGAAATATGCCAAATAATAAGGAATACCGTTCACATTCACATTGACAGTATCGGTAAGGTCACGCTCATTGGGTAGCTGATAGTCCGACTCATTTCTTTCTCCCAAAGCCCAAAGCAAACCCATGAGATACCATTTTTTGGGGTTATCGTTGTCCATCAAATGAACTTCACGCCAAGCCCATGACCTTTTACCCAATTCGGCAAATTCGGTATATAGTACAGCCCTGTTGTCAGGGCTTGAATTTTCAATAAGATTCAGGGCTCTGTCAAATAGCGTTTGTTCAGTATCGCTTCTGTCTTTTTCAGGAATCTGTAATATACGCTTGAAATCCAAATATGCTTTCAAACGCTGCAAACTTAAACTGTTGTAGCCCTGACGCTCTAATTCATCGAGATAGAACTTAGCACGCTCTGGTTTTTGCATTTGATAGAAAGTCACAGCCTGGTTTAATACCATTTCTGGCCTATTCACCTTTATATTTAAATCAGGATCATTATCATACAATGTGATGCCATTTATTCCTTCGCGTATGAAGGGTTCAAGATAAGTAGAATCGGCTGCGCCACGCTTAAGTTGCAAAATGGCATATCTGTTGGTGATGTATGGAGCAAACAAACTGGTTTTCTGCTTTTGTTCTATAATAACTTTATTATAGGCAATTTCCGTTAACGTGTCAAGCTCCAAGCTGTCTTTAATTCCTACAAACATATTGAAGTAGTCACCATTATAGAAAAACTGGCGCTTGTCTTCATAATACTTTGCCACAGCCTCAGGCACGCCCAGTTTTCTCCGGGCTTGATAGCTGTACTGGAAAGTTATTCTACATTGCTTCTGCAATGTAGGCTTAATGACATTATTATAGGTATCTGCACCAACCTTTGCCATAACCTGCGAAGCGGTTGGTTTGCTGTTTGCGCTCAGAAGATCTCTCAGTAATGCAGCTTCTTCATGATACTCATCCTTGTCAAGCAGCACGGCAGTGTTGTCCCAGGTATCAACCACCGCCTTTGTCGTTGGATTCAACCCTGAAGGCAGAGATATAAGTTCAAGGGCAGCCTTCGCACGTTTTCTACCCCAATTTAAGTTCGCTTCGTAATTACCATCGGGAGATGCATAACCGGTCAGGACTGGCGGCGACACAGAGCCCTCCTTCAGAATATCGCGTATTTCTTTTTCAATCTTGTGTATTTTATCCCAGTCTACAGACTCCTCAATGATTTTATCCGTATTATGATAGAAGTCAATTCTGATGTCATTCTCAACAGGTACAAAGTGTTCCTTTGCGTTGTCATGAAAATCTTCAGTAAGAGGCAAAGAGTCAACTGCTGTACACCATTCAAGTTTCTCGAAATGAGTACAGCAGTTGACTCTTTG
>CALAUZ010000314.1 GCA_937892105.1 uncultured Fretibacterium sp. | reverse complement strand
GTAATGTTGCAGGTTAGTGCTGTATCGTTGGCGTAAATCTCGATGTAGTTCTTTGCCATCATCCAGACAAAACCTCCGCTAAGTTTCTCCAAGACCGGATACTGCTTCGCTCCAACTTCTATGAAGTTTGGATAGGCGGCCTTGATTTCTTTCAGCCCGTCCGTGCCAAGCTGTAACTCATCTTCGAGAGGCTTTTTACCTGCGCTGTCCTGCTGACTTTTCGTGAAAATGGCGGTCAAGTCATTTGTCTGGTAGGAGAAAGCCACGCCGCGAATGTACTGCGAATTTTCGGTAGTGGTGAAATCGAGATTGTAAGTTCTCTTGTCGGTATGAACGAGGAGATTTGTCGAGATACCTGTCTGAGATGGCTTGACGACAATGTGAGATACGGAGATGCCGTTCTTCATGGACACACCGTCCGCTGGATGTTTTCTCTGTCTCAGTCCATAATGGATCCGCCTGGTTCGAGAGCGACATCGGTCATTCTCATTGGGCGGCATGTGATGATAGGGATAACCGCACCATAATCATCACCGACAAACTCCCAAAAAAGCCAATCGCCAATCTGAACACGTCAATGCAAATTTGCTACAGTGAGAATGTCATATCCGCGTATTTTCACGGAGGACATGCCCGTCGTGTAGATATATGAGTCATGGCCGAAAAACTGCAACATTACGAGCCATGAGCCAATCCCAACAATACATGCTGATATTTTGCCCAATTAGGGAAAGGCGCGTACCCCGAGACCGCGTCCTTCACGATGCCACAGATACCTAGCTACAAAGTAAGGATACACAAACGAATAAATATACGCGTTGAACTTTGTAGGAGTGAACATAAGTAGTATCATCAACAGCAAGTAGAAGGCTATCCTATCCCGGAAGAATTTCCTTGCTATTACAACAGCCAGCGAACGCCATAACATTGACCACAAGAAACATAAACTACGTGCGAAAACTCCGATTAACCACGCTGTAAGGTATTCGAAACCAGGAAAATCTCCCCGCATCGTTTTTTCGCATAATGACGCTAAACGAAAAAGCACTGTCCACAATAATACCGGAAGCAGAAGACTCCGTGCCTACTTCAGGATAACGTCACGCGGTGTTCAGCGTTGAACCGACTGGTAAAACAAATACCCGTTCACAAGCGCAAAAAGTGGCATGTAAAACGAGTATATTATCCTGAACACTATATCACCGAAAAAGTCGAACCCTTCCCTGTTGAGATACTGTATATGCAATGCCCGAACACTACAAGAAATATCGCCAGCCCCTTTACCGCGTCAAGGCAGACAATACACTCTCTGCTCTTTTTATTATCATTAATATGCGCCTCCTCAAATTTTCAAGAGCTATTTTTATTATATTAAAACCCTATGTTGAACAGGTTATCGATTAGATGCTGCTTAAACTGGTCTCCAGGACTTTCCTCCTCAATGCTCGGGCCTCCCTTCCCAACAGATACCGTTATACTCACTTTGAACTGTGTACTCTCCTTCTGTTTCTCTTCGTCCTTGGTGAGAATGTCAATTAGCAGAATATCCCCTATAGGCTCCGCTATCTTGATATTAAGAAGCTGTATCCTGTCCCACAAATTCGCCAGCGTAAACGATACATTCCGGAAATCCCTGCTGTTCCATAATATTAAAGCCTAAGAGGAAGGAGTATATAGTGAAGGACGGAGACATGATAGAGATACGCTTCAACGTTTGAAGATAGATGAAGCCCCCCTGCGTTTGTAAGGGGGGTAAATTTTTTTACACTATATACTTTCTTAGGACTGGCATCTGGTTAAGCACAGCTGATATTGCGAACGAGACTATGAACACAATTACAGCAATTACAGGGATAGAAATTATTGGGCTAAAGGTGAGGGAATTGATACCGAATTTTTCAAAGAGATAAATAACTCCAGCGTGAACTAAATATGCACCAAATGAATACTGTGATAATGTCCTGATATTTTTTGCGGGAAAATTGAAATTTTTACGGAAGAACACAAATACAGCAACAGTCTCACACAATATATTGACGGATATATTCTCGTAAAAGATTTCGGTTGGAGTACCATTCAAGCGAGAGGCATAAAGAGTCATAAGCACAGTTGCCGCAAACCCAATAATGCCAGCAGTGTATATCATGTATTCGGTCTTGCGGGAATTTTCTGTGTTATTCACGAAATACCCCAGAAGAAAATAACCTGTATATCCTGCCACGAAGTTAAAGTAAAAATAGTAAAACAGCTGCCATGCAATACCCCCGTAGTCCTTAGAGAATAGCGTTAAGGTGTTAATAATGTTACATGGTAGGAACGCAAATAAGAAAGCAATTTCCAGAAAATATTTTGTGAGGAATTTCGACTCGGCAATCTTCTTCACGAACGGAACAATCATATACAATCCGGAAATCATGAATAGAAACCACATGTGATAATGGCCGCATATGAGGTGAGATATGTATTTCACCCTGTCTCCGCCATCATCGTATATGAATACAGTGTACATGACAGACCAGAAGACAAACGCCGTAAATATTCTGAATATATACTTACTGTAAATCTTCCTGATTGGAATATCCCTGCTGAGGAATAATGCACCGCTTATCATTACAAATGCAGGCACTGACCATCTCGCTATGGCATTGTAGAAATTCATTACGCTCCATTCAAACGAGTGAACATCTTTTGTGTCCCAATTCTGGGCAGCTATATGCAGAAACATTACTGCGAAAGTTCCGAACACCCGCAAAAAGTCAAAGTAGTATGTTCTTTGCTCTCTGCTTTCTGAGACTATTATACTTTCATTCATTCTACCAAACTTCTTTCTGCGTATTTAACCATTCAAATCATGAAGCGACGGATCCGGCACAACCTCCTCATATGTCCTGCCCTTACTCAACAGTAAAAGGCATATCTGTATCACGCTCCATGAACTTTATAATTATTATGTTATCATGTCCGCAATTATTCTATGAGGTGATGAATTAATGAGGAAATTGTCAGCTTTATTCCTGCTATTACTGCTGACTGGTTGCGCATATTCCGAGACAAGGGCACGTTTTCTGTTCATAGGAGATATTATGGTTCACGACCAGCAATTAGACGCGGCCAAACACAAGGACGGAACATATGACTTCTCTCCGTCATTCAGGAGGATAAAGCCAGTCTTCAACAATGCATTCCTCATCGGCAACCTCGAAACCGTATTCGCCGGAACAGGAAAGAAGCTGCGTTATGCCGGTTTCCCATTCTTCAACACACCCGATGTCTTCACGCAAAACCTAATCGACGATTTGGGCGTTGACCTTCTCACCCTCGCTAACAACCACATATTCGATCGCGGTGCTTCAGGTGCAAGACGAACATACGAAGTCTTGAAGAGTGCTGACATTCCCTGCATTGGACTTGGGCTTGATGATGTTCCCTCTAATGACGCAATCGTCCTCGACAACAACGGGATACGTGCGGCATTCATTAACCACTCTTACGGAAGCAACGAATGGCCAAAGAGTTCTGACGTTCACCTGAATGTGATTGGGGATACTGAAATATCGCATAGCATGGCCAGAGCCAGAGCATTAAGCCCCGACGTAATAATTGCGCTGTTCCATTGGGGCAACGAGTACTACTACAAGCCGAATGTTCACCAGAAGAAGGCGGCAGACGTTGCTTTCAGGGAGGGTGCAAGCCTCATTGTTGGGACACACCCGCATGTATTGCAGCCTGTTGATGTCATTGTGTCGGGTGATGATAGTGTGAGGGCTGTAGCGTGGTCGCTGGGGAATTTCGTGTCGTTCCAGAGGACTAGACCAAGAGAGAGAAGCATGGTTTTGTCGGCGGAGTTTGTGAAGAATGATGATGGTGTTACGAGGCTGGCAGGTCTGGGAATGATACCGCTTTATGTTGTTGCGCCGGGCAGTAAGAGAACGGAGGTAACTTATGCCGGGACTGATGATACGCTCATTGAGACGCTGAATTTTGAGGGTCTCTCGAAATCACAGCTGAAGGATTTGCGGAGTATTGGCCGTGCAGTGAATGAGTTTCTTGGCGTGCAGAAAGTTACGGACGAGTATGGGTTCAATGTGCTTTGGCGGGAGGAAAGCACTGATGTTCTTCCCAAGAACCGGAGGAAGTCCCCGATGTAGAAGTACCATGACAAAAGCAGATATTCCAAAGAATTACGATGAAACATCTGCCATTGTATTCGTTATTGAGCTTCAGACTTTAGCAAAAGTTTACGTAATACTTAGCCTATTCCAATTTTAATGCTGTATATGGAATGCTTACAATTTAAATTCAGCGAAACTTCAGTAAAAGTATTTCTGGACGAGTTAAAGTGTCGAGGGTCTACGGGGATGCAGGCTCTATAGAAGAAGTCCTGCCGGACGTGAAAGATATAATTTTCTACGCAGTGCTTATGGAGAAACGGAAAGACGAGGAAGCGTATTTAGTGACAGGAAATTTACGGCACTTTCCAGTGCGAACGTACATAGTAACGCCCAGAGAAATGCTTGATATTCTGCGATAAGCACGATAAAGAGATAAGCTAATGTTTAAGGAAGCACCTTAGAAAATCTAGGGTGCTTTTTTCATGCCAATCAACGAATGAAAGGAGAAAAGAGAAGAAGATGGGAATATCAAAAGTAGTATATGGAAACCTACCTCTCATGAGACTGTATAATGAACTGTGTAAGAGGAAAAAGGCCAGGAGGACAATCCAATGGAACAGTCGGT
>CALAUZ010000313.1 GCA_937892105.1 uncultured Fretibacterium sp. | reverse complement strand
GTCGTTGGTGTCGGAGCCGTCTGCATCCGAGTTCATTGTGATGTCAGCGGTGACGTTCCACTCGCCTGCCTCGGAGAAGACTGCGCCGTTGTGCCATGCAACATCGTCAACGATGGGCTCGGTCACATCTTCATTCAGGTTGGTTGCAAAACGCGGATATGCCAGCACGGTGCCTGCGAAGGAAGTGGTGACGATCGGCTCAAGTGCGCTGCCGTCTTCTTCGTTCTGCAGTTCTACCAGCTGCTCGTCGCCCTTGGACTCGCCAGTGTCTTCTGCTGCTTCGCCTTCTGCTGCAGCATCCTCAGACTCGCCTTCTGCCGGAGCTTCGCCTTCCGGTGACTCGCCTTCTTCGGATTCACCTTCCGGTGACTCGCCCTCTGCAGATTCGCCCTCTGCAGAATCGCCGCCGCCCATGTTCTCGCCTGCCGGAACAAGAGCTTCTTTAACTTCACCTGCTTCAAACTCTTCCCATGTGGAAAGTCCGATAGTGGTAAACATCATATCCCATGGTGAAACGGTCTGATCCAGTTCGTCCCAGCTTGAGATAGCTTCCACCTGATCAATGAACTCCTGAAGATCCGGAGCATTTGACCCTGCTGTGTCAATGAGATACTGCTGATAATCTTCCCATGTCACTGCCGGTGCCGGCTCTGCAAAAGAAGTTGCAGCCATGGCAAAGATCATAACAGCAGATACCATGATCGCTATTAATTTCTTCATATTTTTCCTCCTGTTAAAAATTAGCCCTGATGATGTGCAAGCATTACTGCGCCGGCTATTGAGAGTAATTTTGCTCTCGGTGAATCTGCGCGGCTTGTGAGGACTACGGGTGCTGCTGCTCCGATGATGAGACCGGCTGTTTCGCTTCCCTTTGCAAAGAAGCTGATTGACTTTGCGAGTGCGTTTCCGACCTCAATCTGAGGGACGAAGAGAATGTCTGCGTGTCCTGCAACGGGTGATTTGATGTGCTTAATCCTTGCTGCTTCCTCGTCAATAGCGTTGTCGAGTGCGAGAGGGCCGTCAACGATGCAGTTCTTAATCTGGCCGCGTGCATTCATCTGGACGAGTGCAGTTGCGTCGATTGTGCATGGCATATCGGGGTTGACCATTTCGACGGCGGCAAGACATGCAACTTTCGGCAGCTCAACTCCGAGCGAACGTGCGAAATTGACGGTGTTCTGCACGATATCAGCCTTCATCTTGAGGTCAGGATACATGTTGAACGCGCCGTCAGCGATGAAGATAACCCTGTCATAGCCTGGAATTGAGTGGAAGTAGCAATGAGAGATTGCCTTTTTGCCTACACGGAGGCCGACTTCCTTGTTGAGCATTCCGCGAAGGAAATTGTCTGTGTGGAGCTGACCTTTCATGTAGATGTCCGCGCGCTTTGAGGAGACTTCAGTTACGGCGACTATCCCGCAGGCTGCTTCGTTGGTTTCGGGAATGATGTGGTAGCTGGACTCTGATGCTCCAGCTTCAGCTATGCAGGCTTTTACCTTGTCTGGGTTTCCCACGAGGGTAGCTTCGACAAGACCGAGTTTCCTGGCTTCCTCAATTGCGGAGATAAGCCCGGCATCTTCTGCCATTGCAACGGATATGCGCTTTCTGCCTTTTTCTGCGCATAACTTTGCGGCATCCTCGATTAACTGCGACAATGAACGTATCTGTTCCATGAGAATAATAACCTCCTGTGAAAGTTTATATATTTGCTTCAGAGCATTATTGCCCCGAAGGTGTTGCACTGTTGCCAGAAAGAATAACCCCTCTAAACGGATTACTCCAGCCAGCGTTCCATGTACTTCTTGTAAAGCTCAATGATACGATGTGTAATTTTTCCTGGCTTGCCGTCAGCAATCGTTATGCCTCCGATTTTTACGGCAGGGACAACCAGCTTCATGCTTCCGGTAATGAATGCCTCAGACGCTCCAGTTAGTTCTGACCACAGCGGACATCTCTCCTCAACAGTATAACCTTCCTGTTTCGCCAGCTCAATAACCCCAGACCTTGTTGTGCCTTTGAGTACGCGGTTTAACGGCGCAGTGATGATAGTGCTGCCCTTTACGAGGAAGAAGTTGCTGTGTCCGCATTCTGTGATTTCACCGTTCGGACAGTAGAGAATGTCATAGGCTTCACGCGGCATTTTGTATGTTGCGCGGTAATCGACGCTCTTTACTTCCGGATTGTCGCGTCCAAACGATACAGGCTCAAGGATAACCCCGCGTTCACGTGCTTCCTCTGTGATTAGTCCTGCGTCATCGAATATCACGAAAAATCTCGGTTCGGGGAAACAGCCTTTCTCCTCATCGAAATAGTCTCCGCCCGTCAGGAATGTGCGTATCCTCACGTCATGGCCGACTTTCTCTATACCCTCACGGACAACCTGCTTCATGTATTCTGTATCAGGGATATTTGCAATGCTGGAACTTTCTGCGCTTGCAACGAACCTTGCCATGTGCGGTGTGAGCATGAGTGGTTTTCCTCCGAATGAAGCGAACGCCTCAAACACTCCAACTCCACGCTGTATGATTAAGTCTGAGATGGGAAGCAATGCCTCCTCAGGCTTCACGAACTTACCATCAATAAAGCATAAGTGAACCATGTGTTAAAACCTGCTTTCTGCCTTTTTATTGTCTTTAGGAACTTCGCGCGGCCTTACGAACGGGTCAATATCCAGTTTCTGTCCGAATGACGCTGGACGGAAACTGGATATTGAC
>CALAUZ010000312.1 GCA_937892105.1 uncultured Fretibacterium sp. | reverse complement strand
GAGAATGACATTTGAGTCGCCGTTCTTGCCATCATTGTACTGGTCAGCATCACAGCCGATAACGTAAACACCTTTTGCTTCTTTTGCAGCCGTGAAAACTCCCATTCCAGCACCGCCAGCAGCAACAAATATCACATCACAGCCCTCGCGGATTAATGCCTGACCCACGATTTTGCCGTTTGCTTGGTCAATGAATGAGCCGATGTAGTTGCCTCCGACATTCTTCCCGGTAACGTCAGTCCCTGAATATGAAGGAAGCTCAACGATTGCCGCCTTTATGCCGTAATGCTTGTTGGCATAATTCACGCCCGACATGAAGCCGTATTGATAGTTTACGTTCGTGGGGAATGCTTTACCATTGACGACAGCGACCTTGTTGGATTTTGTGGTGAGTGCCGCTGCTATTCCAGCGAGGAATCCGCCTTCCTCCTCTTTGAATTTCATTGCGTAGAGATTTTCCGCCTGAGCATCATTCCCGGACTCATCAGCCGGCCATGTGTCAACGAGAATAAATTTTGTGTCTGGGTTGTCCTCTGCAACCTCAACTATCCCGGAGAACTGGAAGCCCACGCACACAAGCGCGTTGTAATCTGCCGCGATATTCTCAACGACTTTCACACATTCGGCAGGGTCGCCAGTTGTCTCCTGTACTGCTGACATTTCCGCGCCGGGAGTCTCATTCTTGAAGGTTACGACTCCGTTGTAGTTGTCCTCGTTGAATCCGCCGTCGTGAACGTCATTAGGCGATGTGATTATCGCAACTTTGAATCCGTCCGCGAGACTAATTCCCGCAAGAGCAAACAAGAAAAGAAATGCCACCGCTAAAACCGCAAAACGCTGTTTCATGTGTATGCACCTCACTGTGAATTTTGGATGAAGCTATTATATATAATTTTAGTAAAAGGAGGTGAGATAAAGAAAATGTATCTTACGGTCAAGCAGCAGTTAAAGCACTTGTCAAAAGATGAATACAAAATTTTGCGTGAGTTGTGCCGAGCCTCTAAGAATTTGATGAATGAGGCTATTTACATCAACCGACAGTATTTTTTCAGGGAAGGCAAATATCTGGGCTATGAGAAAACTTACGCGATATTGAAGGCATCCGAGAATTACCGAATATTGAACTCGAATATGGCACAGCAGAGCATGAAAATTGTTGATGGCATGTTTGCGTCATTCATTGCACTGTTACGGCTGGTTAAGAAAAAGCAGTACGACAGTAGAGCGGTGAAAATTCCTCATTACCTGCCCAAAGACGGTTACGCGCCGTTAATCGTTCAGCAGTTTACGATACGCAATCAGATATTCACACTGCCATATTCAAAGCAATACGGAGCGGAGCATTCAAAACTTACGGTAAAAGTCCCGCCAATACTTGAAGGCAAGAAAGTCAAGTACATACGAATAATCCCGAAAAATAACGCTAGGTTCTTTGAGATACAGTACGTGTATGAAGCTATCGAGGCTCAAAGGGAATTAGACAAACACAAGGCACTGGCGATAGATTTCGGGCTGAACAACTTGATGACTTGCGCGACAAGTGAAGGTGATACATTCATCATAGACGGGCGGAGACTGAAAGCGATAAATCAGTGGTACAACAAAGAGAATGCCAGACTTGCGAGCATAAAGGACAAGCAGAGATACGGCAAAAAACCTACATTCCGACAAAGACAGCTTGCGAGAAAGCGAAAATTACGGGTTAATGACTATATCTCTAAGGCTTGCAGGAAAGTGATTAATTACTGCTTCTTGCATAATATCGGGGTATTAGTCTGTGGGTACAACGTAACATTCCAGAGAAATGCGCATATGGGTAAAGTGAACAATCAGAATTTCGTGAATATCCCCTACGGAGAAATCCGGCAAAAGTTAGCGTATCTTTGCAAATTGTACGGGATTGACTATCACGAACAGGACGAGAGTTACACGTCAAAGGCATCATTCTGGGACAAGGACGAAATGCCCATATATAGCGCAGGCAACACGCAGAAATATGAATTTTCCGGCAGTCGCATTCACAGAGGATTGTACCGCACAGCAAACGGCTATAGCTTTAACGCAGATGTAAACGGAGCATTAAACATACTCAGAAAAAGTAATGTTGTGTCCCTTTTGGGGCTATACAGTAGGGGCGGACTGGCCACGCCCTTGAGAATAAGGTTCATACAAGCAAACTTCTCAAGAACCCTCTGCGTTTAGGCATGGGGAGGTTCAGAATAAATTTTTCGGCACATATTAACTTTTTCAGAAGGTGAATATCTTGCGCGTAACTATTCTCACAAACGGTCCCGGCGAGTTATGGGGCTGGGTTCGTCCTGTTGCATCAGAGCTAAGGAAGCGCGGACACTCTATATCAATGTGGCTTCTTCCCTGTCAATTTTCATCCGGCCATGAACGTGAAGCCGCCTCACTTTTGGGAGTCGACAAACTCGAAGGCCCTTCGTCCGCGTCAGTCATATGGAGGGACATTGCCCGCGAAAAAACAGACTGCGTTATACAGCTTGGAGGAGATTTGATGTTCGGCCTGAGAATGTCAAAGTCAACAGGGCTTCCCCTCACAGCATACAGTTACAGGCACAGGAAAGAAATCCCCGGCGTAAAGCTCCTCACAGCATACTCAGAGCAGGTCAATATCCCCTCAGTGATTCCAGTAGGCGACCTCGTGAAAGACGCTGTTGCGCTTGACATGACACCACAAGCCCAAAACGCATGGAACTGGCCTAAAGATTCATCATCACCCCGCGTTTTGTTCTTACCTGGGAGTCGTCCGGCAATAAGGCTCGCGGTTATGGAATGGCTTTGTCAGTTGCAGGAAGCGTTGAAGGCGAAAATTCCCGGCGTGAGGATACGTACATTATTCCCTCAGTTTATGCCGGAAAAAGAGATTGCACAGTGGCGGAAATCAGGACTCAATCCGATTAGATGCCCCGCCGGAGTCGCAATGAAGGAAGCTGATTACGCCATAACACAGCCAGGC
>CALAUZ010000311.1 GCA_937892105.1 uncultured Fretibacterium sp. | reverse complement strand
CAGTGTAGTCGAGCTGATGGATGAGCGTATGGTGTACGGTGCGCCTAATTTCGACAGTGCGGGCCCAGACGGCGGATACACAATCCCGGACAGGTTCAGTGTATCGTGCAAGCAGCTGAATCTCTTCCGTCATCGTCCCGACCTGATTAGCAACCGCCAGTGGTACTGGCTGAGAAATGTCGTGTCTGCTGGTTGTTTCGCTTATGTCCACCACTATGGTTCTTGCTACTTCCTCTTCTGCGTCCTATTCTGGCAGCGGTGTGCGTCCTGATTCACTGCCCGCACGTTTTTTCGGACTTGATTCCAGGTGCGGGGAAAGGGAAGGAAGGAACATCCTTTGTGTCGAAAGGCACATAAATGACAATCGCCACGGGGCTAGTTACGACTAATGCCCCTATAGGGCGGTTTTTCGTATAGAGAATATTTTTCTTGATGCCAACGTAATTTATGAGGCAGGCTTTAAGGCTATGTCAGGAAGTAAATTCAAATACTCGACACAGCTTTTCGAGATGAATCACATGCTTTACACAGCAATGCTACAACAGTCCCTTTGTGATGGGACATATACCCCAACGGAGGGTAGCAAGTTCTTAATCCGTGAGCGCGGAAAACCACGTTACATTACCAGCAATACGACAGCCGACAAGACAATCAATCACATAATCTGCGACAGTATTCTCACACCTGCCCTGAAGAAATACCTGATACACGACAACGGTGCTTCACAAAAGGGCAAGGGAGTCAGCTTTCACCGCAGACGCTTCGAGGCTCACCTGCATAAATTCTTCATGACACACGGGAGCAACGAGGGCTACATATTGCTGGGGGATTTCAGCGGATATTACGCGAACATTCCGCACGGTAAATGCTACGAGGTTTTGGAGCATTTCCTCTCACGCTCGCTCGGCAACACGGACTTACTTAGAATGACACTAGACCTGCTGGCAAAAATTTTCAGGACTTTCAGGGTTGATGTCAGCAGATTCTCAGACGAACAGGTAGACGCGCTCATGGCCGGAAAAGTCGACCAGATGTTGAACCTTCACGCTGACCCCGCAACCCTCACGGGCGAGAAATTCCTCGATAAGGGCGTGGATATTGGCAACCAGACTTCACAGAATATCGGTCTCATTTACCCCTACAGGTTCGATAACTACGCGAAGATTGTTGCGGGCATTAAGGGCTACGGCCGGTACACTGATGATTTCTACGCGATTTCTGCTGATAGGGGTGAACTGCTGAGACTTATTGACGGCCTGAGAGTCATTGCGCGGGAGTTCGGGATTATCGTTAACGAGCGCAAGACGCGAATTGTAAAGCTCTCATCATTCTACCGACACTTGCAGAACGGTTACAGTCTCACGGAAACAGGGCGCGTGATTCGCAAGATAAGCCCTAAGAGCATTACCCGCGAACGAAGAAAACTCAAGGCATATAAGCGGCTTCTTGACGCGGGGAAAATAAGTTACTGGGACGTGGAAAATATCTTCAAGAGCTGGATGGGCGGCAACTACAAACGCATGTGCCGTACGGCGTGCCATGCAACCGCACTGCCAAATCTACAACATGACACAACTATTCAACATTATTCAGCAAGGTAGTAATCGCGGGAGATGCAGAGGCTGACGAGGCTGGACTCATCGGTGAGCATAGCAATATGGAGCTTGTGCAAATCGCTCACTACACACAGGCGACTCATGGCCTGCCTGACGGGTGGTATTTCGCGCTCAGGGAGATTCCAGCTGATGAGCAGGAAAAACGCCAGCTTCGTGCAGATGTCGATTTCGCTCTCATGTTGGGCGGAGCAAGTTTTTAGGAGGTGAAAAGCATGTTTGAGAAAATCAAGAAGTACTACGAACAGGGACTTTGGGACGAACAGAGAGTCCGCGAGGCAGTCGCCAAAAACGTAATCACGGCGGAACAGTTCAAGGAAATCACGGGAAAAGGGCTGTTAGGCGAGTAAGTCGTACAGATATTTGCGGGGGGCTGGAAACGCTCCCCGTTTTTTTTGTGCATTTAAGGAGGAGTGAGCATGAACGAACATGAAAAATTTTCGCGCTCGGTTGATTTCACCCTGAGATGGGAAGGCGGGCGAAACTTCAACATTGTCAACGGAAGAGTTGTCATGAAGGGTTCAGCAAAGAATGACCCCGGTGGAGCTACTGCTTACGGCATCACGGCATTAACGCTCAAGGCGGCACACATGGCCGGAATTGTTGCTAATGATAATATTTTCCGTCTGACTGTTGACGAGGCAAAAGAAATTTACAGAGCATTTTACTGGGACAAATACGGCTGGGGCGGGCTTGAATGGCCTGTTTGTATGTGTTGCTTTGATTGTTGCGTAAATCATAGCCGATTCGCGTTAATCCTTCAAAGGGCGGCTATCGAATGTGGTCAGAGTGTCATCGTTGACGGCAAATTCGGTCCGAAAACTTTTGCCGCTCTCAAAGCCTGCGTTCCTCTCACGCTCGCAAGGGCTATTTACCGTCAGCGCAGGAAGTACTACGAAAAAATTGTCGCAAATAACCCCAAGCAGAGAGTCTTCCTTAACGGTTGGTTGAGGCGGGCTAACGACATGGCCGAAGTTGCGGGGTTATGCCATGAATGATGAAGTGTCTGAATTTATGATTGCGGGGATTGTCGGACTCTTAGGTTGGTTTTTCGGTGGCTTGGACGGCTACATTAAGGTTCTTATAGCTTGCACTGTGATTGATTATGTTACGGGCATCTGCAGGGCAGGGCTTGAAGGGAAAATTTCAAGTAGAATCGCTTTCAATGGCATTGCAAGAAAAATTACCATGTTTTTGTTCGTGGGACTCGCCAATATCATAGAGACTCACCTTTTACCCGATAAGCCAGGCTTCAAGGTGGCAATAATTCTGTTCTACATTGGCAACGAGGGCATAAGCATAATCGAGAACGCCGACAAGCTCGGAGTACCAATACCGAAATTTTTGCGCGGTAGGTTTCTTGAGTTCAGCAAAAAGAATCAGCAGGAAGCTCAAGAACAGTCCGCTGCTTGACTTGCTTTTACTCCGTTTCAGAGTGAACATACACGGCGAAATTAATGATGGAGGAGTGTACTCACGATAAAGAACCCTGAAATTATGGACGCTAACGGAGTCGCTGAAAGCCTGTCGATAATGTTCCACAAAGACAACTGCAGTGTGATAGCAATTCAGGACGCTACAGAAGACAGTGTTACGGGGTCTGACTTAGTATCGAATCTGAACAGAT
>CALAUZ010000310.1 GCA_937892105.1 uncultured Fretibacterium sp. | reverse complement strand
CCCCCGGCAACAGCCGATGAGACCGGACGGGTCCGTCAGGACAGACCCCGAGGGAAAAACTCACGGGCACGATGCGGTCGATTTGACGGCAGGTCACACGACGCTTAAAATGAAAGGGCAACGTCCGAGCGAAAACTGAATCAACAGAAATGGAGTGAGCAACATGAAAGCGACGATCAAACTGGGCTATGCACCAACCAGGCGTGCGATTTTCAGTGCCCCGGCGGCAGTGGAGTATCGCAAGCTGACGGCAGACAGGCTCAGAGAACTGGGCATTGACTTTGTGGACATTGATGACATCAACGACGAAGGTCTTCTCTATGATGATGCCGGGCTTGAGAAGATAACAGCCAAGTTCAAAGCAGAAAAGGTTGACGGTTTATTTCTGCCTCATACGAACTTCGGAACGGAATATGAATGCGCCAGACTCGCAAAAGAGTTAAACGTTCCTGTTCTGTTATGGGGTCAAGAGATGAACGCCCAAGCCCTGACGGAATGAGACTCCGCGACAGCCAGTGCGGACTTTTTGCAACTGGAAAAGTTTTGCGGCGTTTCAGAGTGCCTTTCACCTACATGAACAACTGCAACCTCACTGACCCCGAATTTGAGCGCGGCATCCGGGATTTCCTGGCCGTGTGCAACGTGGTGAAGGTATTTCGCCATACCCGCGTGCTGCAGATCGGCCCCCGGCCCTTCGACTTCTGGTCCACGATGTGCAACGAGGGCGAGCTGCTGGAGAAGTTCAATATCCAGCTGGCGCCGATTCCGCTGCCCGAGCTGTACGCGGAAATGCGGAAATGGCGGGAGGAGAAAACCGAGGTGCGGCAGGTGGTGGATTACTGCCGGGAAAACATGACCTGCGCCATCAGCGACGAAGGCCTGCACAGCGTGGCGGAGCTGAAGGTGGCCATGAAGTCCCTGGCGGAAAAATACGGCTGCAACGCCATAGCGATTCAGTGCTGGAACGCTCTTCAGGACGAAATAAACATTATGCCATGCGCCGCAAACAGCCTCCTTAACGAGGAAGGAATCCCGGTACTTTGCGAGACTGATATTCACGGAGCAATTTCACAGCTCATAGCAGAAGCAGCATCAATGAATGAACGCCGCGTAATGTTCTCAGACTGGACTGTAAGACATCCTGACAACGACAACGGAGAACTGTTGCAGCACTGCGGGCCGTGGCCAATATCAGTAGCCAAAGAGAAGCCGACTATCTGTGTTCCTGTGGCATTCCCTCAAAACGGCGCAGTATCGGCTGAAGCAAAGCACGGACTTATGAGCCTTCTACGTTTTGACGGCGATGAAGGGAAATATTCAATCCTTCTCGGCCATGCAAGAGGAATTGACGGACCATTTACGCGCGGGACTTATGTCTGGGTTGAGGTAAACAATCTCAAGAGGCTTGAAGCTAAGGTTGTTGAAGGGCCGTATATACATCATGTTGCGGCGATTCATGGGGATGTTGTGCCTGTGATTTATGAGGCGTGCAAATATATCGGAGTATCTCCTGACCTTTACTACCCGATTGAAGAGAAAGTGAAAGCATATCTTCACGGTGAAGACGTTAAATTTGATGAGGTGTAAACATGAGGAAAATCAAAAATTTTAAGGAACTGAGCGCGAAAGCCTTTGACATTCGCCGCGATGCTCTCGACATCATCATGGCCGGTGGCGGCGGGCATATCGGCGGAGACATGAGCGAACCCGAAATCCTGCTGACGCTCTACGAAAGAATGAACGTAACCCCGGACACACAAAACAGCCCGGACAGAGACAGATTTGTTCTCAGCAAAGGCCACTGCGTTGAAACTCTCTATGCTGTTCTCGCTTATGAGGGCTTCATGGATATAAACGAGGTCAAGGCGAAATTCTCAAAATTCGGCAGCGAATACATCGGACACCCGCATAACACCCTTCCCGGAATCGAAATGAATTCAGGCTCTCTCGGTCATGGCCTTTCCGTCAGTGTAGGAATGGCACTTGCCGGAAAAATGGACGCTAAGAGCTACAGGGTCTATACGCTGATGGGAGACGGCGAACTTGCAGAGGGTTCTGTGTGGGAAGGAGCAGCTGCGGCAGGCCATTACAGGCTCGATAATCTATGCGCGTTTGTGGATCACAATCATCTTCAAATTTCGGGCAACGTTGACGAAGTACTTTCACCGGGCAATATTGCTCTGCGCTTTGAGGCTTCCGGCTGGAACGTTATCAGCGTCATGAATGGCAACGATATTCAGCAGATAAGTGAAGCCCTTGACATTGCCGAGAGGACTAAAGGCCGTCCCACAGTAATTATTGATGAGACACTGAAGGGCAAAGGGTCAGCACTCATAGAGAACAAAGCGGGCTGGCACCACAAGCTCCCAACGCAAGAGGAATATGAACGCATTGCCGCAGATATAGCTGCATATAAGGG
>CALAUZ010000309.1 GCA_937892105.1 uncultured Fretibacterium sp. | reverse complement strand
CTGTAAGAATTTAGATGAAGCAATTTCTATAGCTTTTGAAGTTTGGTGACTATATATGAGGGACAAATTTTATGGGCAACTTCAAATTTTGGTACGAGGCTTGCTGAAAAAGAATACTTGCGGCGGCGGCTTCAGTTACTGCTAAATTTTCTCAAAGGTCAATTTCCTGATAAGGGCTATGATGAGTTGCTGTTGAGTCTTCAAGGCTTCTTTGTGCGTGATAACGATAACGAGGAAGACTCCGCATATTGGCTTGAGTCGCTGAAGAACGTTGGAATTATTTACGGTGAAGGTCATATTCTCGCGTTAAGAAATTTCAGAGCCGTTAAAGGTGAGAGCAAAAGCAGAGGATTAGTCAGGCTCCCGAAATATCTTGAATATCTGTGGCTGGAACGTGAACTTATGAAACCTGATAACATTTCAGACAAGCCATTTTCATGGACAAATTGTCAACGCTGGCTGCCTGATGGAATAAAGAGTTTTTGCAAGGAGATCAACGAATTTTGCGCTACACTTGATAATCAGAAACGTAAAAATAATACACATGGACTTGGTCTAAAACAGGTCGAATTTGGCTACATGGACTCAACATTACAGCGTAAGAGGCTCAAAGATTGGGCGCAATGGTGGGACAAAAAGGAGAAAGAGAATGACGTACGATATTAATATTTGTTTTGCTTACAAGAGCAAGACAGAAAAAGAACCGTTGAATTTATGCAAGAGTTTACTTAATGAGATTATCTCGCAACTTATTCAGCAAGGTAAAACAGAATTTGATTCACTAGGCAAAATTAAAGATGCCAATGATATTTACAACGCTGATTTCATAATCGGGAACTCATCGCACCCGGATTTTCAAGCTAAGCACACTGATGAACATGAACAAATCCCCGTGCGTCCTATCCCTGCTGTAATACTATTGACTGATGATATTTGGAATAAAAATGTTAATGCAGTCTCCCAAAATCCATTATATTACGTGAGAGCGATATTTAGAGCTTCAAAACTTTTCAGCGCACAAAAAGATATGGAGGAGTTTGGGCAATTTTCGGAAGTTGTCAAGAATTTACTGCGTCACGTGCTACGTAAACGTGGCCTTCAGGAAAGAGACTTCTCAAAGCCTGTTGACTGGAAAGTAAAAGTGAACAACGATTGCGATACAGAATTTATTAGCTTGTTCTCAACACCTTCAATGCAGAGAATGGCTAGGAAATACAAAGACGCATTATTATCTTTGGACGATCCGATCTTGCGAAAACTTCGAGGCAATATAAAAGAGATGATTGACCTGAAAAAACGTTGCGCTGAGATAAAAAATTTTCTTGGAAAAACTTCTTTTCGTGTACCTTCCATGTTATTGTTAGGTGAGACAGGCTGTGGAAAATCTTTGCTATCAAGTATAGCTGCTAGTGTAATCATGCCCGATAAAGAGCTTACAAAGATAAATATCTCGTCATACAACAAAGAATCAATAGACCTTATGCTATTCGGAGCTGAAAAAGGTTCATACACTGATTCCGATCGCGACAGAATGGGAGTATTTATTGGACATTGTGGTGAAGTTGTATTTCTTGACGAAATTGGTGACATGGATACTGAAACACAAACGCATTTGTTAACGTATATGGACAATGGCCAAGTATTGCCTCGCGGAATGACCAGCACAGTATGTTCGCCATGTATATTAATCGCTGCAACGAATAAAGACGTTAAGAATGATTCAACCTTCCGTAAAGATATTCTGAATCGTTTTGAGCATGTTATAGAAATTCCGCCGATAAGTGAGAGAAAACAAGATATGCGTCTGTTAATCAGCATGCTTTTACAGAACGACAACGTGAATCCGGTTATACCGAATGTTCAACGTAAAGTGCAAAGAATAAGCCTTGACGCCATAAAATATCTTGAAGATCGTGAGTACTCCGGCAATTTCCGTGAGTTGAAATTTTGCATAAGACAAGCAGTTAATAGCGCATTTTCTGAAGGTAATTCATGTCTATGCCTTCGACACTTTTACAATGATGATTAACAAAGATCGTGCTTAGTTTATCGAGACATGGAAGGAAATTGACAATGACGAACATTTTGCGGTTATGCTAGAATAGTCATACTTAGGTAGTGTCGTCAATGGGTGTAAAATTATGTAAAATTGGATCGAGACAGGTGAAAGAATATGGTAGAAGATTACAGGCGACATGATATTTCAGATAAAGTGTGGAAATTAGCTGTTATATGAATTTTACGCACAGGTGCACCATGGAGAGATTTACCGCCAGAATATGGAGATTGGAAAAATACAAACCGTCGTTTTTGTCGCTGGCGAGATAAAGGAGTGTGGGAAAAATTATTCAATATGTTTGTGCATGACCCAGATTTTGAATGGTTAATGATAGATGCTTCATATATAAAAGTTCATCCCCATGCAGCAGGAGCAGTTGGAGGGAATCAAGATATGGGGCGAA
>CALAUZ010000308.1 GCA_937892105.1 uncultured Fretibacterium sp. | reverse complement strand
TTGCCAAGGCTGCTGCGCTTGCCGGAAGGAACGCTCTTCGGAACTGACATCATATTACCAGAACCGTTCTTTCGCGAACACTGCGCTACCTGTGGCAGTCGGATGACATGCAACGGCTGCAGCAACTGCGGAGCGTGTGACGAACAATAAAGAACAAAAGTAATGAATATAGAGGACTATCGTGAGTTTTGCCTGTCATTAGGCAATGACGTGGAAGAGAAACTGCCTTTTCAGAAGTTTAAGAACGGAGAAGGTGTATTGGTTTTCTACGTTTCAGGTCACATGTTTTCATTCTTTGATTGCAATGATTTCTTAGTAATATCGATGAAATGTCAGCCAGAGCGCATTGAAGACTTGAAGGCTCAGTACGAATGTATCGGGAATCCGTACAACGAATCTCCGAAGCATTGGATTGGTATCACTCCAGAAACAGCTCCCGACAATCTTCTGAAGGAACTGACCCGAAACTCATACGAGATAGTAAAAGCAAAATACAAGAAGCGTATGTACAAACAGTTTCGTTTTTAACAATTCATGACCGAATGCTTCGTTTTACAATTCCAGATTACTCAATGCATAGAGAGGAACAATATCCACATGACGTTGCTCGAATTCATCCTTTGGGTCGTAATAGTCGAACTGGCCGAAGTTTTCTAGCGAAGTCCTGATGGCTTCGTGCAGCTTACGCTTTCTCATGAAAATCCAGAGGCTCTGCATACTTCCCTGCGTATTGGCCTTTACCTCTACGGGTAGCACCTTACCGCCACGCATTCTCAGATAGTCCACTTCTGCATTGCTTCCTTTCTTCGTGTTCTGCCAATAGTGCATCTCTGGCTTCTGGAAATAGTCGCGATACTTTTTCATTTCCAGTCCAGCGAACATCTCTGAGACGCCTCCCTTGTTCACCAATTCCACGTCGGATGCTGTCAGGATATCGGCAGCAGGGATGTCTAGCATGGTCAGCATCACGCCTAAGTCGTAGAACAGATATTTCACATAATGGTTGTTCTCCTCGGCCCCGAGAGGAAGGCCTGTGCCGTCTGTGTGCTTCACAGGCGTTATCAGGCCAGCAAGCGTCAGCAGATGCAAGGCTTCTCGTACGACGGATGAATGTACATCCCTTACAGCTGCTGAATATACAAATTTGCTGCCAACCTGTAGTGCTGCAGAACGGAGCACCTGACGGAGTAGGATAGGGGAGACTCGCTTCTTATACTTGTTGAAGTCATCTTCGTATGTCTGGATGATGTCTGTGTGAACATGCGAGACCTCTATGTAGCTGCGTGATTCTATCCACTCTGTCACGGCAGCCGGCATACCGCCAACAAGATAGAAGGTACGTATCTGGTCAATCATGTCCTTATGGGCCTTGTCCGTCAACGGCTCTTCACTTGTTGCTTTTTTCTTATAGCTAATGGTCAGGTCGAGTCCTTGTGCCATTAGGAACTCATCAAACGAGAAGGGGTACATATAAAGCGGGCGAATTCTTCCTACGCCGAATGACGGGAGCTCATCCAAGGCGAACTCCAAAAGGGAACCTGCTGCTATAACGTGCAGTTCCGGGTAGTCCTCCTTGAAATATCGTAGTGACATGATGGCTTCCTTCGAGATTTGTATTTCATCAATAAACAGAAGCGTTTCCCCCGGCACAATGGGTATGCCCAGAGTCCCGCTCAGTTTCTCACACGTCTTCTTGACATCGATGTTCTCGGGAAACATCTGGAGCAGGCTAGGCTGTTTTTCCAGATTGATTTCTACAAAATAACGGAACTGCTTTCCGAGTTCTCTTACAGCTGTTGATTTGCCTACTTGTCTGGCTCCGCGTATCAGGAGAGGTTTCCTGCGTGGAGAATCTTTCCATTCAAGCAGTTGCTTGTCAATATGTCTTTTGTAATATGCCATACCTTACTTTTGTTATCTTTTTCGGCTGCAAAATTACAAATAATATCCAAAAGTCGGGGCAAAAAATTGTAGAATTTCCCCAAAATATTACCCAAAACCAAAAAGGTGGGCAAAAAGTGGACGTTTTTCTCTGAAAGTAATGGCAAAATTCTGTCGTGATTTGATATGCTCACTTGACCTTCTTCTTGCTTTTTCTATTTTATCTCCTTTCTTTTGTCAAATTTTATGCTGTCGCCTAACGGAACAGCTAATAGCCAAACATTCCTAATCACTTTTTCCACTCTTCAGTCTTAGTCTTCCATGCAAAACCTACTTTCCGACGCAAAAGATAAACATCGTTGATTATCAGATATTTAGCCTCTAAACGGTAGAAAAGTGCGGAAACTGCTTAAAATTATTTTCAAAAATCGCATTTTTAACGTAATTAACATTTATTAAGATGGAATACGCTCCAAGTAGGCCAAAAATAGGCGAAAACGCAGTGTTTAAGCCGTTTTTGAAAGTGTGTCCCACCTTCCTTAAACTATATATTATTGTCTTTCGTTCTTTTATATAGTTGTTTGTTTCGTTAAATATTGATATTTCTTGCTCAATATATTGTGGCGAAAAAGTAAGCGTTTAACACCCTTAGCCTTATCCGAATGAATGAATCGAGAAGATATTTCTAAGAACGTAGTGAACATATAAGGGAGAATTTTGGCGCAGCCGACAAACCCTGTGGGGGAGGCAGTGCAGATGTTAACCCAAAA
>CALAUZ010000307.1 GCA_937892105.1 uncultured Fretibacterium sp. | reverse complement strand
CAGGGGCGCAAGCTCCGGGGCTATAGACGGAGTCGCGTCAGTAAGCCTGCTCTGGGTCGCTGGTCTAAACTGGCGTTTCAGTGATGTAACTACAAAGAAGATAAAGCTGTACGCGAGGCCGAAAATAAACAGCCTAGAGGAGGTTGGGGAGTGGGCACCGAACCAGAAGGTATTGGATAGTACACATCTAGACTGGTCGATAAGACTGAAGGAACATGAAACAGACGTTGTCGTTGACGCAGGCGAGCCGCTTGTGAAAATTACACAGACAACTGATTATCTCAAGCCTGTTTGGGTGGGGATAAAACAAGATGTAACAGAAATGCGTACTAATTTGGATGACTACAAAGCCAAGTATGATGAAGCGACAGGTGGTAAATTCCCTAAAAGCCAGTACCCATATCTTAGGGCGACAATAGCATTTGGACCGGATTGTGGCAGGTTGGGCATACAGACTTCCTTTAAAGTACTTCATTGGGACATGATGTATTTGACATTTGAAGTAGACCGATGAGCAGGGCAGGTGTTTTTTCACATGGATAACAGCCCAATAAGAATGCAAAAGCACTTTGACATTAAAGAGACATGGAGTTTTGAAGGTAACGCCGTACAGTCAAGCGCGTCAAAATTCGGGACAGGCTGCGCAGAGTTCTTAGACACTACAGGCAAAGCCATATGTACAAACACGACAGGGATATACAACCTTGAAGCGAACGGAGCGTATGAGGCTGAGTTTTTCGTGAAGGCAGATTTAGAGGCTCTGAAGTCGGCAGTAGATGAGCTTGACCAAGAATTGAGCAATAACGGCTATGCATTCTATAACGGTCATACGTTCAAGAATTTCGGAATAACAGCAACATGGAATACAGCTAAAACGGTCTGTGAAGAACTCGGCGGACACCTAGCCACAAGCACGAGTGCGGGAAAGAATGATTTTCTCGTGTCATTGTCGGGCGGTAATGTTGTCTGGCTTGGAGCAAGTGATGAATAAACTGAAGGCGCATGGAAGTGGGTTAGTGGCGAAGAGTGGAGCTATACGAATTGGAACAGCGGAGAACCTAACGACCTGAACGGAGAAGACTGCGCAGAGCTGTTAGCGTCAGGGAAATGGAATGACAAAAGAGACTCGGCTAGTCATGCGTACATATGCGAGTGGGATTACGACATGCGAGAACGAGCAGCGAGGTCAGGAAACCTTATGAGGTTTGGCGATGGTCTTACGCTAGGGATAATGAGCAATGGAAGAATAACGCTTCAATCGTCAGCATGGGGCTTGGACGCAATCTCAGAAATGGCAATAAGTTCTGCGACATGGTCTCATATGGATACGTGGCATCATATCTTACTCCGTATTTCAGGCGGAGAAGCGAGTGTGTACCTTGACGGCGAGTTAGTCATAAACGGGAAAATCTCAGGTTCAGACATAACGCCCGAACGACTGACACTAGGCGGGTACAAGGGTTATCTAGATGAGTTTGTATTTCGGCATGGAGCAGGTATAGGAACGCCAACAGTGCCGACAAAAGCGCATAGTATGAGTTTTTTATGCGACCATGAAGAATTAGACAACCTTTTAGGCGGGAATGAAGAAGGACATTACCACTTGACGCGGGAACAAATAGAATGGATTGATAGACGAATGAATGAAGATTTACGGCCTAAAATCAAACCTGGCCAGACGATAAAGATAACATTAGGAGAAGAACTAAGCGATTATGAAGTCAAGAGTTGTAAGACTGGTAGCAAAAATATAAATTCAGGAGGTTCATCAAGCAATGGCAATTAACATAACAGAAGTAAAGTGGGAGGCGTTCGGACTTCCCGAAGGATTAGTGATAGATGAGGATACAGGCGTAATAAGCGGGACACCACTTGCCGAGCCAGGAACGTATACTCCAACGATAGTAGTAACAACGAATTACGGTTCAGACACTCAGACAATAACGATAGTAATAGAGACCCCAGAAAATTGGATGCCGATAATAACGCCCGGCCAGACGATAGTAGTAACAGCGGACGCAGAGATGGCAGCATATGAAGTCAAAGGCACGAACGTGAGGAAAACGGAGTAGAACGATGCCGCCGAAAATAACACGCGTCAGATGGAGTGCTAGTAATGTTCCCTGGGGCGTGGTTTTTGACGAATTGACAGGGACATTCACAGGAAGGCCGGAAGATATTGGGGAATATACGATACCCGTAACGGTTGAGACGAATTACGGTATTGATACGAAAAATGTGAAGTTGCAGGTTGTTTCTCCTGCGCCTCCAGTGTATAACGTATATGCAGTAGGTGCTAAGTCAGGCACATGGAGCGATAACACTGAGGCAGATGAATATGGGTTTCGCGCTCTAAATATCCCGCAGGCTTACGCACTGGCGCAACATTATAGAGGGTTTGGAGCAAAAACACCTGATGGCAAATACTATTATTGCGGTATATGTGGATTTTATTCAGGTAGTACATATGGTAGTGTTTCAAATAATGTTTCTCCGCCCATACGTACAAAGACTGTCCCTGCCAGAGAGCCTATAGAAGGTTTAGAACAAACGATTATCGGACTAGCGCAAGGTAAGATAAATTCATTTGATTACGCTTTTGAAGAAAGATATTTTTACGTTAGGCGATATTCTGACGGCAGGCTGGAGGCTAGTGCGTGTCATCGCCATTATAATGAAACTACTACATCTGGATATGTAGAGCGATGGCAGAACAATAATGAATACTGGAAATATTCTTCAAAGAACTGCTATAGGCTTGAAGAAGGAGAATTTTCATATGTGAATTGTGCCAGTAGCGATGCGGACAGGAAAAGTGGATTTCCGTTTTTGTCGAATGACGGTCTGTATGTATCAACAAGTAAAAAACTTCTCAATTATGGTGTTGGATATTATGAAGGCAGTCTTGGTTTCAGGGCAATAAAAAGGTTTTCGCCGATAGCATTGCAACTGAGACATAAAAAGAGTGCGTCAATGGTTCTTGAATACCCTGTATTTCAGCATCTCTCTGAAGATAAATTACTAGATAATAAGCCAGAGAATTTTACGCATGGAGCAATACAAGACGCTTGGGTAAGTGGGAATACGGCTTATGTGTCAGCGGGAAATGGTGATTTTTACAGCTATAACCACGCTGTAGGG
>CALAUZ010000306.1 GCA_937892105.1 uncultured Fretibacterium sp. | reverse complement strand
CAGAATAGCCAGCATGAAGCCAACCATCATCATCGCATAGAAACGCTTACCCACAACGGCTGTATCGCACAGTATATCAGGATTATTCCCCATAATACCGCGAAAAGGTCAAGTTTTAACGGCACTCTCTCTTTCCCGTACCGTATCAGCATGTACCCCGCTATCACCGCCGCACACGCAACAGGTGTTCCCGTTACAGTCCACTTCAGTATGTGCAGTGTGTCCGCAAACAGTACCCCTGAATACACAAGATTTGGGAACGTCAGCGATATTATCCATAACGGCATTAACGGCCATGACGGTACTAACGGCAACCGCATGTACTTTTCGGGTATACCCTTTCGATTGTTTTTCATTCCGATATCTCTCCTACTGTATCAGCGCATATCTCTCTACAGGCGCATATTCATCACAGAATGCTGGCACTACAGGGTCAGGCGTGAAACCTTCAAGCCATTGATGAGACAATAATCTCTCGTACTTCTTGTCCGGCTCTGACACCGCCGCATAATCACCGTTCATTCCTACCAGGATTATGTTCTGCAACGCATACGCATACTTCGTCTCAGGCGCATTCACTGGAAATATCATCATCGTATCAAATGAACTGCTGAACGCCTTATAGATACCGTGAAATACTCCCGATTTCGGCCCATGCACTGACGCTATGATGTTCACTATTAATACCCCGTCTGGCTTCAGAAGTGCTCGAAGTCTCGCCGCAGTCTCTATCGTCGTCATCTGGAACGGTATCACTGTCCATGAACTGAATGTGTCCATGAATATTGCGTCGTAGGGCTCTATCTTGCTGTGCCCTGCTCGGTTCAGGAACGTTCTCGCGTCCTCATGGTATATCCTCATGTTCTCATCGTCCTTCAGGTTGAAATACTGCCGCGCCGCTTCCGTTACTCCTGGATCTAATTCCACTACATCAACCGAAACGTCCCGCCTGTTCTCAAGAAGGTATCTAGGGACACAATAACCCCCTCCTCCAAGCATTAATACACGCTTCGTGTCGGGCTTGTAATGAAACGCTAAGTCATAGAACTTCGTGTATTCGCTCACCAATTCCGATGGGTTGTCCATGTACATTAATGACTGCGCCGCGTCAGGATTGGTTATAAGTACTCGCACACGCCTGCCGTTACGGGTGTCTATGCTTTCCACTATTGAAAGGTGATTGTAGGCTGTGTCTAGCTGTACTCCTATTGGCGAGAATGGAAGACCGTGAGTGTCCGCGTATTTTGCCTCACATGATAACAGCACGAATACTACTACCGCTATAATCCTTCGCCATGCTCCCGTGTACACAAGCACTGACAGCACCGCTAACATACTCGCCACAAGCATTAGGATTACTCCCGATGGGAACAGCGATATCAGCACAAATCCTCCCATAAACGTCCCTAGAATGCTACCAGCACTGTTCAACGCAGACAATCTCCCCACTACTGCTCCCGAACTGTCCACGTTCTGCATTGCTAAACGCGCTACAAATGGCGAGACCATTCCCAATAATACACTTGATGGACAGAATATCGACACTGATGCATATACCGATGATATGTAGAGATTAAGGTTCAACTCCTGAAGCCGTGTCAGTATCCAGTTGCTCGCAAATGCCGTTACCGCTATGATTATTGCCGAGAACATCAGTATACGTCCTAGCAATTTGCCTTCCGGCCTGCGGTCTGCAATACTTCCGCCTAACCAGTTCCCAATACAGAGGCTCGTCATTATTATCCCTATTAACGCTGTCCATACTATCAGGCTTGTACCGAAAAATGGCGCAACTAACCTTGAACCTGCAAGCTCAAGTATCATCGTTGCTGAACCGCTGAAGAATGATACTATCTGTAGCCTTGCCTGTATCTTAACAGTACGGTCATCGTTTCTGTAGCCGTAACCCAAGTTTTTATCATCTCCTGTTTTGCTTATAACTGTATTTTAACGGCATATCCTCAAAAACGGTATCAGCTTTTACTGACTATTTCTTATACGTTCCTGGAAGGAAGAGCAGTATTACAGCAAATAACTCTAATCTCCCAGCTAACATACAGAACGAAAATAACCACTTCACTATTCCAGGCAGCCACGAAAAATTCTCTACAGGCCCTAACCTGTTCAATCCTGGCCCTACATTGCTTAAACACGTCAGTACTCCGGTAAACGCCGTCAATATATCTATCCCAAATGCCGTCGTTATTACCGTCCCTAACGTCAATATTGCCATGTACAACACAAAAAATGCACACGCCCCATCTAATGTGCTTCGGGGAATTGGCTTTCCGTCCATTCGCGCCGTGATTACTGCACGGGGGTGGAGAAGCCTCAATGTTTCGGCCTTCAGGTGTCTGCCTATTATGATGAAACGTGAGACTTTACAGCCCCCTCCCGTTGAACCACCTGACGCTCCTATGAACATTAAGATTATGAATATAAACTTCGTAAATTCCGGCCACAGATTGTAATCCTCAACAACAAATCCCGTCGTCGTCATTACACTGATAGCGTGGAAGAAGGTACGCCTCAACGTATCTTCTATACCACTAAACCTTCCAGACATATGTAGTGATAAGGTCATTGCGAATGCGGATATTAAAACCGTAATAGTATACCCTCGAAGTTCCTCGTCCGCAATAATCTCTCGAAATTTCTTCTGCGGCATCATAAAATACAGCGAAAAATTTACTCCCGACAAAAACATAAAGATTATTATTACCCATTGTATGAATGGACTTGTGAAGTAGGCGATAGAGCTGTTCTTCGTCGAAAATCCTCCCGTCGCTATCGTACTGCATGAATGGCAGAATGCGTCAAATAATGTCATTCCTCCTATCATCAGCAATACAGTCTCCGATAACGTCAGGAATACATATACTCCCCATAACCGTACTGCTGTCTGGTGCAGCCTGGGCGTTACCTTTCCCGCCTCTACTCCTGGTACTTCCGCCTTGTACATCGACATTCCAGACACTCCCAGAAATGGCAGTACCGCAAGGCTCAATACTATTATCCCCATTCCTCCCATCAGGTGCGTAAGCGAACGCCACAGCAACAGCCCACGCGGCAATATCTCTATCTCCGTCAGTATCGTAGCTCCCGTCGTCGTAAATCCTGATACTGCCTCGAAAAATGCATCAGTATAACCTGGCACTTCACCTGACAGCCAGTATGGCATTGCACCTACCGCTGACGCTATAAGCCACGCAAATCCTGTTACTCCTACTCCCTCTCGTATCCCCATCGAAGCGTTAAGGCTTCCTGATGTACGATTGATGACGATTAGGCTTAGGATTGCTCCCAATGATATGGATACGATAAAGGCTTTGGCATCGCTCGTTCCGTCCCATAATGAAAGACTTAACGGGATTATCATTGCGCATGATACTACCAGGCATATGAACCCTAGTACACGTAATACAGCTTTAACCTTCATGGCCGCTGTCCGCTCCAAATAATTCCGCCGTCTCTGGCATCATTTCAGTCAACGCAAATAATATTACATGGTCGCCAGACATCATTCGCGTCGCTCCCGTTGGGACTAGTACATCGTTCCCACGCCCTATAAGCGCAGCTACTGCTCCCTTACGCAACCGTATCTCTGCCAATGTCTTCCCGATTATGCCTATGTCAGGCGGCAGTACTACTTCCAGCATCTCTGCGTTTATCCTGTCTATCATTGAGAATGCTAATGTATGGCCTGGATAATGCACTACACGAAGAATTACATTCGCCAAAGCCTCGTTAGGGTCTACTATTGCGTCTACTGGCATACATGATGACATGTCCTGATAATCCTTGCGCTTCACTATCGCTATGGTCTTCTTCGCTCCCATTCTCTTGGCCATCGCACAATATATCAGGTTGAGTTCATCGTAATCCGTCGCACATATGTACGCGTCAGCCTCCTCTATACCCTCCTCAATTAAGGCGTTCTTGTCCGCTCCGTCTATGTTCAGAACTAATGCACCGCCAAATTCCTCCGATAATCGTTCGCACTTCTCCTTGTCCTTGTCGATTAAACGAAGGCTTACGTTGCCGAAATCACGCTTTATCATCAACGCTATCTGGCTTCCCAGCTTTCCTCCGCCTACTATGAATATCTTTCGCAGAGATTGGGTCTCATCGTCTGAGGGCTGAAACAGCTTCTGCAACAGCCACGCACTTTTCTTGTACGTTACGACATAGCAGACATCTCCGGCCTTCAAGACTGTGAAACCATTGGGAACGCCTGATACTCCGTTTTCGTGTTCCACATGGACGAATACAGCCATTAAGTCGGGGAATTTAGGACGGATATCCTTCAATGCCATGTCAACCAAGGGGGAGTTCTCAGCGATTTTGAGGGTGTATAATGCCGCTTTTCCACGCAATAATTCCGCTGCATGGGTTGCCGCCTTGACTTCAAGAAGTCCAGAAATTTCACGGGCTATCGAACGTTCTGGGGATATCATAAGGTTTATTCCCAGCTTCTCGCCCCAGTCTGGACTGTCCGTAAATTCAAGGTTTCTGGCACGCGATATTACGTACGGCACTCCGGCACTGTGCGCTATCCAGCAGGAAAGCATGTTCACTTCGTCCCTGTCCGTACACGCTATCAGAATATCTGCATCACCGCTTGGCGATACCCCCGCTTTCGACAACACATTAGGCCTCGCTCCGTTCCCGCGTATTACCTCAACGTCCAGCTCCTCATCGGCACGTCGTGATTTCTCCTCGTCCTTCTCGACAAGATATACGTTATGGCCCTCGCTTGAGAGGCGGCCTGCTACATTACGCCCGACTTCACCCGCTCCTACTATCACTATATTCTGCTGTTTCTGCTCCGACTTCTCCGGCAATATTCATTCACGCTCCTTCTTCCGCCATACACACATAAATTCCGCACAAGGCTTCTTCACTCCTTGACGCAATACACGGCACAATGACACTTCATCTTTCAACGAGAATTGAAGCCTCACATTCTCCCCCAATCGCGCTCCGGAACGAAATGATGCGCACATCTTCGCAAGCTCATTCTCCATCACGTCCACAGGCGAACCGTCATACACCCATTCGAAATATGCGGCGTTGTTCACATGGGAATTGTAGTCCAGGTCGTGAAACATTACGGGAAAATCTATGGTCTTTGCAATTTCCGTGTCATCAAATGCCGGTATGTCAGTGAAATCCGATGGTATCGCTTGAGTATTGCTTTGTGCTAATCCTGGTATGTGCGCGGCGGGTTTCGTGGGCCTGCCAGCCTTAGTATCAACCAATAACCACGATGTCTTTGCGGTGATTATGTCCCTTCCGTCTGACGCTTTAACCCTGAAGCAGCGCAGCGTGTTGTAGCCGTGATTGGGGTCATGGTATGTCATTATCGTGAATGTTTCATCTAGTGCAGGCAGTTTTCCCGCAAAATCTATCTCATATCTCGACAATACCCACGCATATCCCCTCGAAAAAAGTTCCGCCGCCGTTCCCTCGATATCCTCAACAGCTAATCCAGCCGTATCCTGAAAGTAATTCAGAAGATTACGCAGTTTTATCGTCCCGTTACAGGAAACATCTGACGGCATTACCCGCAGTTCACGCTCATACATTTAGTCCCTCCGTATCGTTATGCTCCTGGCATGTCCGGTCAATCCTTCTGACATCGCAAACTCCTCTATATCCCTCGACGCTTCCCTCAATGCCTGGCCGTCATAGTACATGTACTGCATCTTCTTCACGAAATCATCAACCGATAACGGGCTGGAAAACCTTGCCGTCCCCATCGTCGGCAGCGTATGGTTTGCTCCGGCATAATAGTCCCCGAGTGCTTCAGGTGAATGCCGCCCTAGAAATATACTGCCTGCATTGCGTATCTTCGTCAGCCACTCGAATGGTTCTTCAACGCATAATTCAAGGTGTTCGGGCGCAATCTCATTCACAATGTCCACTGCCTGCCCCCAATTACTCACCACGATTATCATTCCGTTGTTGTCGATTGAAGCACGGGCTATGTCATAACGTTCCAGCTTCCCTGCCTGCACTTCTATTTCAGCGTTGATGTTCTGCGCAAATCTTCGGGAATTGGTGATTAGCACTGCCCTCGCATTTACATCGTGTTCCGCCTGTGCAAGCATATCCGCCGCAAGGTGTCCGGCAAAATTATTCCTGTCCGCCACAATTACTATCTCGCTTGGCCCAGCAACCATATCTATCCCCGTCCGGCCGAATACCTGGCGTTTGGCCTCCGCAACATACGCATTGCCGGGCCCCGTTATCTTGTCCACTCTCGGGACACTCTCTGTCCCAAACGCAAACGCACCTATCGCTTGAGCCCCTCCCATCTTGAATATACGGTGAACGCCTGACACTTTCGCCGCAGCAATAATCTTCGGGGAAATTTCCGGCGGTGTCGCAATCATAACTTCCCCGCACCCTGCTACCCTCGCTGGCAACGCATTCATCAACACGCTTGAAGGATATGAAGCTGTCCCGCCTGGAACGTATATTCCAACCCTCTGAAGCGGTATCACTCTTTGGCCAAGTATCACACCTTCTTTGGGCGAAAACATGAAACCTTCGTGAAGCTGTCTCCTGTGAAAACACTCAATATTTGACGCGGCACGTTCAAGCATTGCAATATA
>CALAUZ010000305.1 GCA_937892105.1 uncultured Fretibacterium sp. | reverse complement strand
TATCACACCATTTCAGCGGGATTAATGTAACTGTCATACTCCTCTGCTGTAAGTATCCCCAATGAAACAGCAGACTCCTTCAGGGTAATGTTATTCTCGTGTGCATTCTTAGCGATTTTTGCGGCATTGTCATAGCCTGTGTGAGTGTTGAGGGCTGTAACGAGCATGAGGGATTTCGCAAGGTTCTCGGACATTTTGACGGTATTCGGCCTGATACCAGCAAGACATTTCCTCACAAAGTACGAAAATACTTCACTCAGGAGATTAACTGACTGAAGGAAGTTATACGCAATCACGGGCATGAAAACATTAAGCTGGAAGTTTCCCTGTGAGGCCGCAAAACCTATAGCCGCGTCATTACCCATTACCTGCACAGCCGCCATAGTTAGAGCCTCGCATTGTGTGGGATTGACCTTTCCGGGCATTATGGAGCTTCCCGGCTCGTTCTCAGGGATAAATATCTCGCCAAGACCGCAACGAGGGCCGGACGAAAGCCAGCGTATATCGTTCGCAATCTTCATCATGTCAGCCGCAAGAGCCTTCAATGCCCCATGAACCTGCACGATTGCCCCCTGTGATGACAGAGCGTGGAACTTGTTGGAACTGGTGATGAATGGCTGTCCTGTGAGTGCTGAAATCTCGCGTGCTGCCTCTTCCGCAAAACCTTTGGGAGCGTTAAGACCCGTTCCGACCGCAGTACCTCCGAGCGCAAGACGGTAGAGCTTCGTCATGGCCTGAGCAATGCAATCCTTACCGTGCGACAACATCTCCTGCCACGCTGAAATCTCCTGCCCGAACGTTATCGGCACAGCGTCTTGAAGGTGGGTGCGTCCAGTTTTAATGACGGCCATGTTCTCATTCTTGAGGCGTTCGAGGGTGATTATACCCTCGTCAAGAGCTGGGAAAAGGTGGCCAGTAATCTCCATGACAGCTGAGATATGAATTGCTGAAGGGAAGGTGTCATTTGAACTTTGGGACATGTTGACGTGGTCATTGGGGTGAAGGAGTTTTTCGCCCGCAATCTCGTTGCCTCTGTTGGCGATTACCTCGTTGACGTTCATATTTGTCTGAGTGCCTGAACCTGTCTGCCACACAACGAGTGGGAAATGAGCGTCAAGTTTACCGGCCAGAATTTCATCGCATACAGTGATGATGATGTCTCTGCGTTTCTGGTCTATCCTTCCTGCCTTATTGTTGGCGATTGCAGAGGCTTTCTTAACGACTGCGAGAGCGTGAATTATGGGCATAGGCATATGTTCTGTATTGGGGGAAAAATTTTCGGAGCTTCGTTGGGTTTGCGCTCCCCAGTATGACCATGACGGGACTTTCATCTCACCCATTGAGTCGCGTTCGGTTCTGTAGTCCATGTGAGTATCTCCTGTGTAAGAATGATGGGAAGTATTCTATCATTTTTCCAGCAGTGATGAAGGTGAAAATTCCCCCCTTCGGTTAGTGGAAGGGGGATTGTAGTTGCGTATTATCTTTGGGACTTCTTGAAAGCGGTTAATGCCACGAGTAATGCTCCTAGTATTGCGGTTGATGAGTTACAGCCTCCGCCTCCGCCTCCACTGCCTGTTACGCCATCCGTATTGCCACCGTTTCCTCCGTCTGTGTTGACGGTGTTGCTGTTAGCTGGCCTATCGGTTACAACTATGGTAACTTGAGCTGACCCAATGTCAGACCTGTATGTGTTCATGCCTGTAAGGTAGTTATACTCAAGTATATTCGTG
>CALAUZ010000304.1 GCA_937892105.1 uncultured Fretibacterium sp. | reverse complement strand
CCGCAAGCCATTCTCTCAGGAATGAACTCAATACCTCAGCTCCTCCCTCTACCATGAGCCTTAATACCCCTCTTTCAGCAAGGTACTTCACTGCCGAATGCAAATCTATGCGGCTGCCGCGTGAAGGCATGACAGCTATTTCTGCTCCAGCGTCTTCAAGTACCGTGATACTTTCACTGCCTGCATTCTCTGATGTAAGGATCAAGCATTTCCCGTCATGGCCTATGACTTTCGCGGTTGACGGCGTTGAAAGGTTAGCGTCAAGCACTACGCGTAAGGGATTAATCCCTCTGACATTGCGCACTGTAAGTTCAGGGTTATCTGCAATTACAGTTCTAACTCCAACAAGCACAGCGTCATTCTCGGAACGTATCCTGTGAGCGTGGGTTCTGGCAAGTATACCTGTCAGCCATTTGCTAGAACCGTTTGCGAGACACATACGGCCATCAAGACTTGTTGCTGCTTTGAGGGTGATGAATGGTCTGTGATACTTCTGCGCGAAGATGAAGCCCCTGTTAAGGAACTTTGCCTCAGCCTCAAACTCTGGAAGCTCTGTAACCCTAATGCCTGCCTCACGGAGAATATTTATGCCTCGTCCGTCTACTTTAGGGTTAGGGTCTCTCATGGCGATAATTACCTCGCTGACTCCCTCATTAACAAGCCTGTTTGCGCACGGAGGTGTCTTCCCGTAATGGCTGCATGGCTCAAGCGTAACATAAACCCTCGCACCCTTTACACTTTCGCCGCGAGATTGAGCGTCATTGAGAGCCTCGATTTCTGCGTGGGGATTACCGCATTGGTGGTGCCAGCCCTCGCCGATGATACTTCCGTCCTTAACGATTACACAGCCGACCATAGGGTTGGGAGAAGTTCTGCCCATTCCTAGAGATGCAAGCGATAAAGCCCGTTTCATATATTGAGTATGTATGGCGGTATACCTCCGGGAAAAAAGTTTTTGCCTGTATTTTACTTTGAGGGTGTATCATTGACAATTATTTTTTCAGGAGGCAGTGTTATACTTTGAGTGTCAGAAAAATTTTGCTCATCATATCGTTAATCCTTATCACTTCCGCAGCATCAAGAACATCAAGACAACCCCGCAGTTCATACGACATTATAGTAGCCGGAGGAGGAACAGGAGGCATATCCGCAGCAATACAGGCCGCAAGAATGGGTACAAGTGTGCTGGTTGTGGAGAGTACGTCATGGATTGGAGGCCAGGCAACTGCGGCGGGTGTAAGCACGATGGACGACATGAGCAGGCAGAAGAGCGGAATATACCTTGAGTTCATCAACCGTATAAAGAGCTACTACGACTCACGCGGGAAGTCTATGGGTACGTGTTACTGGGACAACAGGACATTGGCCTTTGAGCCTCATATAGGGCAGGAAGCGTTAGTGTCGATGATTAACGAGGCAAGAAGAAGGGGAACTCTTGAATTTCTCATGAACTCGGAGATTATCAGCGTTCAAAAGGACAAACGCGCAGTTTCAGGCGTAACAGTAAAGACACCTTCTGGAAACAGAAGTTACTCCTGCAAAGTCTTGATTGATGCAACGGAATACGGCGATATTCTTCCCCTCACAAAGACACCTTACAGGGCTGGCAATTCCATCTCAAAATTCATAGACCAAAACGCGATGATACAGGACATAACATGGACAGCGATACTCCATAAATATTCAGGAGGAGTTCCGGAATATCTCAAGCCCAGTACGCCGCTTCCAGGTTACGAACTTGCAAAACGAAATTACGAGAGCTATGTCAGTGCGGACGGTTTCAATTTCAGGAATGTATATCCTGTTCAGCTTCCAGTGAATTTCATCACCCACAACGCATACAGAGGACTTCCAGACAGTTCCAACCCATATAATTATGACGCAAGCAGGGAAAACAGGGAGTTCATCACAAAAACCAGCGTAAACTGGGGCAATGACTATCCCGGTACATATTCATGGATAAACGGTAAAAGGGGACTGCCTGTAAGCTATCTTGAGGACAGAAACCTGCGTGTTCAGATAGAGCATGAGGCACTCATAAAGACGTTACACTTCATATATTACATTCAGAACGAGCTGGGTGAAGACTGGTCAGTTGCAGATGACGAGTACAAGAACAGGATACTTCCCGAAGCTGCAAAAGGACTTCCCCGCGAATGGCAGGAGATAGTACGACGAATGCCTGTTATGCCTTATATCAGGGAATCAAGACGTATAATCGGGGCGCATACACTGACATCGCATGAGATACTGAAAAACTCACTGAGTTACAGGGACGGCCATACAAGCAGTGAGTTTTCTGACGCAATCGCAATAGGAGGGTATATACTTGACCTTCACGGAGCAAACACTGACGCTGACACGGAGTGGGAACTTGACGAGACGATGAGGCTTCAGGAGGTAAACCGGCCACGCGGGCCTTTCCAAGTTCCTATGGACATACTTATACCGAACGAGACAGACGGACTTATAGCGGCGGAGAAGAATATATCTGCATCGAGGCTTAGCGCAGGAGCATTGAGGCTTCAGCCCATAACGATGATGACGGGTCAGGCAGCAGGAGCACTTGCGGCAGTGAGTGTAAGGGATAACCGAATGCCCCGAAACGTTCACCCTATGCGGGTACAGTGGGAGCTGCTGAAATCGGGGGTAGCATTATCGTTGTGCCATTACTCAGATGTTCCGCCTGAACACAGTCTTAATCCTAGCGTTCAAATCTCGAACATGTACGGCCTTGTTATTCCGAACGAATATCCTCATGCGCCTTCATACAGGATTGACGATATGGACGACCCGGTTCTTGCGATGGCACTGATACGCGGTGCGGACAAGGGGGTATTTGGAGTTGAAGATATCATGACGGGACGCGATGTAATAGACATTATAACGAGGGCGCAGAAAGCCTCTAAGGCCAAGAAAACTGGGAAAATAAACATCAGCAAGCCTGGAAACTTCATATCGCGAGGAGATTTTGCGAGGGCAATATGTGAAGCATTCCCAGACCTGAAAGATGTTACGCCGCCGAAGAACTCACGTGTTCCCTTCAAGACCCCTAAGAACAGAAATACAGAATACGCTGAAATTCTGGGACGTTTGGGAATACTTGATGTTTACAGGCGTGAAAACGAATTCTATTACGGCCGTCCTGTAACGAAGGGTGAAGCCTGCGATGTGATAGTGAGGGCAAGTATCGTAGTGTCAGGTATATAGAGTTATTGCTACTCTGTACTGCGTTACTCTAGGGGGACTGGGTTTTCTGCCTCTCCTAGATTAGGGGAGGTGGTGAACGTAGTAAACCGGAGAGATCGCGTTTTTACCCCCTCGCCACTTGTGTGGCCCTCTCCCTCTTAACAGGGGGCGTATAATGCCTGGCTTTACTTGCCTCCCTTGCTATTTTGCAGGGGAGGTATTTTTCACCATCGACAAAGCCATAACGCAGAACGATAATATTATCCCACAGGTTGAAGCGTTCAGCCTTACCCCAAATACCGCTATATACCCTCCGAAACCTCCAAACGTCATATACACCGTGAGACATGCACCAAGAACAGCAGACATTACCGCCCCACTGTTCCCTGCCCTGCGCGTGAACAGACCGAAGATTAACGGTGCGGAAAGTGATACGCTCATTAGCGAGTAAAATATCGTGAGTGCGGATATTATGCTCTCAAGCCTCAATGCAAGAATTACACCGGCAGCTCCGCATATTACAGTTACAATACGCGAGAGCCTCAGCAAATTTCTGTCCGCAATTTCGGGATTGAAGAAGCGTTTGTAGATGTCATTAGTGATTGAGCCTGCAAGCATGTACAACACAGTATCAGCAGTACTTACCTCCGCCGCAAATATTCCCGCAAGCGCAAGACAGGCCGCAAAGTATGGCATCATCTCTTTCATGGCCGAAGGAAGTGCAAGATCCGCACGCGATAATCCCGGAAGACATGCACCGGCAGACATTCCTATAATGACGGGTATAACAGCAAACACTAACTGAACCAGACCGTTTAGAGCGGTACCGGCTTTCACAGCGTGTTCATTTTTCGCCGCGAAGACTTTTCCGATTAAGCCTGGTGATATGAAGAACGAAGGTACGAGCATTACGATATAGCCGATAATTGCGGTGCTTCCCATTCCAAAAGCGTCAAAGTATGATGGATTATCAACATTTGTCCTTATTCCCTCAATACCTCCAGCATAGCTCCAGACGTAAGGGACGGCAATGATGAACCCTGCGAGTATAACGGCAACTTCAACAATATTCACGATGGCACTTGAGAGAAGGCCTCCCGCCGCAAAATACAAAGTTGTTACGACAGCACCAATGATAACGCCCTGTGTCTTGGGTATTCCTGCCGCAACATCAAGTATCCATGCAATTCCGAGAAGCTGCCCCGCGAACAATGCCAGAGTCCCTGCCGCCATCATGAACGATATTATCCCTGAGAATGTCCTGCTGTAACGTGCGTCGAGATAGTCGCTCAATGTGTAGTAGTTGTTCTCGCGGGCTATGCGCCATATTTTTGGCCCGACAATGAATGCCAGAATTATTGAGCCTATTCCCGCGCTTCCTATCCACCACCATGCTGAAACGCCGTGAGTGTATGCCAGTGCCGTAACACCTACTGTTGAACCTGCCCCTAAGTTTGCAGCGATGAGTGATGTGAACAGGAGACCTGTCCCGAAATTCCGGCCTGCAACGAAGAAGTCTGAGGCTGATTTTGCCTTGCGGCCGATGAATGCTCCCAGTGCAACGAGAATTATTGCGTAAATGAATATGAATGCCAGCATGAAAAGTATTAACCTCCTGCGTGAAGATACAAAAAAATCCCTGCTCAGATCGTTATTCTAAACAGGGATTAATATCTTCCGTCATCTTAAAGTTTAATGGCTGGGAATCAGGGATTCGAACCCCAATTGCCTGATCCAGAGTCAGGTGTGCTGCCGTTGCACCAATTCCCACCGTAATCATGTGCCGGGTAATCTCGAACACGAGAAAGAATTTTACCAGCAAACCCTAAAAAGTCAACTGTCTCTGCTATAATCAACATAAACAAATGATTTTTACATTTTAAGGAAATAGTTAATGTACAGACAATTTTTCAAGAGATTTTTAGATATAATTTTGAGCATTTTGGCACTTGTGGTGCTTTCTCCTTTAATGCTGGTATGTATAGTCATAATAAAACGTGAGGATAAAGGCTCTGTATTCTTTAAGCAGAAGCGCATAGGCATACACAAAATACCGTTCAGCTTGTACAAGTTCCGCTCAATGAAAATGGATACTCCCCACGACACTCCAACTCACCTTCTCGCCAACCCTGAGAAATACATACTGCATTGCGGAAAGTGGATGAGGAAATACTCCATTGACGAACTGCCGCAGATCATCAACATAATTAAGGGTGATATGTCGATTGTTGGGCCTCGTCCTGCGTTGTGGAACCAGTACGACCTCATAGCGGAACGGGACAAGTATGGGGCTAATGACATCAAGCCAGGTTTGACAGGCTGGGCGCAGATTAATGGGCGTGATGAGCTGGAGATAGCGGAAAAGGCAAGGTTTGACGGGGAATATGTGAAGCGTGAGAGCTTCTTGTTCGACGCAATGTGCATATTCAGGACGGTGTTCAAGGCGGCAAGGCATGAGGGATTTGTTGAGGGGGAGGGGGGGGGGAAAGGTTAAAGACTAAAATTCATTGAACATTTCCTTCCGTCATCATGATACTCTCCCTCAGAGCATAAAGCCTGTAATTTGTCCTATACTCGCTCAACGACATATCATACGTCAGCGAACCGAAAGCCTTGTTGACCAGCCCAGAGAAACTCGCAAGCACCTTCAGTGGTGTTTCACACTTCGGGAGGAGGATAATCTTCTTCCTGTGAGACTCTGCAATCATTCTCACAATCTCGGACGTTCGGGAGTATTCTCCGTTCTGAGGCCAGAATATTCCGTGCGTTCGGTCGTCAATCATCAGCCTTACATACTCCGCAAAATTCTTCACATATAGCATTGACCGCGCATTGTTCACATCGGGAAATACAGGAAGCATTAGTGCCAGTTTCGACAGCAGGGGATAATTACCTTTGCACCCTCTGCCGTAAATCATCGGGCACCTCAGAACGCATACCCTGAATTTCTCGCAGTCCATTGGCAGCAGCATATTCTCCGCCTGAACCTTGCTGTCCCCGTAATAACTTTCAGGGCTTACTGGAGTACCGCGGGTTATGTTTTTCCTTTTGCCTATGGGTGCGGATTTTCCGTATACGATTGACGAACTCATAAACACAAAATGCTTTACCCCCTCACGCATTGCCTTTCGTGCCGTCTCAATGGCAAGATGCGTGTTCACATTGTAATATGCTTCCTTGTCCGCTGAATTTGTCCCATGTGCAAGCACGCCGCTTCTCGTGTCATGCGCAATACCTGCCGTGTGTATTACGGTGTCGAAATGGGAAAAGCTCTCGGACTTCCAGCCTTCACCGCGCAGGCTTATCGTATCAACGTGATATTTCTCCGGCCATGCTGAAAGGTGTTCCCGAATTGACGTGCCAGTATAACTGTTGGAGCCGGTAATTAGTATTCTCATCATCTGTGTTTATCCCCCATGAGTAATTTGACCGCTATAATTCGTTATGTTATCATGCCAGCTATCCAATTTTTCATTGATATAAAATTTCTGTACAGGAGGACTGTTTATCACTATGAAGAAAGTTTTTGTACGTCTCGTTGTACTTGCGGCGGTAATCTCACTGTTCGCGTCCGTGTGCTTTGCTGCCCCAAAAAAGGAAGGCGGCTACCGTATAGGCTTCACCAACAGTTACAACGGCAACAGCTATCGTCAGACGGAAGAAGCACAGATGCTCATTGTTGCTGAGAAGCTGAAGGCTGAAGGCTGGATTAAGGAATACACAGTCGCAGAAGCCAACCAGGACGCAGCGGCACAGATTGCACAGATTGAGGACTTCATCACACAGGGATACGACATCATCATCGTAGACCCCGCGTCAACAACCTCAACGAACAACGCAATCGAGGAAGCGTGCGAGGCAGGTATACCAGTTATCACGATCAATGACGGCCCGGTAAACTACAGCCACAAAATGCTCTGGCAGATGTTCTTCGAGAATGAAGACATGACACGCGCACTCACCGAGTACGTTGCGGAACAGATGGGCGGAAAAGGCAACATGATAGAGCTTCGCGGAACAGCAGGAACAACTACTGACGCTCAGTTCCACGCAGGTGTTCTCAAGGCTCTGGAGAAGTTCCCTGACATCAAGGTAGTTGCAGAGATATACACTGACTGGACAGCCTCAAAGGCTCAGACCGAGCTTAACAGCGTTCTTCCTACACTTGCGGAAGTAAACGGCCTCGTAACTCAGGGCGGAGACGCATATGCGGCAGTTCAGGCGTTCAGGTCGGCAGGTTACAAGACGCTTCCGGTCATTGCGGGCGACAACAGGGGAAGTTTCCTCAACTGGTGGGCAAAGGACGCTCCCGAAGGTTACAAGACACTCTCAGCAGCCAGCAATCCTTGGATCGGCGCAATGTCCCTCTATGTCGCGATTGATATTCTTGAGGGCAGGACAGTGAAGAATGACATGGTTGTTCCTTTCGGCGCAATTAAGGCTGAAGACCTCCCGAACCATACAGGGCTGGGCAATGATGATGTTGCTTTCACGACTCTTGACTGGGACGCTATCAGGAGCAACATCGAGTAACGCAACACATAACAATTCAGGCGATAAGGCAATTAAGTAGGCGGACGACGGGACTTTGCAGATATAATCCTTTCGTCCGTTTTTGCTATAAGGAGGGGAAAATTATGAATACGCTCGATAAATTTCTGGATATCGTGAACAATTCGCGTTTTGTTGACATGACACACACCCTTGAACCAGGTATCCCATACTGGCCGACACATTCAGACTTCAAGGCAGTAACCGGCGACCACCAGAGCAAGGGCAACGAGTCGTACTGGCGGACGATAACGTTTGGCGAACATTCAGGGACACACATAGACTCGCTCTCACACTTCATACTCGGAGCGCAGAACGTAGACCAGATACCCATCACCAAGATAATGGGCAGAGGTGTAAACATTGACGCTGCCGACACTCCCCCGAAAGGTGAAGTGCCGCTGTCGAAGATAAAGGCGTTCGAGAAGGAACACGGCGAAATCATGGCCGATGATATAGTGTTCTTCCGATTTGGGTGGGACAGGAAATGGGCAATTGGCGGGGCAGGAAAACCATTCATTGAGGATTGGCCGGGAACATCAAAGGAAGCTGCCGAATATCTCCGTGATAAGCGCGTAAAGGCTGTTGGCTGTGATACCCTTGCGCTGGACAAGTTCGGAAGCCCCGATAACCCTTCACATCATGTGCTTCTTGGAAGCGGCATAAACATCATCGAGAACGTAAAGAGCCTCGACATTCTGCCGGCATTCTTCGGGGTAATGGGCTTTCCCTGCAAGTTCAGGGACGGTTCAGGCTCAACGATGAGGCTTGTAGCTGTTCTGGATAAGGAGTGATACGTTTGAGGCACAAGGAAGGACAGAAGCCGTATTTATCCCTGAAGAATATTGACCGCTTCTTCGGCATCACTAAGGCACTCGAACATGTAAATCTCGATATATATGAAGGTGAAGTTATAGGGCTTGTCGGTTCAAACGGCGCGGGAAAATCCACGCTCATGAAGATTTTGACGGGTGTGCTGCCCAGAACGGCGGGGGAGATATACTTTCAGGGAGAGCTGCAGAAGAACTACAACACCACAACGGCAAGGAACATCGGAATAAACTGCGCGTATCAGGACTTGTCGCTCTGCACAAATCTTAGCGTCTTCGAGAACTTTGCAATGCTCAATGTTGGACACAGCCCCGCTCCTGAACCAGGCTGGAGGAAAAAGGCTCTGCGGCCTATCTTGCCATGCTCCAGGGGTCAAAGGCGGAGCAGAGGAAGTGGTGGCTCTATAACCGCTTCAAGTATATCGATTCCAAGTACAACGCGGGAGATTCCCTGACGGACGTCATCACCCTGCGCGGCTATGCCAAGAGCAACATCACCATCACGCCTTATGCGGATGTGTACGCAACGGTCAAATACGGCTCCTACCTGGTGCAGACCAGGGCGGCGAGGAACAACCAGTATACGATGGTCTGCCCGCTGGACAATGTGAATGATACAGAGATCTACATCTACAGCGCATCCCAGCTGGCGGATGTGGGTGACCTCAGCGGACTTAAGGTCGGCTATGCGGAGTTTGTGTACGCCACAAAGCTCCAGCAGCTGATCCTTGGAAACGCATCGCAGTATTACACCAACGGCAATCTCCAGACATTGTATCTGGGGAATAACAAGCTGCTGAGAAAGCTGGATGTCCGCAACTGCACCGGGCTTGGCACCGGCGACCAGAAGACCGTGGACCTGTCCGGATGCACGGGCATTGAAGAGGTGTATTTCGACGGCACGAGGATCACGGGTGTGACGCTGCCTAACGGCGGTGCGCTGCGCATCCTGCATCTGCCCGCCACGACCACCTCGCTGATTATCCGGAACCAGCCCTCGCTGATGGATTTCACCTGCCCGAGCCTTTCCAATATCTCCACCCTCTGGCTGGAGAATACGGGAAACACTGTCGATACGCTTTCCATTCTGGAAGCCCTCCAGACCGGAGCCCGTGTGCGGCTTTTCGGCTTTAACTGGGAGATCGAGGAAGCGTCAGAGATCAGCGGTATCCTTGACACGCTGGATGACAAGCGCGGCCTTGACCAGAACGGCGACAACATGGATGCGGCACAGGTCTACGGCACGATCCATGTGCCTTCCGTCACCGGAGCCATCATTGCCCATGCGAGGGAGCGGTACCCGGATATCACGATCACCTACGATCATGTGACCGCAGTCCTGACCTACAGGGATAACGACGGGACACTGCTTGCATCCGAGACCATCACGGACGGCGGAGCGCCCGCAAGTACCCCGCGCCTCACCACGAAGGAGGATGAGCGGTACACCTATACCTTCCTCGGTTGGGGCAGCAGCGCGTCGGGCACCGTGGATGAGGACATCCTCACGGATGTCACGGCGGATACGACCGTTTATGCCATCTACAGCCGTGTGGAGAGGACCTTCACGGTACGCCTGTATAACGGCAGCGTCCTGGTGCAGACCTTCACGAATGTTGCGTACGGCAGTGATGTCACCTATAACGAAGTGCCGGTCTATAACGGCGCCGGGAATGTTTCGGATTACGAGTTCACGGGATGGAGCCCGTCGCTTACCGATATCCGCAGCGACCGTGACTGCTTTGCGCAGTATGAATTCACAGGGGTATGGTTCCGGAATTATCTTAACGGCACGATCGTGGAATTTACGGATGAGGACAGCCTGGAATCGGTCGGCATGTACGCCTTTGCGGGCCTGCAGTCACTGAGATCGGTATCCATGCCGTCGCTCCTGTCGGTGCCTTCCTACTGCTTTACGGGAAGCGCATCGCTTACGGACATTGACCTTCCTTCCGTCCTCGCCACGAATTCGTACTCCTTCTATACCATTGCGGGGCTTACCGCCCTTACGCTGCCGGAGCTTACGCTCATGAATGACAGCAGCAACTTCTCTGACATGAGGGCGGTGACGGAACTGCGGCTCCCGAAGAACACGATGTCCTTAAGCGGGAAACTGAGCTACCTCAATTCGCTGGAACTTCTGGATGCCGGCGTAACGGCGGACTTCGGCATGACCATGACGGCAGGCACATGGGCAAAAATGGAAACGCTGATCCTGCGCTGCACCTCACAGGTGGTAACGCTGCCGAGCGTGACCTGCTTTGGCACCACGTCCCCGCTCGGGAAAGGGAACGGACTGATCCTTGTACCGAGGAGCATGGTGGACGCTTACAAGGTGAGCAGCACCTGGGAAAACTACGCGGATGAGATCGAAGCCATCGAAGACCATCCGGACATCTGCGGATAAGGGGGTAAAAGGAAATGGCAGATTCATATGGAACCTACACGGACAGGCAGATCTTAAAATGCCTGCTCACAAAAGACTTCGCTGCAATCGGCAGGGTATTTGAGGACAGTACCATCACGGCGCTGAAAGCCGGCGCTTTTTATAACGCGCAGAACCTCGACCGGGTGACGGCGCCAAACGTCACTGAGATCGGGGCAGTCGCGTTCTGCGGGAGCGCCCTGACAGCACTGGGGCTTTCCTGGAGCAATCTGACGTCCATAGGCCAGGAGGCATTTGCGGACATGGACTGCAGCGTCCTGCCGGAAACGCTGAACCTCGTGAATGTGACGGCGCTTTATTCAGGCGCTTTCGCGCAGAAATCCACGAGCCCGAACACGAGGGTTAAGACCATCAATCTCCCGCTCTGGACGGGGAATACCTCCGGGGGCGGCACCTATACCGCAACCTCCAGCAGGGGGCCTTTCGAATACTGTACGGGCATTACGGGATTTACGGCGCCGGAAATGACGGCGATCCCCTCCGGCTGCTTCCTGAGGTGCACGTCCCTTGTGGACATCTCCCTACCGAAGGTAGCCTCCTA
>CALAUZ010000303.1 GCA_937892105.1 uncultured Fretibacterium sp. | reverse complement strand
AGGACGCCATCGGGGCTGCGCTTGCCCGGAGTCTCGATACCGTGACCGTTATCGATAAGGATTTTCATAGCTGGTTTTGTGTTTAGGTTTACACCTCTAAGTTACACAAAATCAGCGAGAAAAGCAAGAAGTCCACAGGATAAAAACAAAGTCACTGTCCCGCTCTTTGAGGGGGTGCCTACAGAGCAGAACAGTGACTTAAGAGGCCGTTATCTTCGCCCGAACCGCCAGGCCCTCATGCTTTCGTAACTTTCTCGGAATTCGATCTCTGTCCGCCAGTCATCCTGCGTGAAAAAGAGATAGCTCCGCTGCAAGTCACTCCCTTCATATTCATAACGCAGGGCGGGATGCTCCTTGGTGAGTTGCCTGCAGCGGTTATGCATCGACAGGAAGCGGTACAGAAGAGGAAGTGTCGGGAACTCGCAAGTTTCGCTTTGGCGCCACAACGCATCAGAGCAGTAGGTGCAGACCCGGGCCGCATTGTCATAACACTGGTAGGCTTGCTTATAATAGGCCAGATTCATGAAGAAGCGGGCATATTCCTCCCAGGAACGACTCCTTGCCAACAGCCAACCTACTTCGTTCTCATACTCCTGGGCTTCAATCCGGGCAATTTTCTCCTCGTAGGGGATTTTCATTTCATTCACGAGGGAGGGGACCATACGCAGCTGACCATTCTCGGTCCAGGCAACGAGCGTAGAAGATTTGGTTTTGTTTTCCATATCACACAACAGTTTATCAATGAACGTTTCCGGGTACCCGGCCTGCCGTGAGGGTACAATACACCCCTACAAGATGGCCTTCGCCCGGCGTTGGTGTGATAATGGATGTGAAAGAATCAGCTCATAATCTGCGAATTCGAACGCAAATATACTGTATTTCGTAGAAATTACAATAAGTCAGAGGCTAAGAAAAACGAAAAACCCTAATAAAACCAAAATAAATCGCTATATTTGCATTGCTGCATAGCGCAGCATACATATAGAAAGCGTTTAGCGATTCCTTGTAACCGAATCTGGACAATTCGTTAGAATGGGAAGAGTGTCAGCGCTTGCACTGGCTATAATTTGGGCATCTGCTCATACTATAGCAGAAAGTGTGAGCAGAATCCATTCTTACTCATTCGAAGGCAGTCCAGAGCCCGGTTACAGAGTAAGAGTTAAGGGGGCCCGCACTTTCTTTATGTTTTATTAATATGCTCCGGGCCGGTAGATAGTTGTAAATCAAATTAAAACTGCTAAATATGAAATGCCCGAAATGTGGAACACAAGTTCCTGATAATTACCGGTTTTGCACAGAATGCGGAACTGATTTAAGAGTTCTTAATGACAACGCCGAATCCCCAGCAAACGTTAACAACAAGGCTTTATGGGAGATCCAGCCAGGAGAGATTGCACGAAAAATCAGTGAGAATGATTTTATCAATCTTAATACAGTATCCGGCATTATTGTGCAACCAGGGGTTACTGCCCTCATCTACATTGACGGGAAAGAATCAGCACAAATCAATTCCGGCATTTACAATTTTGTCGATGACAGAGAGATTAAAGCCGAAATGGATAAGAAAGTGGAGTTTTCGGGTGTCACTGGCTACATTTCAAAAATTTGGAAAGGTATTGTTAAAGCCATATCCGGTCACAAAGTAAACGAGCCTGAGTCGATTAACAGTTCAAGAAGGACTGTAACTGAAATAATAAGTAGGCTTAACGCAAGTTCTGTCATTTCGGTTTACTTAAAGAGAAATTCTAATTTCCCTGCTTTCTTTGGCTCTGTAGAAACACCAGATGGAAGGAAGGCGTTTGTTCCCATGAAAATAAGGACGCGCGTGTTGGATGCAGAGATAGGTGTCCAAATGTTTCTCAAAGTCGATGATTTCCATGCTTTCCTTGCTAAATATCTTCTCGAAAAGAAAAGCGCTACGTTCTTTGATGTACAGAATGATTTGTCTGTTTATGTACGCAATATATTACAGGAGGAACTTCGCAACGAGGACATTGATGATTACGGAATAAGTCAAGCTGCTAAAGATCGGATAAGTGCGAGACTTGTTAGTATTCCTCAATATGCAGAAGGTGTTGGATTCGTCAGAATTGCCGACATTTCCTGCTCCAATGAAGAGTTTGATCGATTCCGTAAACTTACTCAGGAGCTTTGGTGCAGTGAGAAGGAACTTGATTTTCTGCATCGCACAAATGAGTTTCAGAACAGGCTTGCCAGAGAGAATAACGAACGTATTATTTCTGATGCCAAGAATGAGCAGGAACTGAAAGAAGGGTTAAGGGTTATTAACCGTGATCAATTGTTGTCAGATGACGAATTTGAAGCTTTTGCTACAGCCTTAGCCTTGAAAAAATTTCATCGAACAACTGATGCAGAAATCGAACAACTTCAAGGACAAACTGAATTGGCCTCTGCCGGAATTTCCGCTCAAACGCGATTGGCTTTGGATAAGTTAGCTTCCGATGAGAGTATTTATGCGCGAACTATTGAGATTGAAAAACAAAAAATACGTGATGCCAGAGAGTTGAATAGAGAGGGCTTAGGCATACGTCGCGATACAGATGAGTACGAAGATGAGCGACGCGCAAAAGATTTGGATTTTACACGTAGCAAACTGGATATGGCTCTTGACATAGACGCAAGAATGAATGATCAGGAGCAATCAAATCTTGATAAGGAAGAAGCAAGAAAGCGTGCTGCTATTGAACAGCAAAGAGCAATTGTCAAAGACCAGCTATCCCATGAAGAGAATATGGCCAGTATCCATAAGGAGTACACTGCAGAGCAACTTATGGCGGAAAATATAGACAAGATGGATGCTGGGGCACAATCAGAATTTGCTAAGTCATTTAGCTCAAGAAAAGAAGAAGAAGCTGCGGCTGCGTCTCGCAAAGTTTATGAGGATGCACTGGCAAAACATGAACAAGAACGCAAAGATATGATGGATTTCGTCAAAGATATTGCTCATTCTCAAGCCGCCGTTGCCGGGGCGCAAATTGCTAAAGCCGAGGAGCATAAAGACGAATATCGTGAAGATGCGCGATATCAGCAGTCTCGCGTAGATCATACACAAGATAAGGCGCTTGAGTTTACTACAAGGAGCGCTGTCGGTTCCCAGAAAAGCGCTTCGTCCCAGGAGGAATCAGAATGTCCCGTCTGCGGCGCAAAAATGAAAAAGGATGAGAAGTTTTGCCCTGAATGCGGAAAGAAACTGGAATAGTTAACACTTATGGCTAAATATTGTAACAACCCAGATTGTGAGGCTTACAAGAAGTATCAATCAGGCCGTCACTGTGCTTATTGTGGAGAGGCCTTGGTTGATGATGCTCCCGTTAGTCATGGCTCTTCAAAAGAAGTAAAGGGAGATGGGATTAGTGTGAGTCGTGTAATGAATGACTCACACGATACGATTTCCAACAATAACACTACCATCGTTTTAAACGGGAAGTCGTTGGATGACCTCACCCTCAAAGAGCGCAAGACTGCCTATCGCAAGTTCTGCTCGGAGCATATTAAGAATGGTATCATTACACCAACCATTAGAAGGGAACTCGATGAATATGCTCTTGAATTGGAGCTTACTTCAGATATCAGGAAAGAAATTGAGCAGTTTATAAGAAAGAACACTTCTGAAAATGGTAAAGAATTGACGGCATTGGATTATGACAATCTCACTATAATCAAGACATCCATTGCTAATAATAGAGTAAAAATAAATGACGCTCTTCCAAAATTGGAGGCCATGTCGACTTCTGATAATGATGAAGTCTTATTTTACCTTAACCTTCTTCTTGTTTGCTCTTCCCCAGCATCAATCATTAAAAAGTATTGTGAGAGGGAACAAGATATCTATTGGAGAACATTCTGGGTCAATCTGGCATATTTAAAAAATGGTCAAAAAGTTAAAGCCGAACAAGTCTTGAGTCAAGTGATGGCTGCTTTGACGCTCACGCTGTCGCGTGGGCTTTTGTGCAGAGTTTGATTCACATGGTACGTCCAGAACCTCAAAACTCAAACGATGCGAACAAAAGTTCCACGCTTTTTTGTGTATATGACAACTGACAAACAATAAATAAAACGGAGTATGCCGAAAATCCGACAAAGAGTAGGCTTTTATTAATATCATTTATCATGAAACGTAACTTGTTGTTTTTAGCAATGCTTTTCGTTGCTACAAT
>CALAUZ010000302.1 GCA_937892105.1 uncultured Fretibacterium sp. | reverse complement strand
CATACGAGATCGTGATGTGACTGGAGTTCAGACGTGTGCTCTTCCGATCTATTTACCAGAGCGATAAGTTTATCGTTGCCGGCCATTTGAAATTAATCTCCCTCCCTGTAAAATATGACTATGGATTTGAATTTGTCATATTATAGCTTATTCCGGCTTATATCTCTATATTTTTTCAGAGCCCTCAATGCTACAGCCCAAGCAGCAAGGTCATCAAGAACCCTTGAAGGAACTCTCAATCCTTCAGGAAGCAGGCGCAATAGAAATCCCGGCTTATGCAGTTTCCAGTAAAGTTCCCTAGCCTCAAGCGTAGTATTTCTCTCGTCAACCGAAAGAACCTGACACTTTGCCTTTCCCCTGACGTACTCCGAAAATTCACGGCTTGTAGTGCCGTCCCCTATCGCGATAAACTCAAGGCATGATACAGCATTTTGGGGTAAAGATACTGCGTTGCGCTCGATGATGTAAGGTGTGAAGTCCTCGAAGAATGCAGAACGTTCTGATGATGGAAATATGCCTGACACCAGCAAGCTGCCATCAATATCCGTGAAGGCAAAACCTGTTTTGTCCCTGCCGGGATCCAATCCAAGAACTAAATGTTTTTCCCCAGAGTGTATTCCCATCTGTCCAGAAGCCACAGCCATAATTCCGGTCTCTCCTTTATCCAGCCTTCAATAACCTTATTGCACATTCTGAGACTTCCCTGCATGTCCTCACCAAATGCCCTGCCGTCAGCGTCCTTCATATCGCTCAATATACACTGCATTATCATTGAATGATGTGAAGGGTTATCCTTGTCTCTTACGCATTGTACCGGAATGACGGGGCAGTGAAACTTTCTGTAGAGTTTTACTATGCCGTCATGAGTGCTTGCGGGAATGCCGAAAAAGTCCGTAATTATTCCGTCTTTGCGAGCGTCAAGATCCTGCATGATTACGACTATACCTCCTGCCCTGAGTACCCTGAAGATTTCGCGCAATCCTTTGTTGCTGTCTATCATGGACATTCCTGAAGCGTTTTCACGTATGCCCATAATGATGCTTTCTGCTGTCCTGTCGCTTTGAGGGGTATATACTGCGTGCAACGGGAAGCCTTCATGTATTACACGGGCAGCAGCCAACTCCCAGTTTGCCATGTGGGAAGTCATAAGGATAACGCCTTTTCCCCTAGATAATGCGGAATTGAGAAGGTTAATGCTGTCTTCCGGGAACGCAACAAGCTCATTAATCCGCGATATTATTTTGGGCAGGCGAATGAACTCAACGGCAGACATTCCCAAGTTCATGAATGACCCTCTGATTATTTCCCGCGAAACAGTAACTCCGACACCGAGAGACATAACACATCTTGCTTCGCACCTGTCTGTTTTCCTCCACAGTATGAGCCTAAGTAATCTGCCTGTAATCCTGCCGAAGGTTAAAGCGTATTTGTGCGGCAGGAAACGCAGGAACTTCACAAGAAAATTCAGCGTGGCTAAAATTCCTCCTGACATGAAATTTTCTCTATATTATCATGTAAAATTAACATGCAATTTTTTCGCGGGAGGGGATACTATGGCACTGAAAGAATGCAAGATATGCTATGCGCTTTACGATGACGAATCGTACTCTGGCAATGACGATGTATGCCATGATTGCCGAATGAAACTCGAAGGCACATACGGGCGCATTCATAACTACCTCAGAGACCACGAACACCAGTCCAAAATCGACATACAGAAGCTCGCCGAAGACACTGAAACTGACCCCGAAGACATGCAGCTTCTTCTTGAACTTGGCTGGCTTGAACGCGACATACAGACTTACAGTGGAACAATCTCAGATCGTCAGGCATTGGCTGCTGAATTTGCACATGAGTTAGACGTTATGATTGAGCAGAAGAAAGCAAGGATATACAGCGGGGCACATTACCGCTACAAATACAGGCGTAAAAGGAAATAATAGCAGAAAGGAGATAATACGATGGCACTAAGTGAATGCAAGTTGTGCAGAAGGATATACAACGGCTTTGAGGGGCAGAAAATATGCGCTGCGTGTGTGAGAAGGCTTGAAGATATTTACGGCAGAGTTCATGAATACATGAGGGACAATGAAAACAGAGATTTTGACCTCGACACATTGGCTGACGAAATGGAGATAAGCCCTGTGGATATTCAGGCACTTATTGACTTGGGATATATTGAGCGGGATTTGCAGACATACAGCCGTGATAGAAAGGGAACGCGTCAAAAACTTGCCGAAGCAATAAAAGGAGAGGTTGAGAAGCTGAAGCGCAATATCACTACATACGGAGGAGTAATATACGCCAGAGACGCTCAACACAGGAAGGAAGACGACAGCAGACAGTATGTTTTCGATGGGCAGAAGCGAAGATGACGGTTTCGATACAGCACATAATAACGGCGGGAATATTCGGTGCGTCAATAGGCTCGTTCCTGAACGTTGTAGCACACAGGAGCATTCAAGGGAAATCGTGGAGACACCTCAATGACCGTTCGGCATGTGAAAACTGCGGCCATGTCTTAAGGGCAATAGAACTTATACCAATAATATCCTGGCTTATACAGCGTGGAAGGTGCAGGCATTGCGGTGCAAAAATATCAGTGCGGTATATTATGGTTGAATTGCTATGTGCTATTCTGGCAATGACGGTAATATTTCGTTGGGGAATATCGTGGACATCACTAATCTGTTGTGTCGGAACATGCGGGCTTGTCGTGAACTCACTGACGGATTACGAGTCGGGTGATGTATTCGACATATTCGCGCTTGCACCAGGTGCGTTATGTCTTGTGGTGCGACTTGCCGGAGGAACATGGGCGGTTCTTGACGGTGTAGCAGGTGCATTTGTTGGCTGGACAATTTTCGCGGCAATAATATTCCTTTCGCGCGGAGGAATGGGCTGGGGTGATGCTGTGTTCATGGCCGGAATGGGAGCAGTGTTAGGATTGAAGTTTACACTTTTTGCGCTCTATGCCGGAGTGATGGCTGGAGGTTTCTGGGTTATTGCAATGCTTATGATAGGCCGTCTTCATTGGGGAAAGGGTGAGGCTGTACCGCTTGTGCCGTTTCTGGCATTGGGGTGCTTTGTTACGATGATATGGGGAGCAGAAATATTTGCGTATCTCAGCAGAAGAATAATGTTCCAAAATTTCTTTACGCCTTCATGGCCTTTCACGATATAATGTAATGCCCTGCCGGGAAAACTATTCTGACAGGGCTTCATTCATGCTTCCAGTTCTGTAACCTTTCATGTCCAGTGTTACATATCTGAAGCCAAGAGATTTAAGAGTATCATAAATCTTTGAGCGTGTTTCGTTCTGAATTATCATGCTGAAATCTTCAGGGAGTATTTCAATTCTGGCCGTGTCCCCGTGAATGCGAACTCTCATTTGACGGAAGCCCATAGACAGCAGTAATTCCTCTGCGCGTTCAACCATGTGCAATTTCTCCGGTGTAATCTCCTCGCCATAAACAAAACGTGATGCAAGGCAGGCAAACGATGGCTTCTCCCATGTTTGCAGGCCAAGTTCGCGGGACAACTCTCGAACGTCCAACTTCGTGAACCCGCAATGACGCAGCGGGCTTTTAACACCGAGTTCGTCAATAGCCTTCAAGCCGGGACGGTAATCGCCTAAGTCATCGAGATTGGAGCCTTCAACAACGTGTGAAATATTATGTTTTCGCGCGACTTCCTGAATTTCCGTGAACAGTCCCTTTTTGCAAAGGTAACAGCGATTTTTTGGGTTGTGCCTGAAACCTTCTATGCCTAGTTCGTCAACTTCAAGGACTATTTGTTTTATGCCTTCATGCTCGCAGAATGACTTTGAGGCATTCAGTTCTCTGTGCGGAAACAATAATGACGAGACTGTTACGGCTATTGTTTTTTCCCCTAAGACATCGTGCGATACTTTGAGCAGTAGTGTGCTGTCTACCCCTCCTGAGAATGCGACTGCAACGCTCCTTAATGATGATATATATTCCTGAAGTGCTTTGAGTTTATTCATATGATCATTACCTCCATATACATAATACAACAATCATAAGCATAAACTACAGTATTTAGTAATTTGCGTACAGGAATATACATGGTTCACTGATATATGAAATTTGTTATTCCCAACGATGGATTTTTGTAACCTAAGCAACAATTTTTCTTCCCCAATTTCCATATAATATTTGCATTCCAGAATTACACAGAGGGTGATTACATTTGAAGGAGATTGAGGGCGTTGTGTTCTCCATTGCCTGCGATAATGAACCAGTTGAAGGTTGTACAGTATCGCGTTCAGTTTATGACACTGAGGATTTCGGGATAAATTATTTCTCTCTGTCCCATGATACTGACATAAGCGCAGAGATTTACACATATCACAAAATTATTATTGACGTTTCAGGCGGGCTTGCCGTGTATTATCCCGATGGCCATGAATGGATTTTACACGAAGGAGAATGCTTCATTACCCCAATTAATTCACCTGTTGGAATGAGAACATCAACACGCTGTGTATACACTGAGATAAGACTAAAGGAGGGCGTTACCGTGAACAATGCACTGAAGGACGGCGAAATATTTTCACTCGCTGAACTCGTACCATATCAGTCAGGCCGTATCGTGAACATGGACATAATCAGCAGCAAAGGTTTGAAGTTCGCAGTTATGTCGTTCGATGAAGGTACCGGGCTGTCAGAACATGCTGCACCGGGCGAAGCATTAATATTCGCACTCGATGGCGAAGGTATTATAGGTTACGAGGGCAAGGAACATCACATTAAAGCCGGCGAAAATTTCAAGTTCGCAAAAAACGGAAGGCATTACGTGAAAGCAAAAGGCAAATTCAAAATGGCACTGCTATTAACACCGGAGGACTAACGCAATGAGAAGACACGTAAAAAACAATGTAAGCTGGGTAGGCTATATTGATTGGGAATTAGAGAGTTTTCACGGTGATGATTACTCAATCATGAATGGTTCAAGCCAGAATGCGTACTTGATTGAAGAGGGCAAAAATATTCTGGTAGATACAGTATGGACACCTCACAGGTTCGATTTCGTGGAGAACCTGAAAAGTGAAATTGACTTGCACAAAATTGATGCCGTAATAGCCAATCATGGAGAATGCGATCATTCCGGCTCTCTCACCGCATTAATGGCCGAAATTCCCAACGTCCCCATATACTGCACAGCTAACGCGGTTAAGTCCATTGAAGGACAGTACGGCAATAGGGGCTGGAACTTCAACGTTGTGAAGACAGGGGACAGTCTCGACATTGGGAACGGCAAAAAGCTGGTGTTTGTTGAGATGAGAATGCTGCATTGGCCGGACAGCATGGCCGCATACATGACTGGAGATAATATACTGTTCTCGAATGACGCGTTCGGTCAGCATTACGCTGTCGAGGAACTGTTCAACGACAAGGCGGATAAATGCCTTCTCTGGAAAGAAGCCATGAAGTATTTTGCCAACATATTAAACCCGTTTGCGCCAATACTCACGAAGAAACTTGAAGAAATCGGCAAGCTCAATCTGCCCATCGACATTATCGCTCCTTCACACGGTGCAATCTGGCGTGATGACCCTCTGCAAATCGTGAAGAAATATGCGCAGTGGGCGGACGCATATCAGGAAGACCAGATAACGATAGCCTACGATACTATGTGGGAAGGAACAACAAAAATCGCTCACGAAATCGCTTCTGAAATCGCAAAGCAAAGCCCATCAACAGTCGTAAAAGTCTTCAATGTTGCGAAGGCTGACAAGAACGAAATCATGACGGAAATATTCAAGTCTAAGGCTCTGGCTTTAGGTTCTCCGACTGTGGGTAACAGTATTTTATCTAGCGTTGCGGGATTTATGGAGTTTGTGAAGCAGTTAAAGTTCAAGAAAAAGAAGGCAGCAGTTTTTGGGTGTTACGGCTGGAGCGGTGAGAGCGTTAAAATCCTTCAGGAGAAACTGAAAGATGCTGGTTTCACGGTCATTGACGATAACATCAGGGCTATGTGGACTGCAACACCTGACGACATCGCGAAAGTTCCTGCTCTTGTAAGTTCATTGCTGGCTGTCTAAGAGCGTTAAAGTTCTTCCGTTCACCGAAAGAATACCATCATGAACCATGCGGCTGAGTTCCCTCGATAAAGAAGACCTGTTGACGCAGAGAAACTCAGCCATTGCTGTTTTTGTGAAAGGGAGCGTTATTGTTCCGTTTTCGTTTGGTGTGAGGCTCTGAAGGTATGTGAGAATTTTACTGCGAAGGTCTTTACGGCTTAACATTCTGACTTTGCGGTTCATAAATGTATTCTGCCTCGATATATTACGGATTAGATTTACAGCAAGCTGCATTTGATATTCATATTTCACGCCTGAATAATAGAGTACCCGAAAATCGAGAAACATAATCACGCAGTCAGTTACCGCAAAAATCTGCATCGGGCTTTCCTCAACCTCCGCACAAGCCATAGACTCCCCAAACATTTCGCCAGCACGAAAGTGGTTCATGTTGTACTTGTTGAACTCCCCGTCTTGATACGAACACTCTATCACGCCATAAAGCACAATCCCCGCATACCTGAACACGTCCCCAATATGCAGGATAAATTCTCCCTTCCTGAATGAACGTTTCGACGCTCGAAGATATTTCAACGCGTCAATATATGAGCTTTCTGGAATATTTGCGAGGAGGCTGCATGTTTTGAGCAGAGCGATATATTTTGTCATTCCCACTTCCGGTAAATCCCTGCGTCTCGTTTCGCCTGAGCTTTCTTTGAGATGTGGGTACCAAGCACTACATTAGTGAAGCCTTTATGCTGTATAAGTGCCTTCATTCTGTTCATGAACGGGCAGGGCAGCCTGTGAGCATTCTCCGAGCATATGCACGAGGCAAAGTGAAAAACTACGTCCTCTTTCTGCATTCCCTCTTTGCGCAATCTCATGGCCAGGTTCTCCAGCTTCACTGAGATATTCCCACAGCAACCTCCGCAGGTCATGGACATATACCGCGTACCTTCCGGATAACCCTCGAATTTCCCTGCGCGTTCGTAGAAGTCCCTCATACACAGGAAACCTGAACATCTCTTCACGACATCATCACACTGAATAATCACAACAAGTTCCAGCGCATTATCAATCATTTTTACACTCTACCTAATTTCCCCGTAACATCATCTGAAACTACAGCTTCAATTCCATGTGAGGATAACACACTTTTTGCGCGTGCATAGTCTTCCTCCTTAACGTCTACAAAATATACATCGCGGTCAATATATCCCTTTGCACCGAAGTTTCTCGGATCAAGTTTTGAGCCGCAGCCACAAGCGTTAAGGCTGTCTATGGGGTAATGGCTGGCACGTACTCCCCTAAAGCCTTCAGCTTTCAGAACGTCCCTGATCTTCTGCCATGTTTCCTTGTCTTTCTTCTTGTAGATAGTTATCTTCTTTGTGAACCACATTACCGCTATTCCCTCCGTGAGTGTTATAAATTTTCACGCAATCCAATATTTTAGGCTATAATTGCATAATTCATATACTCACCATAACAGGGAGGTAAAAGTTTTATGTGGCTTTTCTTAGTTTTCATTACTCTGGTTTTCGGTGTACTGGCCGGATTATATGCATGGACAGTGTATCAGAAACTGGAAGAGAGTCAGATCGGTCATACCCGTGTTGCTGAACTCTCAGAAATAATTCACGGCGGTGCTATGGCGTTCCTCAAAAAGGAATATTCATGGCTTGCACCGTTCGTAGGCGTTGTGGCAATATTGCTCGTTGCGGCATTAGGTCTCGGCGCAGCATTCGCTTTCATTCTCGGCGCATTATGCTCGGCAACAGCAGGCTGGATTGGCATGTACGTTGCAACCAACTCCAACGGACGCACAACATATGCGGCACTCTCTGCAATGCCCCCAGAAGCTCCTGCTCCTGCAAAGAAGGCGAAGAAGTCATCTGTTGACCTCGACAAGTCAGAAGCAGTAGCAGAAGAAGCTCCCGCAACCGAAGAGATTGCACCGAAGTCAGAAGGCGGACTGCTCAATGCGGCAGGTAATGCTCTCGAAGTCGCGTTCTCAGGCGGAAGTATCGTAGGAATGGTAGTTGTCGGTCTCGGACTTATCGGCCTTGCAGTGTCGTATTTGTTCCTCAATGACGTTACAGCAATGACAGCGTTTGGAATGGGAGCAAGCTCAATCGCACTGTTCGCACGTGTTGGCGGCGGTATCTACACTAAGGCTGCTGACGTTGGAGCAGACCTTGTTGGCAAAGTTGAGGCCGGTATCCCTGAAGATGACCCCCGCAACCCTGCCGTTATTGCTGACAACGTTGGCGACAATGTAGGCGACATCGCAGGAATGGGCGCAGACCTCTTCGAGTCATACGTAAACTCAATACTTGCGGCTATGGCTATCGGTGCTGTGTACACGTTCACACCTGGCGTTGCGGATTCCCAGCTTGGTCTTTGGGGAATAGGATATCCTATGTTCCTTGCGGCGTGGGGAGTATTTGCGTCAATCGTGGGCTGCATGATGATCAGCCAGAAAGCTCCTTACGCGGATAAGGTCAGAATGTATGCCGGCAAACTTCCTGGAATGAACGGAGTAGTAAAGCGCATTGAGGACGGAGACGCGGCATTTGCTCTCAGGACTGGAACATTTGTTGCAGGCGGCCTCATGATTGCCGGAACGTTTGTGCTTAGTATTCTGTTCTTCTTCTCTAACAGCATTAACGTATTCCTTTCGGTTACGTCAGGTGTTCTTGCTGGAATAATCATCGGCATAGTAACGGAGATATACACTTCCGGCGATTACAAGTTCGTACAGTCAGTGGCGGCATCATCGGACACTGGTGCGGCGACGGTAATTCTTTCGGGCTTGTCTCTGGGAATGATGTCAACTGGTATTCCTGTACTTCTCATCTGCTTATCGACACTCATAAGCTACTATCTTGCCGGAATGTTCGGAGTTGCAGTAGCGGCGGTAGGAATGCTCTCAATCACCGGTATATCGCTGAGTGTTGACGCATATGGGCCAATCGCTGACAACGCGGGCGGTATTGCAGAGATGAGCGAGCTTCCAGAGGGTGTGCGCAAGATAACCGATCACCTTGACGCAATCGGTAACACAACGGCGGCAATGGGCAAGGGTCTTGCAATAGGTTCTGCGGCATTGACGGCACTGGCACTGTTTGTGGCGTATTCGCAGGCTGCACACATCGAGAAGATTGACATCATGAACCCTTACGTAATAGTAGGACTTCTTATCGGCGGAATGTTACCGTTCATATTCTGCTCACTCTCGATTGACGCTGTGAGCAAGGCTGCTGGAGCAATGATTGAGGAAGTGCGCAGACAGTTCCACGAGATACCTGGAATAATGGAAGGAACTGGCAGACCTGAGTACGAGAAGTGCGTTGCGATTTCGACACACGCGGCATTGACGCAGATGATAGTACCCGGTGTAATGGCAATAGTAGTGCCTGTACTTGTTGGTTTTATTCTGGGCAAAGAGGCACTTGGCGGACTTCTTGGCGGTTCAATCGTTACGGGAGTTATGATGGCGTTATTCATGGCGAACTCCGGCGGAGCGTGGGACAATGCGAAGAAGTACATTGAGGAAGGACACTTCAACGGCAAGGGTTCACCTAACCATGCGGCGGCAGTTGTCGGGGATACGGTTGGCGACCCCTTCAAGGATACTGCTGGGCCTGCGCTGAATATCCTGATTAAGCTGATGACGGTTGTGGCGTTGGTGCTTGCGCCGTTGTTCTAGGGTGTAAAGTGAGATTTTTGCGGGAGGGTTATAGTTCAGGCTTCTCCCGCTTCTTCGTGGTAAAAATCTTCTTCAGAAATCAGGTAAACTTTTCGTTTTGCGTTGTCAATAACTTTGCGTGTTAGGTAAAACATGTTGTCGCGCTGGAAACGGCTTTCCTCACTGACAATTTCATCGTAATCAAGGCTCAATATTTCGCAGAGTTCTCGCCCTGTTAATACCTCTTCTTGACCAAAGCGTCCCTTTAAGCCGGTTACTATTTCCTGTCTGTCTTCAGCATGGAATGCACAGAGATAAGAATTTGTGATGAATGGCAGCTTAGGCCCTAAGACAGAACGGCATATTTCGAGGGTTTCTTTCTCCCCGTCGGATTTCTTAGTGTCGAAAGCAGCCCCGACTTTCAGTTCAATGATATAACATTCTCCGCGTCCATTGTTATCTAGTGAAAATATTATCAGGTCAGGCTCATGACCCTTAACGTTATACTTGCTGTCCTTAATCATCTTCTTTGTGCCTAGAAAAATCCCGCTGTATTTGCCCTTCATGCAGTCATCAATAAACTCGTCAAAATTTCCGTTTGGTATCAGTGTCGATTTGCACGCAATAATATCTTCCAGAACGTAACCGGCCTTAATGCTTGCAGACTGAATTTTTGTGATGAGGTTTCCTATGTCTTCATCACCGAATAATCTCGCATAGTTTCCCGATGAGTTCTTAGGCTGTGCATCAGAAATGCGCGCTGAAACATTTTCATTCTTCGCCATAGACCAAATCGCCTCCGATGAAGTCCCTTCCCAGTTCCTGACATGCCCGTAATACGGAAAATCCTCCTGCCGCAGGGTCAAGAACAACATCACCCTCAATAGTTGTCGCTGCTATCAGTCTCTTCTGGAGTTCGATGGGCTTGCTGTGGGGGTGTATTTTCTCGGCTTTCTCTTCCCAGACATCAGGAATCGTGTGATCCGTCCAGCATGATTTTGCTTTAATCGGAGCTTTCTGAAAGATGATGAGGTATTCTGACTTTCTGCGGGTACGATAACCCATTCCGATTTTGCCTTTGTCCCAAACTATCATGTCAACGCAGTGTAGGTTCGTCCCAATAAACCATTCCAGAACACCCTGACAAAGATGAAATTTATCGACCCATAAGAATAAATGTCCGCTGTCCTTTAAGACCCGGTTAATCTCGATAATGAAATCTACAATCATTTCCGTATTCATCTGCGGAAGTGATGAACGTGATTTGCCGCGTGATTTTCCCTCGTTGCCATATTTCAGCTTGTCGAGAACGCCCCTGTATTGAGGGTCAAAGAATACTGTTGAAATACTCCCGTCATTAATTTCGGACATGAGAGCTAAACCATCAGCGTTATTTTTAGCGTTCATCGAGTACTTGCTGTTATCTTTAAGAACAGACAACTCTAATTATTCCTCCTTTCATTAAGTGAAGAAAATTGTATTCACGTCTCAGGAAATTTGCAATCATGCGGCAATCATTAGTGTATAATCTCAAAGCAAAAACGGAGCTGAGAATTTTATGCACAAGACAATAATAGCCTTCTTCTCAAAGTCAGGACATACTAAGGCAGTTGCGGAAAAAATATCGCAGGAGATTAACGCTCCCCTTCACGAAATAATCACGGAAAAGAAATACCCCAGCACCTACATAATGACAATTCTCGAATCCCGCAAAGAGTTCAAGCGCAACGATAAACCATCACTATCAAGCCCCAACATTGAGGACTTCGCGTCATATGACAGGATACTGCTTGGCTTTCCTGTATGGTTTTTCACATGTCCGATGGCTGTGGTCTCGTTTCTGGAACGTTACGACTTCGCGGGGAAAGAAATATACCCCTTCTGCACCAGCGGAGGCAGTAATTGCGTTAAGGCAACCGCAAAGATACGTGAGCTTTGTCCAGGCGCAAAAGTATATGACGGCATAAAGGCTAATTCCCTGAACAGCACAGAAATTCAAGAATGGCTCAAAGACTGATGGGCAGAATATTATTCATCAGGCAGGAGAACTACAGCCAGCCGGAAATCAATGAAGCAGTAAGGCGTGCATTTGACCATTTCGGCGGTATCAATCGCTTCATCACGAAGGGCGATCGCGTACTCCTCAAAGTCAACCTGGTATCCGGCCATGAAGTCAAACGCAGGGTTACGACAGACCCCGCAATAGTCCGTGCTGTTGCAACGCTTGTACTTGAGGCGGGCGGAACTCCATTCATTGCGGACAGTCCAGGAATAGACAGCTTCAAGGGTGCGGCGGAAAAGGCAGGTTTCATGGAAATAGCTCGTGAGCTGGGTATAGAGTGTATAGAGCTTACTGAACCGGCAGACCTTCCGGCACATGATGGTGCTGACTTTCGGCGTATTCAGGTGAGCAGGCATGTTCTCGAAGCAGACAAAGTAATCAACCTTCCCAAACTCAAAACACACGGCCAAATGTACCTTACTATGGGCGTGAAAAATCTCTTTGGCTGTATACCTGGAAGGCTCAAAGCTGGCTGGCACTACAACGTTGGCTTAAACCGTGAAAAATTCGCGTCCCTTCTGCTGGATATATACATGGGTGTGAAACCATTCTTCACGCTTCTTGACGGCGTAATCGGAATGCATGGCGACGGCCCTGCATCAGGAACTCCGTATGACTTCGGGATTATTGGCGCATGTGTTGATGCTCTGAGTATGGATTTCTGGCTGTGCAGAATGCTTGGCGGAAATCTGGAGGATTATCCGCTTTACATGGCCGCAAAGAAACGCAACATAGCACAGTGCGAGCTTAATCCTTCGGACGTTGAGGGTGATATTGAGGCTTCACACGTGTTTGCCGGCGTTGACATTCCAAAGACACGAACGATGAGGCTTCTTCCGCGACTGCCATTCGTTGAGCGTCTCATGACTTCGAGACCTGTGCATATTCCGGAGCTGTGCATAGGTTGCGGAAGATGTGCTGCTGTATGTGCTGCTGGTGCATTGAGGCATGAGAACAGACACTTATACTTCGACTACGGGAAGTGCATAAGGTGTTACTGCTGTCATGAGATGTGCCCTGTGAAGGCGATAAAGTTTCAAGAAAGTAAACTGGTCAGGCTTGTGAATTTTCTTGGAGGGCAGAGATAACACAAAACTCCCCCGTCATCACAACAGGGGAGTAAGAATTCATTACATTACTTCACAGATCTCGCAGGTGCAGGTCTCCCAAAAAGATAGCCTTGAGCCAAATCACACCCAGCCTTCTTCAGGAACTCAAGCTGTTCTTTCGTCTCAACGCCTTTCGACAGCGCGGGAATACCCAGCTTCTTGGCCATGTCTATCACTGCCGAGATGATTATGTTCGCCCTGTCATCATCAACCGAGCGTATCATGTCCATGTCAATCTTCAGGCCGTCAAGCGTAAAGTCCTTCAGAACCTTCAATGACGAATACCCTGACCCAAACGCGTCCATCCATACTTTGAAACCGTGTCGGCGCAACCTCTCCGATTCCCTCTTCATCGCGTCCATGTCTACCGCTATAAGACTCTCCGTAAGCTCAAACCTCAACACGTCATCAGGTATCCCATTCTTCTCCACAGCGTCCTCGATTACACGCACAACGTCCGTAAGCTCAAAGTCAAGCCGCGACAAGTTCAGCGATACCGGCACAAGTTCTTCACCGTTCCCCTTGCGGCGTTTCAGTTCCTCACAAACCTTGTTGACCACGAAAGTATCAAGCCTGTGTATCAATCTCTGCTCCTCAAGAACATACAGGAAACTCGCGGGTGATAACCTTCCGTATTTCGGATCGTCCCAACGCGTAAGTGCCTCAACCGATGCCGTCTTACCAGTTCGTACATCAACAACAGGCTGGAAGAATATCTGTATCCTTCCCGTGTCCATTGCCTCCTGAAACGACGATATTATGTGTTCCTGTAACTGAACCTTCTCGTCCATCTTGCCATCGTACAGTTGAACGTTAGCACCGTATTCATGCTTTATCGAGTCGCAGGCAATTTTTGCGCAGTCGCAGATTACGCTGATGTCCATATCAGGGCTTTTAATCTGGTACACTCCGGCTTTCATCTCTACAACAACACCCCTGCGAAGATTATTCACCCTCACGCTCATTCGGTTAATCTTCTCCCTGATGTCTTCATGCGCTGTTATTAGGGCGAAATGATCCTCGCTGAACCTCGCAATAAGTCCGCCAGGAAAAGTATCCTGCAATATCCTCGCAACAGACTTCAGCATTCTGTCTCCTCCCGCAAAACCATATGTTTCGTTATACGTGTGGAAGTTCCTGATGTTGAAGTATATGCAGCTAGGCTGGCCGCCCTTCTTGAAGAAATCACGGATAACTACAGGTGCTTGAAGACGAAATGCCTTCATGTTTGCCAGCCCTGTAAGTTCGTCTATCGTTGCAGCTTTAGGCTCTGGGAGGCTCGTCTGGCCTGATATCTCCGTAAGATTTTCTCTGAGGCTCATATCGTGAAGGTAAACGAAGAATATTTCACCAAGTTCATCATCATGTACAAGATGTCCCCAGTCCTCAATCTTCTTTATGTTTCCGTTCTTCGTGATTATACGGTAGGTTACGTAGTCATAGCCTTCTGTTGCGGCTATCTGCTTCCTGATTATCTGTTCGACTTCCTCGATGTCCTCCGGATACACTATCGTAATGAAGCTGCCTCCTGTGAACTTCATGAAGTCATCAACGCTTTCACACTCGAATATTCGTGCTATTTCATCGCTGGCAAATATGATCTCTTCAGCCTCGTTGTTCTTGTAAACGATAACAGCACCTGGAATGTATGCAGAAATTTTTTCAAGCGTTATGTTTCCGTTCTTGTTATACATATAACTCCTCCATCAGTGTGTGAAATTTTGCGGTTTTATATCTTGCGCCAAACTTTACCCCCTTACCTTGAGGCTCTCAGGAATGAATGAAGACATTATCTTCCTCATTGCTTCTGATTTTATCGGTTTGGGAAGGTAATCGTTGAACCCAAGCGATATATATTCCTCGCGCAATCCTGTACCTGAGTTTGCGGTCAGAGCGATATATCTCGCCAGTCTTGAAGGCCCGTCAATCTCCCTTGCCCTGTTCAGCGTCTCTATTCCGTCCATTCCTGGCATTTTATGGTCGAGGAAAATGATATCGTAATGGTTCGCCCCAATAAGCTCCAATGCTTCCTCGCCTGACTCCGCCGTATCAACACTAGCCTGTGAATCCTTCAGCATTCCGCGCGCAACAACAAGGTTCACTGGAGTATCATCAACCACCAGCAATCTGGCTTCAGGACACGTGAACGGTCTGTCATCGTCATGATGTCCCCCTGTAGTTCTCTCGTGTTCCTCCTCAAGGAACGCCTCATATTCCGCAATAGTCCCGTTAAATCCTTCCTGTGCAAGCTGCTGTGTCAGCTCAATGGTGAAAGCACTGCCTTTACCGTACTCGCTTTCAGCCTTAACAGTCCCTCCCATAAGTTCAATGAGATAGCGCACAAGAGTAAGTCCCAAACCGGCACCCTGTATGTTCTGCGTCTCGTTCAGGTTTACGCGTTCAAAAGAATGGAAAAGTTTGCTGATGTCTTCCTGACGTATTCCTATGCCGGTATCCTTCACCGATATAATCATGCGAACTCTGGAATGTGCCTGAACTTTTCCCTTGACACTCAGCGTTATAGTACCTTTTCTGGTATACTTCGCGGCATTGTCGATTAAGTTCATGACAACCTGCCGTATATGGTCTTCATCGCCGTAGAGATGTTCGGGGAGCGATTTATCTACTTCGAGGGAAAACTGAAGCCTGTTTTCGTGCATTATCTCGTAATTGCTTTCCTCAATATCCTTCAGCATTTGCCATAAATGATAATCCGTATTGTACAGCTCCATCTTTCCGGATTCTATCTTTGAGATGTCGAGTATGTTGTTGATGATTGAGAGGAGGTGATTGCCTGCCTTCCTGATATCGAGTGAAGCCTGCCTGATATCGGGATTTCTGCTCTCCTTGAGTATCATCTCGTTCATACCTAAGATTGCGTTCATAGGGGTGCGGATTTCATGGGAGGTGTTGGCGAGAAAATCACTCTTTGCGCGGTTTGCGGCGTTGGTCATTCTCGTTGAATGTTCGGCATTGACGCGTGCTTCCTCCAATTCCTTCTCGACCGTCAACATTCTCCTGTAAGTCGGAGCCTCGTAGTAGAAAAATGTGATGAAGAGGACAACACATGCCGCTGCGTATGTAAATAGTATAGTCCTCACGAACATATACTGAATTACGAATGACGCAATTAGAAGCGCGCCCAGAATTGTCATTACGAGATACTGTGATTTAGCCGTATAGAACTGCTTGTGAGTTAGCTGAAGCCAGCACGCCATTCCCACGAAATAAAGGACGTAAACACTGCGCCACAAAGTATTGTATGTCCCTCTGAGAAGCCCGCCATCTCCAACTATGGAAAAGAAGAAACCTGCTGTTCCCGGCGTAAGGTTCAGTGCGAGTACAACAAAACTCGATGTAAGAAGAAGCCTGTTAAGCATGTCGAATTTCGGGTTATCAACTTTCACATAAGCCTCAACGTAACGCATGAGGTAATAAGCATTCACGTTTACAGCGGCGTAATACACAGTCCTTATTGATACATTGACGATATGCATGTGTCCCCAGCCGTCAATGAGCAGAGTGGAAGATACTTCAAACAGTGCCGCAAGGAACGTGGACAGTGAGAGAAGCCTGAAGCGTCTGTTAATCTCAGCGTTTGTCGCGTATCGTATGAAAAGGAAAGCAGTCATAACTCCCAAAAACGGAATGACTGTTGCCTCAATCCAAACGTTATATCCGTATGTCAACATATAAATCAAGCCCCTTGAGTGATTCTGCTGGGAGGAATATACTTAATCAGCATTTCTTCAAGTTCTTTCCCATTAACAGGCTTGCTCAGGAAGTCATTGAACCCTGCCGAAAGCAATTCAGCCCTCACTCCCACGAGAGCATTTGCCGTACATACAATAACTTTTGCCTTTGCGCCAGGAGCGTCTGTCATCTGTTTTAGTTTTGCGAGGGTTTCTTTGCCGTCCATTCTGGGCATCATGTAGTCCATCAGTATAACGTCATAGGGATTGCTGGCACATTTTTTCAGGCATTCTTCACCCGATTCTGCCTCATCTATTTTGATCTGGTTTTCCTTCATCAGCGAACGCAATACTATCCTGTTCATGTCGTTGTCGTCAACAATCAGTATTCTTGCGTCAGGTGCTTTCAGGATTTTGCGCTCAGTCTTCTTCTTGTGAGAGGCTTCAATCTCGTAATCCCTTATTGTCTTTGTACCCACTATCTTCTGAGGGATAACAACGTGGAAGGTTGACCCCATTCCGTATGTAGATGTAACCTCAACACTTCCGCCCATAAGTTCGATGAGCCTTCCAGTAATTGCTAGGCCAAGACCAGTACCTTCAATGTTGTGGGTTTCCTTTGCGTCTATCCTGCTGAACGACTTAAACAGTTTTGGAATGTCCTCTGCGTGAATGCCTATGCCTGTATCAGCAACAGTGATATGAAGAATGATTAATGACGGGTCATCGCCTTTTACGCCAGTCAGAGTGAATTTTACGCTGCCTTTCTTGGTGTACTTCACGGCATTGTTCAGAATGTTCACCATAACCTGATGTATCCTTATCCTGTCGCCGAAAAGTTCGTCAGGCAGAGAATCATCGACTTGTGCAGTGTACTGCAGTCCCTTTTGTTCCGCGCGTATCCTGACCATGTTATCGACATCGCGCAAAACTCTGGCGAGGTCATAGTTTCTCAATGCCAACTCCAGCTGTCCGGACTCTATCTTCGAGAAGTCAAGTATATCGTTGATGATGTGAAGAAGTGTATTGCCTGCGCTCTGAATATCCATCGCGTAATCATAGACGGGGCCGGCTTCATACTTTCTGAGGATAACCTCGTCCATTCCCATTATTGTTGTGAGAGGCGTGCGGATTTCGTGGGACATGTTTGCGAGGAACTCACCTTTTGCGGCATCGGCGGCTATTGCTGTGGCGTTGGCTTCATCGGCTATCTCTTTGGCCTTGCGCAATCTCTGAAGCGTGCGCTCCAAGTCCCTGTAAGCAGGTGTCTCAAGAAGGAAGAAGAAGTAATATACGTTCACTGAAATTATGATGAAGTTCACGGGGACTTTTGGGAACAACTGAGCCTGTGCCATCTGAATTGTCCAGCACACTGCAAAATTCCCAACTAACGCCCACATCTGCCCTTTCGTGAAGGACCTGCGGTAGATGTAGAGTTCAACCCATGTCCACACTGACCAGAGCCACACAAACCCTATTGTGAGGGCAGGCCATAGCACACCAGTCGATAGATTGCCGTCTGGTGAAATGCCATAGTTTGCTCCCGTGAAGTGTCCAACAAGCTGAAGATAGAAGAATACGCCGAGCAATACATTCTGGGCGTAGAGCATTCGTTTTTTTCCGGGCGATGGTGAACCGAAGCAGGCTATGTACTTCATGAACATGAAATATACTCCGCAGGCTGCCCACTGCCATAGAAGCGAACAGATATATTTTGCCTCAACAGAGAACGTTGAACCCTCCGACAGCACAATAGAGACAAGGACATCAACAACACTGCTTGCCGTCGTCATGTAACAATAACGCAGGAGCCTTTTCTTATCTGATGAAGTTCCCGAATAGATAAGCTGAAGATAAACGCATAATGTTGCGCTCAAGAATATTACGGCTATTTCGGATTCTATAATGTATTTACTTCCCAAGTCTTTTATAACCCCTTCGTCTTGATTTATATTCGTTCTGTAAAAGTATGATTAATATTATATAACCTGCACCATGAAAAATTTTATTTATGTCAAGAGCTGTAGCACCTGTGAATTAAATGTGATATTATTCACCGCATGAATACTCATACAATTAGACAATTTATACTTGAGCCTGACCGTTCGGGCAAGAATATTACAGCGTTATGTTTCTGTGCATTCGGCATAGTTGCGACGCTGGCTATGAGCTTGACAAGCATTATTCGTCTCGCAGGAGGCTATTACACTTCAGCTGTGGCATACTTCGTGATGTTCGCGCTGTCATCAGCTCTATTTGTGTACTCTGTAATATGCCTGAAGAAGGGTACTATTGGAAATCTCTCTAAATTGTCGTACCCTCTGACTGCCGGAGGATTTATATTCGGCCTTACTGCTCTGTTCTTCCTTGACGGCGGAATATTCGGAGGAGTGCCGGTGTTGTTCATTCTTGCGGTTGTGGCGACACCATGCTTCATGCCTACGGAAGATTCCATTGTCATGGTATGCCTTGAAATTATCGCGTACATCACCAATGCTGTATTCGCCTGCTTCTATCCTGAATCAGTAGACCATGCTCTTGCCGCTCCTGGAAGCACTTTCGTTCCCATTATCATAGTGTCTGCGCTTCTGGGGCTTCTGTGCCTGCTTTACACGTATGCGTACAGACACCAGCAAGAGAGGCTCGACAACGCAATCGCCGAAGCAAGTTCCGCGAATGAGGCGAAAAGTTCCTTCCTCAACAACATGAGCCACGAAATTAGGACACCCATGAACTCAATACTCGGCATGAACGAGATGATTTTGCGCGAGGAAGACAGGCCGGAAATACGCGAATATGCACTGGTCATACAGAGAAGCGGCAGGGCACTTTTGGGCATAATTAATGACGTTCTGGATTTCTCGAAGCTGCAGGACAAGAAAATGGAGATTATGCCGGTACGTTACGACCTCAGCTCGCTGATTAATGACCTCGTGAACATGGCCGCAGAACAGGCCAAGAAAAAATCACTGGCTTTCACCGTGAACGTTGATAAGGGAATACCGCGCATACTTGACGGCGATGAATACCACATCAGGCAGGTCATGTTGAACCTCCTCAACAACGCCATAAAGTATACTGAACGCGGAGGAGTAACTGTAACGATTGGTTATGAGACGCTGGACAGTTACAATATTCTGCTGAAATGCTCCGTAACTGATACGGGAGTAGGCATAAAGTCAGAGGATCTCGATTACATATTCCAGCCTTTTGAACACGTCGAGGCTTCACGAAAATTCAGTGCTGACGGCTCAGGACTGGGATTGCCGATAGTGCAGAAGCTGCTTCAGCTCATGGATTCCGAACTCAAGATAGAGAGCGTATTCCATAAAGGCTCTACATTCTCGTTTGATGTCAAACAGACTGTCATAAAGTGGGAGCCTATAGGTGATTACGAGCGGGCATTCTCAACTGCGGCGGCTCATGAGGGCAAGGCTTTTACGCAGTCATTCCAGGCACCTGACGCGAAAGTTCTTGTTGTCGATGATGCTGACGTGAACCTCCTCGTGTTCGCAAATCTCCTGAAGAAGACGAAAATCAAGATTGACACAGCTTCAAGCGGCCTCGAAATGCTCCAGATGGTCAGAATGAACCACTACAACATGATATTCCTTGACCACAGAATGCCTGGAATGGACGGCATAGAGGCATTCCACAACATGAAGAAGATGACTGACGGCCTCAACTATAACACTCCTGTAGTTGCTCTGACAGCTAATGCGGTTTTGGGTGCGCGCCAGCTCTACATAGACGAAGGCTTCAGCGACTACATATCGAAGCCGGTTGACACTGTGAGGCTTGAACAGGTGTTGCTTGAGTATCTGCCAAAAGACTTGATCCTCAAGGGTGATAACATGCTGCCCGATGATAACGCAAAAACAGCCGCAAAAGCCCCCGCAATGGCCAGCGATACAAGCAATACTGCCGAACCTGAAGACGAGTTTGCTAAGTACAAGAATATTCCTGGAATTAACTATGATGCCGCCGTAACGAACTGCGGAAGTGAGGATACGTTCATTCAGGCATTGGAGATATTCTACAATTCTCTGGACAAGAAGTCGGACGAAATCGAGGGCTATGAACGCGAAAAGGACATCAAGAATTACACGATAAAGGTTCACGCTTTGAAGAGTGCCGCGCGTCTTGTGGGTGCTTTCTGCGCTTTACAAAGGCTCCTGTTATTGCGGTTACTGGAAGCAAGGGAAAATCTTCTACCGTAAGTGCAATTTATTATGGACTAAAGACAGCCGGTTACAAATGCTTTTTAGGAGGAAATATTACTGTTAGCCCGCTGAGTTTTTTTGATGAGGTTACTCAAGATACTCCAGTTGTGATTGAATTTTCTTCCTGGCAGCTTGCGGATTTGCGTGGACGAAAGGTTCTAAAACCACACATTACAATTATTACAAAAATTGTACCAGACCATCAAAACTGGTACGGCAATATGGAAGATTACGTTGCAGACAAAAGGCTGATTTACGCAGACCAGACAAAAGGCGACTATGCAATTTTTGACAATGGCGGGG
>CALAUZ010000301.1 GCA_937892105.1 uncultured Fretibacterium sp. | reverse complement strand
TTCTTTAATTACTTCATCTGTTTTTTCTCAGCTCCTCCGGACGCTGTAATTCTTCCCTTCCCAAAATTCGCCGTGAAGCCATCAAGTTCCGCAGTATTGCCCCTTATGTCGTAGTTCACGTCAGCTTCAAGCCCTGATAGAGTTACGCCATACGCACTTAGCTTATCGGAGGTAATTTTCCCCGCAATGTTAAGGGCTTCGGAGATTTTTGCTCTGGCCGTAATTTTCCCTGAAGGGTTCTGAACAACCCCTGAGAGTTGAGGTACTGCCCTGCACAATGTAGGAATATCAAGCCCAACAATGGACATTATGACTCCATCGGGTTTAACGCCGCCGTTGCCGTCCTGTACTGCCTCGCCTCTGGCAAATATTTTCCCGCCAAAAGCACGTCCTGACATTGCAATTCTGGGTGTCTCATTCGGTTTCAAGTTGATGTGTGCTGAGAGGTTTTCTGCGGCATTAATACCCATTGCCGATATGTCTGGAATTTCTGCCGTAACATCTGCGTTCGTCCGCTTGAATATATCCTGCATTATGTCGCCCGTAATGTGTGTGTCAGCGTCAAACCTGAGATACCCTCTTTCCCCTTTCAGCGCAGCATCGGGGGCAAACATGCTTCCTATCTCGGTCAGCGATATATTTCTGCCCTCACCCTTAGCCGAGAATTTCATGGCCGGAATGTCCCCTGACGCACTGAGCGTGAAGCCTGCAGCGTTAGTGTTCAGTGTTGCGTCATTGAGGGTGAAAGTGTTTCTGCTGTTCCACGTGAATGGGAGGCGGAAGTTCAGGGGTATATCCATGATGTTTGCGCGCGGCATTGCGAGAACGCCTGATGTCGTAATCACACCGTCCCTGCTCTCTGCGCTTAATCTGCCGTCAATGCGTCCTGAAGCCCTGATGTCTGAGGGTGCGAACTGTATGAACTCGTCGAGCGATAATGCTGTGAGATCTAATCTTGCCTTCAAAGGTTCAAGAGTGCCGGAGAATTTCCCTGTTCCTTTCCGGCCTATGAATATGTCGGACGATATTACTTCCACTGGTGAAAAGTTTAACTGTGCGTTTGTCCTCAGCGGTAATACTTTGTCGCCCGAAAATACCTGTGCGTTAAGGAAGAATTTACCTGCCTCGTCTAAAGTTATTGCGTCAAGAGACAGGTTTGCGTATGGTGTCCCGAAATATATATCCTCAAGTGCGATATTAACAGGGTTAATTTTGATGTCTAAATTCACCGCACTGTCTTTGTCCTTGCTCGTGTCTGAATCGAAATGTTCAGCTATCGTCATTGCGCTGTCTAAATCTGAACTCATGCCCTTAACGTTGAGGGACTTAACGAATGGGAGGCCGTTCATTCCCGACAATACGAGATCCCAATCTGGGCTGATAGAAATGTGATTGAGGGTGAGAATGTCTCTGTCGCCTGAGAACAGCCTTAACCCTTCAAGGGAATAACCATTTCTGAGAGAGCCTGTGATATTTTTGATTTCGAGTTTCATGGGGTTGAGGAAGAAGTTTCCAGCCCTTTGAGCGAGAGGCAATACGAGCCATGAGCCTGTGTCGAACCAGAACATTGCGGCACCTGCTGCAACTAGTATAATACACAGATATATGAAGTATTTTATTAGCGAACCGATAAAACGCACGGTAAAATTCACTTCCCAGAAAAAATTTCGTTAATTATATTCTAAAATTTGTGATATAAATTAGCATTGCTAAAAGAAAAAAATCATGTATGGGGGTAATTACAATTTCACCTGTGAAAAAGACGGCCTCAGATATCACTGAAGACAAGAAGGCCGGTAAAACGAAAAAAGCATCTGCAAGAACGAAGACTGCAAGGAAAGTACCAGCAAAGACAGAAGCTGCGAAGACAAAGAAATCATCATTAACCACAAAGAAATCTCCGGCAAAGAAAACTACTGCGAAGAAATCATCATCGACATCGGAGAAGGGCAGAATACTTGTTATTGTAGAGTCTCCATCGAAGGCCGCAACACTTTCGGGAATGCTTGGGAAAGGCTACGTTGTAAAATCCAGCAAGGGACACATGAAGGACTTACCCAAAAGCCGCCTTGCAATCGACATAGAGCATGACTTCACGCCCGAATATATACTCGTAAAGGGAAAAGCTGCCCTCAAGAACGAACTCCTCAAGCTCTCCCAGAACGCAAAGAATGTTCTGCTTGCTTCTGACCCTGACCGTGAGGGCGAAGCGATAGCGTGGCATCTTGCGGACATTCTTGGGGTGAACCTGTCGGAGAAATGCCGCGTAAGGTTCTACGAGATTACGGAGAATGCAGTACGCACAGCCGTGAATAACCCTGATTATATCGACATCAACAAGGTTGACGCACAGCAGGCCAGAAGAATACTTGACCGCCTCGTAGGTTATACGTTAAGCCCATTGCTCTGGAAGAAGATACGTTACGGATTGTCGGCGGGACGAGTGCAATCTGTTGCGTTGAACATAATATGCGAGAGGGAGCGGGAGATACAGGCGTTCATTCCTGATCCATATTATGTCATTACGGCTAAGGCTGACAATGACGGACGGCATTACGAGCTGAAAGCATACAAACTTGACGGTAAATCGCTGATGAAGAACAGCCTCCCGCTTCTCATAAACACTGAGGAGAAGGCACAGGAGATTATTGCCGAAATCAAGACTAATAACATTGTCGTCCGCGAGTTCAAATCCAAAGACAGCGTACATTCAGCCCCAGCACCTTTCAGGACAAGCACATTACAGCAGGAGGCTTCACGGAAACTCAGCTTTGTACCGGCACATACAATGAGGATAGCTCAGACGTTGTACGAGGGTGTTAGCATTCCCGGCCGCGGTCATATCGGCCTCATAACGTACATGCGCACCGACAGTCTCAGAATTTCTGACGAAGCAATAGCGTCATGCAGGGATTACATTTCCGCCAATTACGGCAAGGATTACCTTCCCGATAAGCCAAACATATATGGTTCAGCCGGAAAGACGATGAAGGTACAGGATGCTCACGAAGCCATAAGGCCGACTGACATAACGTTAGTCCCCGAAACCATGAAAGACGCTCTCACGCCGGAACAGTACAAGCTGTACAGCCTGATATGGAGGAGATTTACGGCAAGTCAGATGACCCCTGCGGTAACAGCAAAATCAACACTCAAAGCAGACGCAGGACGTGTAAGCCTGAGACAGGAAGGAGAGACGCTGAAGTTTGACGGCTGGAGCATATTATGGCCGCTGGACATGAAGGGGAGTGAGCTGGAGAGAATCTCGGAGGGTGAAATGCTTGCGCTTCTTGATGTTCAGAAGGAGAAGAAGTATACCAAGCCGCCCGCAAGGTATTCTGAGGCAGGGTTAATCCGGACGCTGGAGGAGAACGGAGTTGGAAGGCCGTCAACGTATGCGACGATTGCAGGGACACTAGAGCTTCGCGGATACATTGAGAAGAACGAGGAACGGAGATTTTTCCCGACATCATTGGGAATGACGGTTGATGATTTTCTTGCGAAATACTTTAACCGCAAGGATCTGTCATCAATAGTTGACGCAGGATTTACGGCACAGATGGAGAAGGAGCTTGACGAGATAGAGGAAGCGTCGAGGAAATGGCTTGATGTTGTTGGAGAGTTCTGGGGTGAATTTTCCGCGACTGTTGATGAGGCGCAGGAAGCTCCTAAAGTTCCGTTGCCTGAACCTGAGCCAATAGGTGAGACGTGTCCAGAATGCGGCCATGACCTTGTAAAGAAGCGCGGACGTTTTGGGGAATTTATCGCGTGTTCAAACTATCCTGAATGCAAGTATACCCGCCCGATACTAAGTGCCATAGGTGTGAAGTGCCCTAAGTGCGGTGAAGGGGATATAGTGAAGCGCAGGAGCAAGAAAGGGAGGACGTTTTACGGGTGTTCGCGTTACCCTGAGTGTGATTATGTTGCGTGGAACAGGCCGGCGGGGGAGAAGTGTCCTGAATGCGGGGAAGATTTGTACAGGAGAGGGCAGACGATATTTTGTGCGAAATGCAAGTATAAGGCGGAGAGTGATAATCCTGACGAATGATTTTGTTTGACGCAGGAGGCTATACATAACCATGACAGACATAACCATAATAGGAGCAGGATTAGCAGGCAGTGAAGCAGCATATCAGCTTGCCCAGCGCGGACACAAGGTCAGCCTCTACGAAATGCGCCCCAAACTCATGACCCCCGCGCACAAAACAGGATTTCTCGCGGAGATAGTGTGCAGTAACTCGCTGGGTTCTGAGAACAAAAACGACAGAATTACGGCAGCAGGCATACTCAAGGAAGAATTATCCCTCATGAACTCCCTCATACTTTCATGCGCGGAATTATCTCGCGTTCCGGCAGGCGGAGCATTGGCTGTTGACAGGGAAAAATTCGCCTCGCTCATAACAGAACGCATAACTTCTCACCCTAACATTACCCTTATACGTGAGGAATATACCCGTATTCCCGACACTCTGGCCATAATATCATCAGGGCCGCTGACTTCAGATACCCTTGCTGACAGCCTGAAGGACTTTGCTGGGGAACGAATATACTTCTATGATGCCGTTGCGCCTGTCATAATCCGTGAGAGCATTGACAATGAGAAAGTGTTTGTTTCGGGACGTTACGGACGAGGGGACGACTACATTAACTGCCCGATGGACAGAGAAGAATATTCAGCATTCTATGACGCGTTAATTCATGCAGAACGTAACCTGCCTCATGACTTCGAGAAGGAGGGTAAGTATTTCGAGGGCTGTATGCCTGTTGAAGCACTTGCTGAAAGAGGATATGACACTCTCAGGTTTGGGCCTATGAAACCGCGAGGACTTGTTGACCCAAAGACAGGACACGAACCTTACGCGGCAGTACAGCTGAGACAGGATAACCTTGAAGGCAGCCTGTATAACATTGTCGGATTCCAGACGGGGCTGAAATGGCCGGAACAAAAACGCGTCTTCTCCATGATACCTGGCCTTGAACACGCTGAATTTGCACGTCTCGGCGTAATGCACCGAAATACTTCCGTCAATGCCCCTGCAATGCTTGACCAATATCTGAGGCTCAAAGCACGCGATAATGTGTTTCTTGCCGGACAGATTACGGGTGTTGAAGGTTATATGGAGAGTACGGCAATGGGTCTTGCCGCAGGAATAAACGCTTCATGCATTATTGAGGGCAGGGAGCTTCCTTCATGGCCGCGTGAGACTGCTGTAGGTTCACTCCTTCATTATCTTATGACGGCTGAGCCTGAACATTTCCAGCCAATGAACATGAACTTGGGGATATTCCCTGAGCTTTCAGGTATACGAGGCAAGAAAGAACGTGCAGAGTTTCAAAGGAACAGGGCAGTAAAAGCGTTGCAGGATTTTGTGAGGAAGCTATGGCTGTAATTTACGTTGTAGGGATTGGGCCGGGAGGAGCAGAAACTATTACCCCGCAGGCTATGGGAGTTTTGAGATACTGTGATGTAATTGCCGGCTACAGGAAATATATAGACATGGTGAGGGATATTGTTCCCGGAAAAATCCTGTACTCTTCGGGAATGACGCAAGAGGTTGACAGGTGCAATATGGCCATGAAGTTTGTGAAGGATTACGATAAGAATGTGGCCTTAATCTCAAGCGGCGATGCAGGTGTATACGGAATGGCGGGGCTAATGCTGGAAGTTGCTTCAGGGTCAGGAATTGAAGTGAGAGTTATTCCTGGTGTTACGGCGGCTAATTCGTGTTCGGCGATACTTGGTGCGCCGTTGATGAATGATTACGCAGCAATAAGTCTCAGCGACCGAATGACAGAGTGGCGCGTAATAGAACGAAGACTGACTGCCGCTTGTATCGGAGATTTCGTGATTTGCCTCTACAATCCTGCCAGCCTTCACCGCCCCGATAACCTGAAGAAGGCGTGCGATATTGTTCTTACGTGGAGAGAGCCTGATACTCCTGCTGGTTATGTGCGCAATGCCGGACGTTATGGTCAGACGCATGAAATTATGACGTTGTTAAAGCTCAGAAGCTGCCGCAACATCGACATGTTATGCACGGTGATTATAGGGAACTCACAGACATACATTCTTGACGGTAAGATTATCACACCCAGAGGCTACAAAATATAACGCACAAAAAAACCGGGAATTATGCTCCCGGCTTCGTTACTGTCATTGTTGTTATGGTCGGGGCGAGAGGATTCGAACCTCCGGCCTCATGGACCCGAACCATGCGCGCTAAACCAGACTGCGCTACGCCCCGTAAATTACATTGGGCATTCTACCACGCTAAAATCGCCGCGTCAAACCTTCAGGCTCTCACCCTCACTCGCCGCAACAACAGCGCAGACAGCAGTATCACCCATAACGTTAAGGCACGTCCTCGCCGCGTCAAGTATAACGTCAATACCGGCCACTAACGCAATACCCTCAATTGGCAGCCCCACACTCGTAAGCACAAGCGTAAGCATGATTAGCCCTGCGCCGGGAACTCCAGCAGTCCCGATTGAGGCAAGAGTTGCCGTAACTACTATCCCTATCTGCATGTTCAGCGTCAGAGGAATGTTGAACGCCTGAGCAACGAAAAGTGCGCACACTCCCTGATACAGCGCAGTACCGTCCATATTGATAGTAGCCCCAAGAGGCAGTACAAACGAGCTTACTCCTTCGGAAACGCCCAGATTATCGTGTACATCGGCCAGAGTAACGGGAAGTGTGCCGGAACTCGAACGCGTAACGAACGCCGTAATTGCCGCTTCCTGCACTCCCTTGAAGTACCATGCGGGACTTCTCTTGCAGAATACAGCTATCATTCCCGAATACACTATCACCGCATGGATAACGCAGCCTGCGTAGACAGCAATAATGACCTTAGCGAACGGGGCAAGTATCGAGAACCCGAACTTAGCCGCAGTCCCGGCAATCAGCGCGAATACACCGTAAGGAGCAAAACCCATTACCATATGCGTAACAGAGTACATTACTTCCGCAACATTCTCGAAGAAATCGGAAATCTTTTTGCCGCGTTCACCCGCAAGAATGCAGGCTACCCCGAAGAACAGCGCGAACACTATAATCTGCAACATGTTGGCGTTCACCATTGAGGCAATGGGATTTGTGGGGAATATGTCCAGTATCACATCGACAAGCGGCTTTGCCTCACGCGCTGAAGCCTGCAAGTCTCCGGGAATATTCATTCCTGCTCCGGCCTGGAAGAGATTTCCGCAGGCAAGACCGATTACGATTGCCACTGCTGTAGTGATGAGATACAGTGCAAGCGTCTTTATGCCTATGCGTCCGAGCTTCTTTACATCGCCAACTGATGCCGCCCCAGACACAAGAGACGCGAACACTAAAGGGACGATTAACATCATCAGGAGACGCAGGAATATTTTTCCCACCATGTCAATGAACGGCATAACGTAGCCGCTGAGGACGGGAGATGAAGGGACTGTTGGGCCTACAGCGAAGCCGAATATTATTCCGAGAAAGAAGCCGATTGAGATTTTCCAGAGTAGGGATACACGCTTATTACCTGCCATAATTACACTCACTCCTAGCAAGTCAAAATTTTCATACAATTATAACCTATAATGTATTTGAACAGCCTGGCCCTTCCAACATACTCACCCCTTCACTTCTGGGAACAACATTAATCTTAACCGCAATCCTCTCACTTATCCCTGAAACATGCGATATTATCCCTATCATTCTTCCTTCGCGCTTCACTTCTCCGAGAGCGTCAAGAGCCGCGTTAAGTGCCTCCTCGTCCAAAGAACCGAAACCCTCATCGAGAAACAGCGAATCAACCCGTGTCCTGCTTCCTGAAATATGAGACAATCCCAACGCAAGTGCCAGACTTATGATGAACCTCTCTCCTCCGGACAAATTCTCTGTAGGACGTATCTCGCCGGACTGTTCATGATCCTTGACGCTCAATTCAAGTTTGTCGCTCTCTGGCGTGAGTATAAGCGTGTATCGCCCGTTCATTCTGCGCAAATACTCGTTGGCGTTGTTCACCACAAGTTCAAGCGTTACTTTCTGCGCAAATACTCGGAACTTGTCCCCGTCTGATGACCCTATAAGCCTGCTCAATGCCGCCCAGTTCCCGGCATTCAACTTCTGAAACTCGTATTCCTTCGAGAGCCTTCCTGCCTTGTCCCTGAGTTCCTGATAATCCCTGAGATTTTCCTCCAGCAGTGCTTTACGTGCGTGAAGTTCCCTGATTAACTTCTCTTGATGATTGTACGCTGCCTCGATGTCCTCCAGGCTATCCTGCGTCAATTTCATGGCCTGCTTCTCTTCAAGGCTATTCTGTATGTTCTGTCTTGCACCCTTCAACATGTCGGACTGTGCGTCAAGTTCCCTGCCCTTAACCCTAAGATGTTCAACCTCTGCGGTATCCCTTAGCGATGACAGAAACTCCTTCTCGTCAGTAAAGTTATTCTCCTTCAGCTTTTCAAGGAATGACGCTTCAAGCCCCTCAAGTTCCAACATTGACGCTTCAAGTTTCTCCTGCATGGCCTCAAAACTTCCCCGCAATACTACAAGTCCCGCTTCGAGATTATTCTTATCGTTCATGCTATCCTGTATGCGTTCCTCAAGACCCTTCACCTTAGCAGCCCATTCTCCAGCAAGCCTGAGTACTTCCGTCGTATCTCTCACCCCTGATATCCTCATTGGACGTATAGCCTCACTAACCGCAATGTGAGCATCAGCAATCCTCTGCTTTATGTCTGCACGTACTTCTATTAGTCTGGCATATTCTTTGTGTGCGCAAATCTCTGCAGCCGAAAACATACGCCATTTATCGCGGTCTGACTCAAGCTTCCTTTGCGCATTTCTTAGTGCTTCCTCAGCTTTCTTGCGTTCTGCCTCTAATTTCTGTTTCTGCCGGAAAAGTTCATCGGATTTCCCGCCGCTGGCAACCGTATGGACCGCACAATTATGCTCAATAGAACCGCACAATGGGCAGGGCTGTCCCTCAATGAGTTTGGCGCGTTCTTCGTCAAGCACTGCCGATGTTGTTTTAGCACTTATGCTGTCAATCTGGTCTAATATTGTGTTGCGGTGTTCTTCTGCTTTGTCCCTCCTGGCTGAAGACTTTTTGCCCTCAACGATTATCTTCTCGCACTTTGCCTTTGCATCTGAAAGTTCCCGTTCTGCTTGGGCACAGGATTTCACTGCTTCGTCAAACTCCTTCTTCAGACGGTCATAATCATTCACCGCCGATTTAACCCTTTCACATACAATGTCAGGAAGCTCCGTTATTTCTCCCCTAATGTGCGACAACTCATCAGAAAGTACGGGAATAATGCCTGAAATACGCGAAAATTCCTTCTCACTCTCTGAAATCTTCCCGGAAAGTTGAGCTGTTTCCGCCTTAACTTTCACATGTGCTTCACGCCTGTCCATTAGTCTGAGATATTCAGCCTCAATTTTCCCAGAACGTTCCGCCGCAACAAGTACCCTGCGATCCCCCTCGAAATCCTCGCAACGTCTCTCATGCTTCATTATCTCGTCATTCTTCTGTTCCAGCTCGCGCTTCAGCCTTAGTATATCGCTATGCCATGCCCTTAGCTCCTCCGTTGATTTGTGTTCAGCCTCAAGCCGTGAAATTTCGCCCGATGTCTGCGTGATGTCAGCCTGTAATGTCTCCTCAGTTCTGCCCTCAAGTCCCGATATAACTTCGTCAAGCTCCGTTCGTTTCTTCTCAAGAGATATTGCTTCGTCCTTACTCCTCTGGTAAACGCGCCGTGATATTTCGCTGTATATGCCTGTTCCTGTTATGAGTTCGAGAACTTCAGCACGTTTATTCTTGTCGGACTTCAGGAAAGTATTAAACCCTCCCTGCTCAAGCAGCACTGACTGCCTGAACTGCTCAAACGTCATACCCGTAATACCCTCGACAATCCCTATAGTACTGCTCTTCTGGCTGCCGAGAATTTCACCTGTCTTCGCGTCTGAGATGGTATGTTTTGCCGTCTGCAACTTTCCACCTGCGCGGTGCTGTTCCCATTCACAGAGATACTTCCTGCCGTCAACAGAGAATATAACTTTTGCGTAACATTCACTCGTTCTTCTTGACATTATCTCGTTGTTCTGGCCGCCTATCCTGCCAAGTCTGGGAGTATGTGAGTACAGTGCGAGGCATACGGCATCAAATAAGGTAGTCTTTCCCGCACCTGTAGGGCCTGTTACGGCGAATATTCCGCTGGAAACGTAAGCATTGTCTTCGAGGTTTATATGCCATTTTCCGCGAAGTGAGTTTAGGTTCATTAATCTTATGTCCAATATCTTCATACGCAAAAAGCCTTTCTCTCGCACAGGAGGGCTTTTTTCATGGCCGATTACTCCTGATATTCGCCCGTGAAAACCTCGACAGCAGGGCCGGTCATCCAGCAAGTATCGTCATCATCAACATGAATAACCAAATCACCGCCTCTGAGATGTACAGAAACATCAGCATTTCTGTCCAGTTTTCCCGAAACGACACCAGCGAAGACACTTGCAGTAGTTCCAGTTCCGCAGGCCATAGTCTCGCCTGAACCACGCTCATATACACGCATGTTTATCTCATGGCGTGAAAGCACCTCGATGAACTCGGAATTTACGCGTTTTGGGAAGTATTCGTGCTTCTCGAAGTAGTCTCCTTCAACCGCGAATTTGCTGTCCGGCCATGTGAGAATGTCTCGGATTATCGGATTGTCCTCAACAAAATATACAGCGTGGTCATTTCCGACATTGATACCAATATACTTTAGTGCCATTCCGTGAACGTTGATATCTTTCGGGATTGAGGTTGTTGCTGTACCTTTGCCCATATTCACGCGGACGGACGAGACTTTGCCATTTTCAACCGTGAGATACAGCGTCCTCATTCCCACAGGTGTATCAATCGTTAGCTCTCTTCTGTCTGAGGGAATAATCCCGTGTTCGTAGACGTATTTTGCAACACAGCGAATGCCGTTTCCGCACATTGTGTCCGAGCTGCCGTCGGAATTGTAGAGCTGCATGAATGCGTCAGCGTTTGGGGTTGGGAGTATGAGTATCAGGCCGTCAGCACCAATTCCCTTGTGGCGGTCTGATATTCGGATTGAGAGGTTTGCGGGGTCGTTGACTTTTTCCTCGAAGCAGTTGACGTAGACGTAATCGTTTCCGCAACCGTGCATTTTTGTGAATTTCATGTGTATTATTCCTCCATAATATTAAGAAATTTTCCGCATACTTTAGCACAAAAATATCCGCTTGCCACAATTCAAGAGGCTGTACAATGAACTGTGTAAAAAGGAAAAGTACATGAGGTTAGCAGAATGAAAGAAGGTAGACAGGAAAAACTCAAGCTCAGCAATGATTTACTCGATGCCATGCTCGTAGTGGTAAAAACGCAGTGACTTATGGGGCAAAGAGGGCATCATTACTCAGTTGAATAATGCTTTGCTCGAACGCATCCTTAATGCACCAGATGGATTTCCACCCCAATAACACTGATGAAGGACGTGTTGTTGGCGACAGCAGGAACGGCTACGGCAAGGAAACGCTCAAGAGCAATTTCGGAACTGTCCACTCCGAGAGATAGGCACAGCACATTTGAAGCTCAGATAATATATCTTCGAAGAGACATCCTTTCTCTATACACCAAAGGCATGATCACTAGAGATATTCAGGCTACTTTGCAGGACTTGTACCATGTTGTTAATGTGGTCAATGAGGAAGTTGTGCCGTAGTGCGACAGACCTTTAGAGGCTGTTTACCACGAGTTATCGCTCGTTGAGTTATCGCTCGTTGGGCACAGAATGATATAGATTTCAGCCGTTACGATAATCTGGGTTAATCATCCACTATTCACCAGAGGATTTGTTTCACCGCATCGTACAAATCATCAGCATATCTCATTCTTGCGATTTTACCATTCTTAACCGCTTCAATCGTCTCCGATTTTTCATTAGATGCGATTAGATAGCCTCTACATTCAGTACTCTCGCAATTTATATGTAGGAGGGCTAGTGAGAAGGAGGTGATGCCCCGAAGAAACTCAAAAATAAAGAATTCTTCTCTTCAAGTAAGAAGAGAAACAGCAAAATTTTCATAAGAAGGGAGTTAATTTTCATGTCGTTTTTGACGCTACATCCTGTTTATAAGCTGTATGAGAAGAAGCCAGCCGAAGTAATAATGAATTCTCCTTTGAATTTTTTTTGAAGGAACAACTTACATTTCAGAAGGGACAGTGTTATTTTTAATGTCAAATTCAACATTCATCAATAAGTATGACGGCAATCACATCGTCACCAGTCGTTTCATTTTCGACGCACCAGAAGACCAGTGGCAATTGTGTTTTATATGTTATTAGCCCGGCAAGTTTGGAAGTAACTTCCTTTCATGGGCAAGCCAATATGACGGCTTACTATGACTATGAATACCCTCCACGCTTGTCAAGGTAATATGTCCGCACTGTTTATCAATGGTTTTTATCAGGTTTTGTTTTTTTCTTGTGTGAGCTTATTTTTCCCAACCCCAAAATTCACAAATACTCTGATGGCTCTACAAAAGATGTTACGAATCTGTGTACTATTACACCGGCCGAAGGGAAAGCCTTTGATCCTGAGACTGATACAGATGTGACCTTTTCTTACGCAGGATTGACGACGAGTACGTACTTGACCGAGATATATCTCACAGGGATTGAGGTTACAACAAATCCGAGTAAGACTGCATACAAGCACGGTGAACGTATCAGCTATTCTGGTATGGTCGTAACAGCCAGCTATTCGGACGGCAGCTTAAGTGTCGTTACAAGCAGTTGCTCCATAACCCCAAAAGATAATAAGACTTTTGACGCTGAATCTGACTCTTATGTTGATATCACATACTCTGAGGGGCAAAATGAGGCTAATTGTATCCTTACATTGACACCCATAACTCCAACTTCTTTACAGGTTACAAAATTACCTGATAAAACAGCTTATGCCGCTGGGGAAGCTATAGATTACACTGGGGTAGTCGTTACGGCTAGTTACTCAAACAATTCTACAGATGACGTTACGGGAAAATGTACATTCACTCCAGCGGAAGGGAAAACTTTCGTTCCTGAAACTGATACGAACGTAACCGTAACATACACTGAAGGGCAGATTGAGTTATCATGCAACTTCACACTTACTGAAATGGTCGAAGGGACTATGACACTCAGGGTAGATACAATGCCAGATAAAACGAGATATAAGCAGGGGGATACTCTGGATTACACTGGTGCAGTCATAAAAGCTGTGTATGCTGACGGGACAGAACACACGGTAACGGATTACTGTGATTTTAGTCCCGCGAGTGGCTCAACTGTAACTGCCACAGGATTAACAGTAACCGTTAAGTGCGCTCCTCCTATCACTCCATATGTCTTTGACCACCACATAGTATGGTATATGGTACTACGACAAATCGGCTGAAACATACCTGGATATATATGAAGTTAAGGCTGCATATAAATACCTACTGACACTTGATGGAAATGTCGGCAACCGCTTTAGAGTTATGTTCTCTACAACCGATGTATCCCAATCCACAGTTGATGTGAATGGCAAAAGGATTGCTAACATAGATGAGCCGGACGCTTATGTCAATACTACATACACCCCCTCATCTGACGGCTATATCGTTGTGGCAAAGGATATCTCCGATACGTCAGGCATTAAAACTTATCTATACGATGCTGATAGTTCCGACAAATCGGTAACTACTACATTTGCTCTTACCGTAACAAATTTAGACGCTATATCCGTTACTAAACCGGTGAAGACTAAATACAGCGCAGGGGAGAATTTCGACTACACGGGGGCTGTCGTTACTGCTCATTACCTCGATGGACACACCGAAGATGTTACAACTGAGGCTGTCTTTACTCCTGAGAATGGGGCAGCTGTTCCCTCTGATGACACTTCATCGGGCGTTGTTATACATGTCATAGTGTCTTACAGTGATTTAGAAACTGGCTTCGATTTAACTGTTGGCGATGTCGATTTCCAATGTCAAACTCTTAATTCTTTTAACTATTCCCTCCATACTGATACTGATTTTGAGGATAACTACTATCTTGCAGGCTGGAGAGAGCCACTTTATGCTTTTACAAATGTTTATGTCAAATCTACAACTACTGGCCTTACGTATGATGATTATTCCGATGAATGGTACAACAGCAATCTCGCTAATGTAGACATTGACACATCTTCTATCCTTTGGCGCGGCATAGGTACTCGTAGTTCGGGAAATCACGTATGGCCGGCTTTATCTCAGGATATAGAGCTTTTTGGGTTTTACGTTAATCCTGAGCCTTCATTTTTCTCTAGTGCTATTTCTCTCGAAACTTCTGTTCCAATTATCGCCCCAATTAGCGACATGCCTGACATGCAATACTATAATTTCTATGACGATGATGCATATTGGGAGCTTTGGGAGGGAACTGGTATAGAAAATGGCTGCATTGGCACTTATATCAATACTGACAGGTGTATATATGATGAACGTTGAGAGGAAACTATCTCTAGCCGGTTCTCACCATATGTATCTCTACCAGAAGGTTTCTCCGACTGGGAACAGTATTATTCTTACAGTTCTAACAGCCTGATACGCATAAATGTTGCCCTCTCTGAAAATCTCGATTTCCTTGTTCTCTCGGAGCAAAATTCAACCTCTACACTTCAGTATAGTTTGTCCAGCATTTTTCACGGGCTCGAAACGCTTGAAGGCTTTTCAAGATATGTACAGGTTTCAAACTACTGTAATACTAAGGCTCTTAGTGATGACGGTTCTTTCTATACTGAATACCTCCATGTCATACGCTTCCCAAATAGGTATTCTGCTGATAAACAGGAGTTTCACGATTTCTCTGTTCTCATTCTCAAATCTACACTGACACAATAAAAATTAGACAAGATAGCCGCCACAAGATAATACGTGGCGGTTCTTTTGTTCTATTCACAAATTAAGGAGTGATAAACATGGCTACAGACACAAAGAATTTCAGAGTTTCAGAGTTTGCCTGCCATTGCGGGTGCGGCTACAACAATATAGACCAGCGCGTCATTAACATGGCTCAGACCATACGCGAGGCTTTAGGTGTTCCCGTAAAAGTCAACTCAGGCTGCAGGTGTGTCAAGCATAACGCAAAAGTCGGCGGGGTCAAAAACTCCAAGCATACTAAGGGTTTAGCTGCTGACCTGTCGTGTAGTCTGGGCGCAGTCAAAATGTTCGAGACTGTAAAGAAACTTCATTCTGAAGGTAAACTTCCTAACCTTGATTACTGCATTCGTTACAGGTCTTGGATACACATTGACTGTGGCGGTAAGCGTAAATCACTCTGGGAGATAAAAGCATGACTGATTATCTCGATGATTTTTTCGGCTACTTTATCGGCTTCATCTCAGTCTTTTCAGGCTGGTTCTTCGGCAGCTTTGATGGCTCTCTCAAAGTCCTTATCGTCCTGGTCGTTATTGATTACATATCGGGCATTGCGGGTGCGGCTCGAAAAGAGGAACTTAACAGCTCGATTGGCTTTTGAGGGATCATAAGGAAATTTCTTATCTTCACCATCATTGGCATTGCTCATGTCATCGGTAATGAATTATTCGACCACACTCTCTTAATCCGTGAAGCTGTCGTTTACTTCTACGCCGCTAATGAAGGTTTCTCTATCATTGAGAATGTCGATAAACTCGGTATTCCCATTCCTAAAATTGTACGTAATATGTTCTCTACTCTCAAGAACAAAATTTCTGGCGAAACATTCACTCAAAGCATTTCACCGAAAAAAGAACACCCTCCCAGAAAGCTCAAGAACCAGTAGCAAAAAGCCCCCGCTTCTTGGGGGCTTCACTTTCATACCTGCAATTTCCTTTCCAATTTCACGTTGTTTTCTTCTATCAGACGCTTCACATCTTCTAACGTAAACGAGGGCTTTCGCTCTGTATAGCTCTGGAATATCTTTTGTACTGTCGGAAGTCCAACTATTATTCCCAGCACTACCAAGCCTAGATATATATCATTCCGCAAGTCGCCCATTCGCGCGTCTAGACCGTCGATCCTAGTTGAAAGCACCGATACCGCACGTGTAAGTTCATTAATGTCCTTGCGCTGTACCTTCAGTTCTTCTCGAAACTCTTTCATCTCTCCGCGCACCTCCTCTTGGAACACCTTTTGTTGCTCCAGCAACATATCCAGTTTAGCATTCATGCTCTGTTGGTGTGCCTCGTATACGTCCTTACGCACATACACATCATCTGAAACTGCCCCATAGCACGCAGTACCAAACACTAGCACCTGCACCAACAGTAACACACACACTTTCTTCATGATATACATTCCCTTTCTACGCCATAGCTACTGTTTTTCTAGACTCGCTACCTAATGAGGCTAATGCTCGTCTCAGTATGTGTGAGACATCTTCTATATCATCACTGTTACCTTGAAGGGCTATCGTTCGCGCATTATCTAGTACTCCACCCCAATATGCCATCGTTGGAGTTTCTCGCTCTTGTCCTTCCTCTGCCTGTCCCATAAAATACTCTATTGTTGTCCCAAATATCTCGGCCAATTTGTTCATCTCATCCAGCTTAGGTTTAGACTTTCCCGTCTCCCACCTTCGCACTGTCATATACGATACTCCTAACTTCTCGCCCAATTCCGTCTGGGTCATCCTATTTTTCTTGCGCATATACATTATTCGCGCTCCTAATTCCATTCTTATCACTTCCCGCTAAATCGTACCATTTTGTATCATTCTTTACTAGTACTAAACTTTACCAATTATGATAATTTTTTGTCCTGTTTAGTATTGACACATTTATTTTCTAGTGTATAATGCCCCTTATAAAACAAATATGTCCCAAACAGGACAAAGAGATAATAAAATTTCATAATTAAAAACGGAACTAAATAGTACCACAAAAAGAAAAAAACGGCCATTCATTAAGCCGCGAAATATACACAATGACCCCCATTCGGGCAACTTATTGACAAGTTAGTCGGGGTTCGCATTCTGGCTCATTCGCTGGACTTCAGACATATACCCGCTACATACAAGGCAACATGCACCACTGGCTACGGTCGCTGTCCCGCCCTCCTACGTCTTCCCATGCTTCAAGAGGGCGGCGTTCAACAGAAAGCAGGGAAACTCACCATGAAAGGATGTAACATTGTGGACAATAAAAGCACATTCACTCTCATTAAGTCAGCAGTCGTCAACGGTATCAACATCGACTGCTACGCTCAAGTCGGCAATGATCAGCCGGACAAATCATTCTGGCTTTCTAGAGAGCAGATAGGCGCATTACTCGAATACGCTGAACCGCGTCTATCGGTGGCCAACATTCATAACCGCAACAAGAAAAGGCTCGATAAATTTTCACGGGTAATCAAATTGATTACTCATGAAGAAAACCGCGATGTAGCAAGGAAAGTTATGCTCTACAACTTCAAGGGGCTACTCGAAATTTGCAGATACAGCAACCAGCCCAAAGCTAACGAGGTCATCGACAAGCTATGGGACATCGCTGACGAGATTAGGCGCACAGGGCTCTACGCTGTACCTGCTGTTCAGGCTCAGATTGAGGAGCTAAGGCAAGAGAATGAGATACTCCAGGCAAAGTGCAACGCTCTCAAATCGTACATTCAGGAAAACTCCTCGTTCACTATGCTCGGACATGCTATCACTCCGATTAAGGCTACTTTGTCGGTTGGTGAAGCTGCAAAGATTTTCGCTCAGCATAACATCAAAATTGGGCAGAACAGGCTCTACAAGTTACTACGCGATATGAAGATTGTCGCAAAGCGCAAGGGCAGGCAACGGAATCAGCCCACCCAGAAATCTATTGAGCAGGGTCTGTGTGTCATCATCGTACCTTTCGGCTCAAAAGGCATTCCATACCTTACCATTAAGGGATTACAGAAGGTCGCTAACATCCTTGTTCAAGAGCAATTCCCTCTGCTCTCTCTCATCACTGGGGCTGACGCTCTACATGAGTGATACTTTCGGCGAAAGACTAAAGAAACTCAGGAAAAAAGCAGGGCTTTCTCAGGAGGAATTAGCCAACGTTCTTGGCTTGTCCTATATGACCATAAGACGTTGGGAAGCAGAAAAAGTTTCACCACGCTTTGAGGAGATTAAAGCCCTCGCAAAGGCTCTCGGCGTTACTGAGGCTGACATGCTCAATAACACTCCCCCCGATAGCAAGGGGGGCTGGGTTCTCAATATTTCCATCAAGCAAGAATTAAAAGAGGAGGTTCTCGATTTGGGTAAACCAATCCCACAAATTGCTACTATCGTTACCGCTCGAACTGGTGCATATGTCGCTCTCGGCGGCGATTATGCTCTTTGGGCAGACGAGGCTGGGTTCAAAAACATCATAGCTGAATTGAAGAAAGACATTGACAGCAGCAAGATTTCGTTAGCAAAGATGAAGGGAATTTACGGCGATACCGTCTATGTAAGCTACCCTGTAGGTGATTCCACTGAACTGAACGAATTAAAATCGGAAAGATTTGCAAATTGGCTTCTTGTCAGCTCAAAAGATGAAGAGGCTACAATGCCTAAAGTAAAGGTTAGCATAGTAGACCTGATGGCAATAGCAGATTTTGACGAAACAATAAGCTATAAAGAGGTCTTCACCAGAATAGGTAGCAGTAATAGGAAGATATATCTGTGTCTTCACAATGAAGCGCACAAAGTAATAGAGATAGATGATGCCGGTTGGCGGGAGATTGATGAGAAAGATGCTCCAGTGCTTTTCATTCAGAAATTCGCGTCTCCATTACCTACTCCTCAGAAAGGGGCTTCACTTCAGGATTTACGTGAATTTATTAATGTCAATGATGATGACTTCAGACTTGTATTAGGTTGGATGTTAGCGACGCTTAATCCAATGGTGAAAAGTCCCATACTATGGTTGAATGGTGATAAGGGACGAGGCAAAACTATGCTGACTAAGTTCCTTAAAAGTTTAATAGACCCTGATTCTGCAGGAGTAATAGCACCTTCACGAACACAACGCGATATGACGGCGGCATGTTCATCCAGTTACATTATAGGGGTTGATAACGTGTCGAGATTTTCACAGGCTTGGAGTGATAGATTATGCCGTATAGTTACAGGGGCAGGGACTGTATCACGACAGCTCCGATCAGATAATAGTGCTGTTGCAATCAAGTCTCAGAATGCAATGATTATCAACAGTATCAACTTTACACCGCCTGCTGAAGACTTAGAAGAACGATGCTTTTGTGTAAAACTTCAGAAGCTGGATAACACCAGCAGGAAGACAGAAAAAGAACTTAATGAATTGTTTGAGCAAAAACGTCCTATGATACTCGGTGCATTGCTTGACGCTGTAAGTGCTGCTCTTGGCATTATCGACTATAGTAAAAATATTGATGCCCGAATGCTTGATACATGTCTTTTCATCATGAAAGCTGCTAGTACGGGCAAATTGCCATTCAGTGATGAGGAGTTCAAGGACACTGTAATAAATAAGCAGACTGAAGCAAATTCTTATGAGATAACTAGCGATCCGCTGGCCAACATAATTTATATAATGGCAGAAGAAAAGTACAGTGTGAACAAAAGTGCAAAGCAAGTATTAGTATGGGATAATCCAACAAGAGATTTACTTAAAGAAGTACGTAAGCGTGCAACAACCGGCGAGAAGAAATTATTACCGAAAGACCCCCGTAATTTCGGACGCAGATTAAGCGAAGTAATTCGAGAGAAACTTAATCAGTACGGTATTACAGTTTATTATAAACGTACTAGCGACAAGAGAATAGTTAAAATAATATATACACCACCTGTAAAATCTGACTCAGATTGTGAATCTAAGGCTGACGTTACCCCAATACCTTCTGTGCAGGAAAAACCCACTATTAATAGACAGCCTGCGATAGCTACTAATCAAAAGCTAATGTATACCATACCTACTCCACCCAAAGATTACCTATTAGCTCAATAGCATAGAGCGGAATATTTATTAACCAGTCCTGACGCTCATAGTCAGCCATAGAGACCCTGATTGCAACATCAGGGTTGTACTTCTCATAGTATACTTTCAAACTTTTTGCCTGTAGATTTCGTTCTGCTTTGACTTCTACGGGCAATACTTTTTCATCAATCTGAATAACGAAGTCAACTTCAGCATCACCGCGTTCTCTTGACCAGTAGAACAATGGAACTTCTGAAGCAGTAAGCTGCTGGCACACATACTGTTCTGTCAATGCTCCTTTGAACTCTGTGAATATTCTGTTGCCGTCTATTAACGTCTTAGCTGGAAGTTCTGAAAGAGCACAGAGAAGTCCAACGTCAAGCAGGTAGACCTTAAACGATTTCAAGTCCTCATAGGCACTCAAAGGCATTGAAGGTTTCGATATGCGGCTAACTTTCCGTATCAGTCCGCAGTCAGAGAGCCATAATAGAGCATTCTCGTATTCTTTAGCTCTTGAGCCTTCTTTAACCTGATTGTACATAAATTTCTTGTTTTCTCTGGCTAATTGAATAGGAATACTCTTCCACAGCATTCTGAGACGCGGAATTTCCCGATAAGGCACATGTTTAGAAAAATCCATCTCATATGCCATTAAAATATTTTTCTGTATATTACGAACTTCGTTATAGTCCGAATTAGCTACGAAACTTGCGACAGCTTCAGGCATTCCTCCGACGTAATAATATTGTCTGAGAGTTTCAATGAAGTCGTTGCGAAATATTTTCATCATTGTAAAATCTTTCGTGTCTATCAGCTCAAGCAGATTATTCTTACCTGACGCTCTAAGGAACTCCTGAAAAGTCAGAGGGTAGAGCGACATGAAATCAACTTTGCCGACTGGGAAAGAATTAGCTTCGTGAAGACTTACGCCTAAGAGTGAGCCAGCTGTAATTATATGGTATTGAGGGAACTGCTCGTAAAAATATTTCAGAGCTGTTAAAGCCTGTGGTGCTTCCTGTATCTCGTCAAGAATTATTAGCGTCTGTTCAGGAATAATTTTTGTATTGTGAGCTATCTCAAGTCCACGAATTATACGATGAACATCTAAGTCCTGAGCAAACAGAGACTTTGCGATGTTATCAGTGTCAAGATTTACGTATACAGTCTGCTCATAGCAAGCCCGGCCAAATTCTTTCATCAGCCAAGTCTTACCTGTCTGTCGTGCTCCTCTTATTATGAGAGGCTTTCGGTCTGGTTTAGTCTTCCATTGCCTTAGCTTATTAAAGGCACTTCTTTTCATAAATTATTACTCCTGCTTTCTTCATTAAAAATATTTACATTATAACAGATAACTTTACGAAATAAATAACATTTTAACAGGTTATTTTATGAAATGCTTGACATTTATTTATAACAGGTGTAGTATTACAAAAATCGAGAAGCTAGTTAATACTCACTCACTGTTACTGTTAAATCTCGTTTTGTTACTGTCCGTAAAATTCAAATGCTTACTGAAAATTTCACGAAATATTTTTATTTCATTAGGGAGGATTATTTTTATTATGTGTGAAGACGCAGGTAATTATAGAATAAGAAATAATAATCTATTTTCTGATACTGATAAATTTTATAACGCAATACCGATGTCGAAAAAAGATATACCTTACAAGACATTACAGCCTAACAGTAAGACTAAACTCTATACTTCACTCACTGGGCTTACAGTAGGACAGATGATGAATATGGTGCTTTCTAATGGATTTGTTCCTGCTAATGTTAAATACAACACTATAATCTGGGATAACTGGGATATTTTTTCTCAATGCAAATATCTCTGGAAGGTTGTGCGCAAGCAGCCATCAGCAGTAAAATTATGGGGTAGTAATCAGGAAATTTGGGCGTGTATACCTGCAAAGAAAAAAAATCTATTTGAACCACGACACTATAATGCTACGAATACACAGATTGATATTTTGACAGAAGAACCTGTACCACTAGAATTAGCACTCATAGCGTGCGAGAATAATATTGACCAGAGGCGGGAAAAATATGCGAATACTAAAAAGTCTTTTCGTGTTGACCATTCATCATATAGCTCTGATTCTGAACATGCGCTAGACGATTGTGAAATTGATGCTCAGGAAAATATTGCTTCTTCGTTGAGGAACATGGGGATAGACGAAGAAAATGCCGAACTTTTGTCTCGAAAGAGATACTATATACGCAATATTGCACTAGGCACTATAACTAACGATGTTGAACCTAGCGATGAGTTAATAAAAATGATTATAGGGACGTATAAAAATATAAGTTTACTTACAACGAAAGAAGTACAGGAAGTCTTGCAATATCAGGTCGAGCGTTCTGCGACAAAGCAGAGAATTACGAGAAAGAAGCCGAAGCCAAAATACGAAATCGACAGTTTCTTGGGAGATTGGATTACACAGTAATCGAAATTCTATCGACTATAAACACTAAGGGACTTTATATTTCGTAACCAGAACAAATAAGTGAGGGAATTTATTTCTCTCACTTATATTATTTATAAGAGGTGTATTTTTAATGAGTTTTAATTTTTTCTCAAGTAATACGGATAGTTCAGACAATAAGAAACGAGGCAGACCGAAGAGGACTGACGAAGAAAACAGGAGCAAACGCTTTAATTTAATAATGAAGCCGTCAACAATGTCTGAGCTGAACAAAATAGCAGCTAAGAGACAATTACAGGATGGAACAAAGACCAGCGTAACAGGATTGATAAATCAAATACTGGAAGAATTTATTGCAAGGGGGGAAATTTAATAAAATGTTTACGATTTATTCTTCAAATCATATCGAGAAAATCAATGACTGCATTTACAGTAAACGAATAGAAGTTAATGATGAGCAATCACTTGCTCAGGCAGTATCTTTTGACTATGTGCCGGTATTATACAAGGGTAATTACAGGAATAATAATAATTTTCTTGAACAATGGCCGTCGCATTCTCGCGACTTTAGTCGTGAGTAAGACGGCCATTGTTCAATCTGTGATTTCAACTCCACATCTATCATTCTCAGCCTCTAGCAGGGCTCTCCGAATTTGTCCCGTTATGTCCAGTGTCCCCCCCATGTCCAGCGATATATCTTGCATCTGCGTTGGCTTGCCGTAACCCCTGTCTAGCAGGGTCTTCGCCGCTTCCAGCCTGTACGCTTCTTTCTTGCTGTCTAGCATGGACACAAGCACATCAACAGCTTTGGGACATGCCGCTCGAATTGCCTCTTTCACATCTTCGGGGATTTTGGGACGGCCAGTGGGATTGCCTGACTGACCTGCTATAAATTTGCCTGTTTTTGACCTGTTAGCAGGCATCATCTCACCTCCTATACGCATAAAAATAGACGGCCTCATTTCTGAAGTCGTCTATCTATCACACTTCTCGTATCATATGGAAGTTTATCACAAATCGTTCCTTTTGTCTATTTTTTCTGGGTTTTTACTTACTCACCAGCTTTCAGCCTCGCTATTTCACCAGCGCAATTACTATCTGGATTACTTCCGATTACCGCTGAAATTACTACACCAACAACCGCAAGCCTGTATGAACGTTCAGAGACAGCTTCATTCAATCGCCTGTCCAAATCGTCATATGCCATATTCAGCTGGTCTTCAATATCAGCTAGTTTTGCCTCTAACTGCGCTATCCTCTCTTCTGTTGTCATTTCAGCCTCTCTATCATCAGAGCTATTACAGTCCCAATCGCATATCCCGCTAGGATTTATTCCAGACATGCGCCATAATGCCCGATTTAGACCGTCTGTGTTCCTGCGTTCAGCATTCCTCGCCTCTATCTTCTCCCGAATTGTCATTCCGTCATTCCTCCCTTCAGCTGTTCTCGCACACTTGCCAGCAGGATTTTGTCCTCTTCGCGTTTTTGCTTGGTCTTAGACTTACGCAGAGTTATCCTGTTTCATATTCAATTTTGCAAACTCATCACGCACAATATTCCTAACATCTTCCGCAGTCATTGGCTTATCCTTCCGGCTGTACATATCCCGGAGCATCGGCGCAAATGCCATCGCCAAACCTACAACCGCTACTACAATTGCCAGCGTCATAAAGTCCATGTTTACAGTACTCCTCACTTCCTCTATCCTCACTGCGTTTATCCGAATTTCTGCCTTCAAACCATCAATCGCATTTTCTAGGTACGTTCTCAGGCTGTCTATCACCACCATCATTGAGCCGACATCGTTAGTCTCCATCAGACGCTACTCCCTTCAGCCTCGCTATTTCTGCTCTCAGTTTCGCTATTGTCGCCTGGTCATCTTGACGCGATAATCCGCCAGGTTTCAATCGTTCATGATGTTCTACTGCGTTACGAGGAATTATCCAGTTACGGCCAATTTTCACTGCACCCGCAAACCTTCCATCAATACATAACCTGCCAACACGATTGCGCGTTAGTCCTAAATATTCCGCTGCTTGCGGGGCTGTCATGTATTTTTCTCGCACATCATATACGTTTTCCATATCTATACCTCCTTGCACATATTATACTATACCTTCGATGGATATTATTAGTATTTATACTGATTAAAATAAACCGTTAAGGGTTTATAATATACGTTGTCAACAGGAAATCAGGCCTGAAATCCAGAGACAAATACAACGTCAAAGGAGAAGATTTTCATCATGGCAACAATAAGAGAACTAAGAAAGACAGCAAGCAAACTCGGAATTAAGAGATACAGCAGATACACAAAAGCACA
>CALAUZ010000300.1 GCA_937892105.1 uncultured Fretibacterium sp. | reverse complement strand
ATAAACGGTGATTTCAAGATGGACTGTCATTTCAGTGATTATCCCGTTCATTAAATTTGTGAAGACAGGTTCTCAGTCCTAACGGGTCAATCTGCCAGCCCCATTCGGTATTCTTGAGATAGGGATTTATTACCGAACGGAATACAGCGTTACCGGGCTTTGCGCGTTTTGCGAAGATTTCAGGGTCAGCGGTCGTACACCTTGAGCAGTATTACGAGAACGCAACAAAATCTACCGTACCTGCCCTCAGAATTTCAGCATCGCCATCTGCAAATATTCCGCTTATTCCTGCACGCTCAATGCGCTTCAACGCCCATACCGGATACTCGCCCCTCGCCTGAATATCCGTGAAGAAGTAATTATCCCTGTCCTTTCCGAGACCGTCATGTATGTCCTCAGGGTTGCAGGAGTAAGGGTAGAATTGACCCGCCGCGCCGTCAGCAAAAACTATCCCTGCTCCCATATGTAACATATGAAGGAGCATGTTTATCTCATTGAACGTTATCCAGTATTTCACGAGGCCATTGTAGCGGTTGAAGATTGTGCGGCATTATTTTAGGTATGCGTTAATAATTCTGCGGTCACGCTAGGCTCCCATTTTCTGATTAACGCGATTGGTGTGTCAGAGTGATTAATCGTTGTGCTACTTTCATTCGGTCATTGCCTGCCGGGATTGTGTCAACGCTTGAAAGTCCTCGACCGTCAGAATTGTATGCACCCTCGCACTGGTTAGCAGCAGTTGCTCCGCCCCATAAGAAATCGGCAGGAAAAGTATATTTCGCCATAGAGATCCTCTTCAGCAAATTATAGAGTTAATTTATGTGGAATAAGGCTATTATATACTATCCTGCTGACTATATATTTTTATGCTGTTGTCTTCTCTGCTGCCTCTATTACATGTTTTGCTAGAACAGCCGTAGTTACCGTCCCTACCCCTCCAGGAACAGGCGTTATTGCCCCAACAACAGGGAAAACTTCATCGTAATTCACGTCCCCGCACATTTTCCCGTCATTGTCAGCGTTAATCCCAACGTCAACTATAACCTGACCTTCTGACACAAAATTAGTACCTATGAACTTTGCACGCCCTATTGCAGCTATGATAATGTCTGCTCTCCTGCAAACTTCCGGCAAGTTCTTGGTCTTTGAGTGGCACACGGTTATTGTAGCGTTCCTGTTCATCAACATCATTGAAACGGGACGGCCTATAACCAGACTTCTTCCCACTACAGCAACATTCTTGCCCTCAAGCGCAACTCCGTAATGTTCCAGAAGCTCAACACATGCCTGCGCCGTACATGGAGGAAAGCCTGTGTCTGACCACGTGAATACTCCTGCAAGTGAAGCATCAGTCATGCAGTCAACATCTTTCGCAGGGTCAAGGGTATAACATGCCGCACGTTCTGCCTTCCTGTCGGGCAACGGCCGGAACATTAAGCAGCCGTGTACGGAATTGTCGGCGTTAATGGCGCGAATGTTCTCCGTTATTTCGTTTTGTGAGCAAGTTTCGGGGAGAATGATTTTTCGGACAGCAATACCAACCTTCTCACAGCGTTTTATCGCACCGTTCTCGTAGGCTATATCTCCCGGATTTTCGCCTACCCTGAGCATTGCAAGCGTTGGCGTTATCCCTCTGGATTTCAGAGCCTCACAACGCAGTGTTAATTCTTCCGTGAGTTTTGCGGCAACAGGAGAACCCTTCAGGAGTTCGGCCATGTCATACTCTCCTCACGATTATCGTAACTTTGCCGGAAATGTCATCAGCTTTGGTTAGATATTCTGCGAGTAACGTGTCAATTTCTGACTCCAATGCGCTTGCCTCCGGATTATCCTTCAAACGTCCGGTGTTGATGTAGATGTTCATTGCCGCAGAAGTCATTGCAGCCTCGCAGAGTGATACCCCGCAGCCTACGTCAGAGATTAGCATGATGTTACCCTTCTCCATGACAATCTCCAGCATGTCTATAGCCTCGCAGCAGCACTTCACCATTTCCAGCGGTGCTTTGCAGGCATTGAGGGCTGCACGTTCGCATATTGCCTTGCGATCGGGGTAATCTTTCGGGAGCTTCCATGCTGCCGCAAGTTCAGGGAAAGCCTTTGCGTCCTCATCAGCAAGTTCAAGCAATCGCACTCTCAGTTTCTCGGAACGTTCAACGATGGACTTCATCTCAGGTTCAGCGTCAATGTACCTTTTGTTGCCGATTGTGAAGTTCGCGGCCATTGAACACAACGCGGCACTCAAAGCCCCTACAAGAGCAGAAGCAGCTCCACCTCCGGGCATTTGTACTCTTGCTCCCAGAAGACGGGAGAACTCTGCGCATGTTTCTTTCATCAATAGTTTTTCAGCCATCTTAGAACAACCCCGTAATCTTTCCGTCAGCGTCAACATCAATGTTAAGCGCGGCAGGTTTCTTTGGAAGTCCCGGCATCGTCATAATCTCGCCAGTTACAGCAACAAGGAAGCCGGCACCAGCAGACAGCCTCACTTCACGCACGGTAATTCTGAACCCTGAAGGACGGCCGATTTTCGCGGGGTCATCAGAGAGGGAATACTGTGTTTTTGCCATGCAGACTAGCAGATTATCCTTGCCGAGTTCGTGAATTTGCGCTAAATCCTTCTCAGCCTGAGCCGTGAAGTCAACACCGTCAGCACCGTAAATTTCGCGGGCAATGGCATTCATTTTATCTTTCGGTGTCATGTCAACATCGTACATGAATTTGAGCTTTGAGGGTTTTTCGCAGGCTTCAACGACTTTGCGCGCCAATTCTTTTCCGCCTTCGCCGCCCTTTGCCCAGACTTCTGACAACGCAAAATCTGCTCCAAGCTCCTCACATTTCTTTGCGACAAGAGCAAGTTCTGCCTCCGTGTCGTTGGGGAAACGGTTGATTGCAACCACAACAGGAAGTCCGTACTTCTGTATATTCTCGATGTGCTTCATGAGATTGGGAATACCTGCCTCAAGTGCGGGCAAATCCTCAGTGTTAAGCTCGGTCTTCTTCCTGCCTCCATGCATCTTCAAGGCTCTTACAGTTGCAACGGCTACTACAGCGTCAGGCTTCAATCCAGCAACACGGCACTTTATGTCGAGGAACTTTTCCGCACCCAAGTCCGCGCCGAAACCAGCTTCCGTAACCAGGTAATCCGCGCATTTCAGCCCAAGACGTGTGGCCTGTATGCTGTTACAACCGTGAGCAATGTTCGCGAATGGCCCGCCATGAATGAATACGGGGCTTCCTTCGAGGGTCTGGACGAGGTTGGGTTTTATAGCGTCCTTCAGAAGAACTGCCATTGAACCTGCCGCACCTATGTCTGAAGCTGTTACGGGCTTTCCGTCATAGGTATAAGCGAGGACGATATTTCCCAGACGCGCTTTCAAGTCCATCAAGTCAGCAGACAGGCAGAGAATTGCCATCACCTCAGAAGCAACTGTGATGTCGAAACCTGATTCTCGCGGAACACCGTTAGCCTTTCCGCCGAGACCGATGATTATGTTTCGTAACGCACGTTCGTTGAGATCCATTACGCGCCTGAACACTACACGTCTGGGGTCAATATTAAGTTCGTTGCCCTGCTGAATGTGATTGTCGAGCATAGCCGCGCAGAGATTATGTGCCGTTGTGATTGCGTGAAGGTCGCCTGTGAAATGAAGGTTGATGTCCTCCATCGGGATAACCTGAGCATAGCCGCCTCCTGCCGCACCGCCTTTAAGCCCGAAGCTGGGGCCTAATGATGGCTCACGTAATGCGGCCATAGCGTTTTTGCCGATTTTCTGCAGACCGTCAGTAAGTCCTACACTTGTTGTTGTCTTTCCCTCGCCTGCTGGGGTGGGAGTTATTGCCGTAACAAGTATCAATTTACCGTCCGGCTTGTCCATGAGACGTTTTGTTACGGAAGAAGGAATTTTTGCCTTGTATCTCCCGTAAAGCTCCAGTTCATCTTCACTTATGCCTAAGCCTGAAGCAACGTCAATAATTGGCTTGGGGTGTGCTGACTGTGCGATTTCAATGTCGCTTGGAAATGCCATTGTGATTTGTGTCTCCTTTATATATGAGAATATATTTCACGGCCTCGAATATAAGCCTGTGAATATAATAAAGCCTGCTCATACCGTATTTTCTGTAAATTCCGTATATCTCGTCAATGCGCTTTCTGACTTCAGCAAAACTTTTCTGCGTACTCATTCCGCCGAACGTGAAATTGCTGATGACCTTATCGAGGGGGATAATCTTTTTCCCGTCAAGGTATACATGTGTTGCAAAATCGAAATCATCATGAGAGTTAGTGAGGGGATAGGGATATTCAAGGAGTATATTCCTTGCGGCAAAAGCGGCAGGGTGGCACCAGTGGGAAGTTGTCCATAAAATGCCACGTTTTGCGTGCTTGATGAAACTCCCTGAACCTGTAATGACGTTAAGGCTTCCCCAAGCGAGGTCGTAATGTTCGCGTTCCCAGAGTTCCGCCATAGTCTGTACAGCGTCAGGCTCATACCAGTCGTCAGCATTAATCTGTCCGACGATAAGGCCATGTGCGAGTTTTGCGCCTTTATTGAGAGCGTCATACATTCCGTTGTCAGGCTCGGAGATTACCCTCATGCTTCTTCCCGTTACGGCGTTGAACCTGTCAAGGTATGACCGTGCTATCAATTCTGTGTTGTCCCGTGAAGCACCATCTATGACAATGTACTCGATGTTCGGGTATGTCTGGGCGATGACGCTTTCAATCGTCCGAGCTATTGTAGCTTCTGCATTGTATGAGACTGTTAGAACTGTAACAAGCAAAGCGATCTTTCTTCCCCGTGTAAAAAATTTATGTGATTATAGCACCTGCGTATACAGTGCTTTTTGCTTCTATATCGCGGTTGCTGATAGGATTACTCAGAATTTGAGATAATTTTTAAAGCTCATTTCATCAGTCTCAATCCGTACAAGCTCCGAACACTGAGAGAGTAATCGAACGCTCCTCTGTTATAATTCTTTTATAACATCATGAAGGTGGTCATAAAATGTTCAACGGCGAGGACTTCATCACCGTAAAGGGAGTAACCCTATCACGTGAACCCTGCGGCGAAAACAACCTGTTGGTAAAGCTCTTCCTCGAAGGTGAAGGCATAGTTTCCTTGACATCAAGACACTTCATGGGAGATTCCGAACCATTCCTTTGGGCATATTACGACCTCCAGAAAAAGACAAGAAGCAGAAATTACTTCGTTACGGATATTGATGTTAGGGACGACATGCTTGCAATACGCAGAAGCCTTCAGACCATAAAAGCCGCTTTCCGCTGGGTAGACCTGCTCATAAAGCACTTGCCATTCGAGCAGCCTGATGATGCTCTTCTCGCCATACTCTACTGGAACATGAAGATACTCGCCACACCTTCAGTACCGTATTACGTTCCGGACTGGAGATTTTTATGGCAGTGGCTTGAACTCTGGGGTCTTGCTCCTGACATCGTGAACTTCCACGCGTCAAAACGATTTAATGACGAGGAAATTTCCCTTCTCATACAGATATCAAACCTCAACGCAAAAGGAGTAATAAAATTGTTCGCAAGTCCAATTAATACAAACGTCCGCGAAAATGTCTTTATCATTGCCGCAAAATTAGCAGTAAAATTCCTCAGCGAGATTTAGCCCGTGAAACGAATACATGATATTGTTCCGCCAGACTTCAAGGCCATGAATGAAGCCCGTAACATTCAGAACAGCCTCATAAAACCCGCCGGAAGTCTCGGAGAACTTGAACACATAACGATACAGATTGCAGGAATAACAGGACAACCCCGCAGCTTCATATCCAAAAAAGCAATATGCCTTTTCGGTTCTGACCATAACATTTACGAGGAAGGAGTATGTTCATCGCCTCAAGATTTTACGCGGCGATTGATGGAGGTATACTCAGGCAGCCAGAACGGCGGGATTAACGTCCTCGCACGTCAGGCAGGTGCGGAACTAAGGCTCTACGACTTAGGCGTTAAGGGGCTCGCTCATAACGACAACATAATAACCCGAAAATTCATGCCCAACGGTACTGATAATTTCCTTCATGGCAGGGCAATGCCTTATACTATGGCTGAAGACGTTATAGCTTTTGGAATTGACGCTGTTAGAGACCTGAAGGCAGAAGGTTTCGGCGTTATCGGCACCGGCGAGGCAGGAATGGGCAATACATCACCTGCTTGTGCATGTATCATGGCCGCATTGAAATCCCGTGATGACGCACTGGTCGGCAGAGGAGCAGGACTTGACGATGAGGCATATTCCCGAAAGAAGCGCGTTATACTTGAGGCACTCGCATTACACTCCGAACATCTCACTGACCCCGTGAACATTCTCTCATGCGTTGGAGGTCTGGACATTGCCGCAATGACGGGGGTATTCTTGGGTGGAGCAATATATCATGTACCGGTGATTATTGACGGAGTGATTTCGATTGCGGGAGCGTTAATGGCGTATCAGCTTGAGCCTCTTTGCAGGGAATACATGTTAGCGTCTCATGAATCCGCAGAGCCTGCATATAACCATGCCGCAGAGTACATGAAAATTCGCCCATGCCTGAGAATGGGAATGCGTTTGGGAGAGGGGACAGGTTGTGCGTTAATGATACAGATAATTGATGACGCACTCGCTATAATTAACACTATGGGAACATTCCAAAATTTCTAAACAGTAAGGTGATATAAACAATGGGAAAAGAGATATTAGTTGTGGACTGCCAGTATGATTTTATTGACGGCACATTAGCCTGCGGTCATGCAGAAGAAGCCGTGAAAAACATCATAGACTTCATCAACGCTAACCCTGACGCAAAAGTCTACTATTCTGCCGACAATCACAGCCCCAAGCATTGCAGCTACATTCCCAACGGCGGAACATGGCCTGTACACTGTCAGGCGGGAACTCACGGTGCAGAAATACACGAGGCTTTCACCAGAGATGTGAAGGACCCTGCACAGCGTCCCAATGATGATACGGTCTACTACAAGGGCGAGAATGATGGTGTCGAGGAATACTCGGCTTTCGAGGCAAAGAATAAGGCAGGAAAGAAGCTGTGTGATGAAATTGGAAGCGGGTTATTCGTCTGCGGAATTGCGAGCGAGTTCTGCGTCCGTGAGAGCGTACTGGCACTGCTGAAGTCAGGCCGCAAAGTCGGAGTGCCGGAAAATATGCTTGCATGGGTTGACCTGGATAATCACCGCAAAAATATAGCCGAGCTTTCAGAGATGGGTGTAAAGATAGTATGATTAGCACCATAATATTCGACATTGGGAACGTCCTCATTGATTTTGACTGGGACGGCTTCATTCACCGCATGTTTCCCGGACGTGAGGAACTTATCGCGGAACTTGATGTTGCCGTGTGGGGAAGCGGACGTTGGGACAGGCTCGACGCAGGGGACGAACCCGAAAAAGTTTTTGCCTCGATAATAGCGTATGATCCCAAACATGAGAAGGAACTCCGCAAGGTCTTCGCGAATGTTGGCGACACTCTCAGGAAAAGGCCGTCAACACCAGGCTGGCTAAAGGATTTGAAGTCTCGCGGCTACAGGCTGCTGTACCTGTCGAACTATTCACGTTATGTAATGGCGCAAAACCCTGATGTTCTGGACTTCATTCCGCTGCTTGACGGTGGAATATTCTCATGCGATGTGAAGCTGATAAAACCTGACCGCAGGATATATGAATGCCTTGCTGAGAAGTATAACCTTGTGCCTTCTGAGTGCGTATTCATTGACGACATTGAACGCAATGTTATTGCCGGAAGGGATTTTGGGTTTCACACGATACAGTTTGGGACGTTAAGCCAGGTACAGAATGAGCTTGATATGTTGCTGGAAAAGGAAGGCAAGAAGTCATGAGGAGCATTCGTATTCACCTGTTCATCACTGGTGCGGTGTTAATACTTCTGGGCATACTGACAATGAGATACCCAGTAGAGGCGATAATGTCGGCAGGAACAATCATAGGTATAGGGCTTGCAGTTTCGGGTGCAAATCATTTCTCAGGGTGGTATTTCTTCAGGTTAAGACGCTTCATCATAATGGGAATACTTGACCTGATTGCGGGAATAGTCATGATTGCACAGCCTGGTGTTACTGCGTTCATTCTTCCGTTCGTTATTGCATTGTGGCTGTTTTCGTCCGGCGTAACAAGGTCATGTATATCTTTCTGGCTTGGCGGTGCAGGTGTGCAGGGCTGGTGGGTTATGCTCATCAGCGGTATAGCATTGATACTCTTTGCGGCTCTGGTGTTTGCGTCCCCGCTGGTTATATCGTTGTCGGTGATGATGGTGCTTTCGGGGGTACTGATTGCTTCGGGAGTACTCGCAATAGTTGAAGGCTTCGTGATGGAGCGTTAAGTGCTAGGAAAGTTGGGCCGTCTTACATAGTATTGTGGGACGGTTTTTTTGTTGAATTTTGCTATAATTAGGCCAATCACAAAATTTCAGGCAAAAGGCAGGTTCAGAGTAGTAAACCACCCCACGCCTAAAGGCGGGGGCTTTCGGGGAAGTTTGGTACTCGGCCTAATGTCTGGACACGCTTATTACCGCTCCAGAATACCATTGTGCGTAGCAAAAACATCGCCGGGGCTGGTTTATACAGCCTCTATCCTGTAGAACGCTAAGGTTCACCAGTTTACTTTTTCTTAGTATGTTTAATGCTCCGTTTATGTCTGCATTAAAGATGCAGCCTGTTGAGGTCCTGTATTGCCCGCGCGTTATCCGTGTTCCGCTGAATTTATATTTTTGCGGGTTATCGGCGTTGTATGTCGGCAAGTCGTCATTATCAAAGAAACTTGCTTTTGATGTGTAACTTTCTTCCTGCTCGACATAATTTATGCCGTAAAGCTCGCAAAGATATGTTAACTTCTCACGGAGCTGTCCATGCGGGATTTGTACGAAATTCTGTGTGTTGACAGAGCCTATATTGATTTCGCGCTTCCATTCGGGGTTATAACCTACTACGATATTTCCTATACGGTGATTGATGCAGTACGTGATAATACGTCTGGCGGCTACACTCATTGCATGTTTTATTCGGGCATTGCGTTTTCTGAGATTGTGATATTGACGCTCTGTAAAGCCTTTGATTTTCTGTTTGTCCTTGATACTTTGAAGCCTTGCATTCTCTTTGTTGTACAAGCGATTGTAAGATTTGATTTGTTTCCCATCGATTATAAACGATGCCCCTTCGCTTGTTACACATGTTGCAAGATTATCCAGTCCCAAGTCAACGCCTAAGAATTTATCTGCGTCAACATCATCTTTTTCTTCTGGCTGTTCGTAAATATATTCAATCTCAAAGAAACGTGCATTATCTCGCGGGTAAATACGCACCTGCTGAATTTCTTTGTCTGCTATGTTGGGCGGTATATTAAACCGTAATCCGCCGTGTTCTTTCTTGGAGTCCCTTGACATTGGGAGCGTAAAATAACCGTCTTTAATCTTTATTCGCGGTATTATCAGAGTGAACCAGCCGTCTTTTTTCAAGTAATGCGGAAGATTTATCATTCTGAACTGGTACGAGCCGGATTTAGCTTTACTTATCAGAGCAAAAAAAGATTTGAAACAGCGGTCAACTACTTTTAAAGTCTGCTGTGCTATTTCAGTGCCTAAAGCCTGATAGTTTTCGCTTCCTTTACAGACATGGTAATTATTCTCGTAGCGCAGATATTTATGTTCCGCAAAGTAATACTGCCTTACACTATACATAGCCTCGTTAAACAGGTTTTGGGAAAGTCTACAAAGAGTTCTTAAAGTTTTATATTCACGCACTGAGAGATTTTTGAGCTGATTTTTTACAGTTAAGTACAAGATTTTCACCTCACTTTCTGTAAAAAATTATATTATATCTCGCAAAGAATTAAGATATTAGCGAAAAAGAAAGGAGATTACGCACTTCCTCACCATAGCTAAAGCTAGGGGTATCCGCGCGGAGTTTGAGATGAAAAATATCAAATACGCTTTTTCACGCAGACTGTGCAAAAATTCATAAGATGTTAGAATTTATACAAATTTTTTCTCACAGGAGGATATTTATTCGTGAAGAAATTTATTGCCGTTATTGCTACGCTTGTAGTATTTGCGTCCATTGCGTCAGCTGAGGTTATCGGAACTCTTAGCTTAAATGACAGTAATGTTCAGGCAAGAGACTCGGTTTTAGCACGCGTGTTTGATGCAGGGCTTGATGATGGAAAACTCTCCATGAAGTTTTATGACTCTCTCATGCTCATGCAGTTAGCGTTAAATAAAGGTGAGATCGGTGCTTTGGCCGCTCCTGATTTTGTCGGTGAGTACATGCTAAGAACTAATCCATCGTTCAAACTGCGGGGCTTCATGTTGCTGAAGAGACCGATAGCCTTTGCGTTCGGTTTCCTCGAGGAAAAATCAGAACTCAGGGACAGATTCAGCAAGGCCGTTGAGGAAATGGAGGAAGAGGGGAAAATAGGGCTGTTAGCGCGTGATTATATTACCGGCCCTTCCGCACAAAATCCTCCTGAGGTGAAGTTGGAGAACTTTGACGGTGCAGAAACTATAACCGCCGCAGTAACAGGAGATCAGCCGCCGCTCGATTACGTTGGAGCTGACGGAGAACCCGCAGGCTTCAATACCGCAATACTTGCTGAAATCGGTCGAAGGCTTCACATTAACATCAAGACGATAACGGTTGAAACAGGAGCGCGCGCCTCTGCCTTAAAGTCCGGCCGTACTGATGTCGTATTCTGGATAGAGAAATTCGAGGGTTACGACGTACAGCCAGATGTACCTGCTGGGATAATAATTTCAACGCCATATTACGGTTGGAACAAATCGGTGTTAATCGGCAGAAAATAACAGACAAACAAAATTATGATGTGTAGCAGTAAGGCTGAAAACAGAAGTATTAAGCCTTACTGTTTAACCATAAAAATTTACACGGCCATCTACAAGCACCGGGCAATGTTTATCGTTGTTGCATTAAGCAGCTCTTCACTGCACACTCTATAACGTTCACCGCACCGTCAACACCAAGCGTCCCAGTGTCAACGCATAAGTCATAGCTATCAGACATTCCCCATTTTGTATCGCTTAGAGAGTTATAGTATTCCGCACGTTCTCTATCGGCCTTGAGTATCCTGCGTTCTGCTTCATCGGGTGAAATTCCGTCCCTTCCTGCAACACGTTCAACCCGCTTCTGCAATGACGAGTTCACAAACACGCTCAACACTTTTAGATCAGCACCCTTCACTATCTTGTCTGCCCTGCGGCCAACAAATACACATGCTCCCTTTCGTGCAAGCGTCAGTATAGTGTCGTTCTGAAGTTCCATAGCCTCACGCCTCAAAGACAAATCACTTCCCCTTGATGCCTGTAACACTGGCAGCTCGTCAACGTACTCAAGGTATTTCGCGCTCACTCCGCCAGACCTTGCCGTCTCGGAAATTATTGCGCGGTCATAGTAAGGTATGCCAAGTTTTCCGGCTATTGCACGCCCTACGCTCCTTCCTCTTGCACCGAACGAACGCCCTATAACGATTACAGGAAGTGTTCTGTTCTCAGGCATGGTTACAGGTGAAGTCTCTTCCGTTGCAGTGTCTTTCACAATGGGTACGCTCAACTGCCGGTAAATTATAACGATAACACAGGCTGATACTATGAACGTCAGGGCATCGCTTGCAGGCATTGACCACAGTACACCGTCAAGCCCCATGAATATAGGCATAATGATAGTAAGTCCCGCGCCGAATATCACTTCACGGACCATTGACAGCCCAGCAGAAATCCATGGCCTTCCCATAGCCTGAATGAATATGAATGCCGCTTTGTTGACGCAGGCAAGCACTATCAGACATAAATACGTTCTGAAGCACCTTACCGTGAAATCAGCATAGTAAACACTCTCACCTGACGCCCCGAAAAGGCTGGCTATATTCGCTGGGAAGCATTCAACAATGACGAAAGCAATAACACCTATTACTGTCTCGCAGGTCAGAAGAAGGGAGAACAGGGACTTTACGCGGTCGGGTCTTCCTGCTCCCATGTTGAAGCCCGTTATAGGTGTACAACTTGCGGATAATCCTACTACTACTGATATGACTATCTGAAAGAACTTCATCACTATCCCGATTACCGCCATAGGTATCTGTGAATACTCAGGCTGTCCGAATACAGGGTCTAACGCGCCGTATTTCCGTATCATCATGTTCACTGACGCAACACTAATCACCAGCGAAATCTGAGACAGGAACGAACACATTCCCAAAGGCAGATAACGTTTCATCAGTGATGGGGAATAATGAAGGTTATCGCGTGAAAATTTCACAGCCTTCATCTTTTTAGAGATGTAACGCAGGGACATGAAAGCCGTGAATATCTGCCCCATTATTGTAGCAACAGCCGCACCGGTCATTCCCCAGTGAAAGCCAAAGATGAATATGGGGTCAAACACAATGTTTATGCCTGCGCCCATGAGGGTTGAGAACATTACATAGTTTGGGCTTCCGTCAGCGGAGATTACGGGGTTCATTGCCTGGCCGAAAACATAGAACGGTACACCAGGTATAATCCACGAGAAATATTCCACAGCAAGCCGGAATGTCTCATTGTTCACTCGTCCGCCGAAGAATGCAACTAGTTCCTCACGGAATACCCAGTACACTGCCGCGATAAATACCCCTACTGTTGCCGATAGGAGTGCTGCACTACCCACGCTGTCTCCTGCACGCCTGTAGTCCCTTGCACCCAGACTCATGCTCACGAATGCGCATACTCCGTCCCCAATCATAAGGGTGAACGCGAGGGCTATGACTGTGAGTGGGAACACGACGTTATTGGCGGCATTTCCGTTTGAGCCGAGATAGTCAGCGTTGGCGATGAATATCTGGTCTACGATGTTGTATAGTGCCGCAACGAGCAACGATACTATGAGAGGTACTGAGTATCGTATCATGAGCTTTCCTACAGGTTCACGTTCAAGGAATGAATTACTGTTCAACGTTATCACCTTCCGTAAAATTTTTCGGGCAATAAAAATGCGTATGCCCGTTTCTGCCCGGACTTACGCATTATCTGCTGCACAGCGGGATTTATTATAGCACTTTGCATAGCTGTGCTAACTGAATTGACATGAACACTCCTTGTCGGAATAATGGCCTCAAAGCTCAAAAATTAGTGTAAAATTATGCAATCCACGATACTAATATTCTATTCAAGGAGGAATTGCAATGCGAGTAGTACAGACCAGTGTAATCAACAACACCGCAGGGACAACGCAGAGGCTTGAACGTGGTGTAGTAATCCGCAGAACGGAGACGCAGTATATGCATGTTCGAGAACCAATAATGGTTCAGCGTCCACAGATTGAGGACTTCAACAATCTCGTTGTAGTTCATGACCAGGTAGAACAGTACGTGTAAACCCAAACATTCCCTCTCCTTAATGTGGAGGGGGATTTATTTTTTCAGGGGGTTAAGGCTTTACGGTCTGGAAATTAGCGGTTTGTTTCGTCCCGCAAAAACAGTACAATTCTAATCCCTCTTGTCCTTCAAGGGGGAATTAACTTTTCAGGAGGCGTATTCAATACATGAAACGCAGAATTTTTCTTTCAGCACTTGCATTTCTCCTCATCATATCGTCAACATCATTGGCATTCAGCGGCCGTGAAAAGTGGAAGTTCGACACTGACAGCCCCATCACCAGCGGAATAGCAATCTCAGGTAATACTCTGCTGTTCGGCTCAGAAACAGGCAAAATCTACGCGGTCAACAAAGAAACAGGCCGTGTAATCTGGGACTACAAGGCAGAAAACACGATTTACGGCACACCTGCTGTAACTGACGGAAACGCTGTATTCGCTCAGGCTGACGGCGAGGTCATATGCCTGGCAATCTCCGATGGCTCGCTCATATGGTCATCAGGCGGAGAAGGCGGAAGGGATACTCAGGGCAGAAGCGTTAATGATGGTCTCAGCGATGGGGTTACGGCAGGCAATGGAAGCCTCTTCGTCTCTAAGGCTGACAGAAAGCTCCACGCTCTCAACGCAAAAACTGGCAAAACTCTTTGGACATACACCGCAGGAGATCAGGGACTTCGTGAAGCACCTGCATATTCCAGCGGACTTGTTTTTCTCGGTGAGTATGACGGCATATTCAGCATAATCGACGCTACAACAGGAAAGCGCGTAAATGGCGGTGGTGCTGGCGGTGCTGTGAACACTCCGACAGTAAATAACGGGAATGTATACTTCTCAGCTTGGGACGGCTCAGTAAACGCTGTGAAGATTAAGGGCGTTATCCCTCTCTGGGCAGCGAATATCCATGAACCGGCTACATCACAGCCTGCTGTATCTTCGGGACTGGTTGTTGTTGGCTCTGGGACAGGCTCAGTTGTCGCGCTGAATGAGGCTGACGGGGGATTGAAGTGGAAGTTCAGCACAAATAACGGAAGTATTGCGGCAACACCAATAATTGCGGAAGGTTTAGTTTTTGCGGCGGCAGAGACAGGCCCTGTTTTCGTCCTTAACGCTAATACGGGGAAAGAGATTTCACAGCTTGCAGCGGTGAACGGTCTTTATTCGGACGCTCTATATTCCGATGGAGTGTTGTACTTTGGGGGCGTAAGTCTCTATGCATATGAATAAAGTTATTGAGGCATTAATCGCAATGTTAATCCTTACGACAGGAACAACAGAAACATACGCAACCGAAACCATGACACCTTGGCTCAACACTAACATAATTGGAGCGTCAAGAAATTACAATCCCAAAATGAACGATGACTTCTACGGGAATGTAAATCATGAATGGCTCGCAAACACAAAGTTAAAGCCCGGCCACTCAAGAACCAGTGCATTCAACGAACTTCAGGACGTTATTGATGAACGTCTCAAAGGCTTAATGACTGACGAAAGCATTGACGGCCATGATGCAGAACTCGTCAGAAAACTCTACACGCTTTGGCTTGACTGGGACGCAAGAAACGCAGAAGGTCTTGCGGATCTCAAGGCACAGACAGACAGAGTAATGAAGATAAAGACGCTTGAAGAATTGAGCGAGTACTTCATGACGGAAGACAGCCTGTATAACGACACAATGCCGGCAGATTTCTCTATTGGCCGGGACAAGAAAAACTCGGAAGCATATAACCTTGAACTTTATGCGGGAAGTCTTTCGCTTGGAGACAGTGCGGAATACAGAAAGAGAACCCCCAACGGTGAACGCACCAAAAAAATGCATGATGCCATAGTGAACTATATGTTCAGACGGCTCGGGTATACGCAGGAATTTGCACAGGAAATGTTATCGCGTTCGTTTGGTTTTGAGGAGAGGATTGCGCTCCACAAAATGACGCTTGAGGAGAAGTACGCTCCAGAAGCCATCGACAAAATGTATAACCCCCTCAACATGGACGAGCTGCGCGAAAAATCTCCTGTCTTTCCATTGGCAGATATTCTCGAAGCACACGAAGCACTCTCTGACCTAATGAACCTTCAGGAACCCGAATGGCTGAAGGCACTTAACAAGCTTTATACCGCTGATAATCTGGAAGATATTAAAGCATACATGTTATGTAACCTTGTGTCAGGATATATTACATTGACGGACGAGGCTGCTTACAGGGAATATCAGAGACTTTCGCGCGAACGTTACGGCATTACTGAAAGCAAACCTGATGATGAACTTGCTGTTGATTTCGTTCACGGCCAGCTGTCCGTTCCAGTGTCTAGGATTTACGTTGAGAGATATGTTCCGGAGGCTGCGAAAAAGGAAGTTGCGGAGATTATTAGCCAGACAGTGAAGTATTACAGGTCAATGCTTGAGGGTGAAATATGGCTTTCAGAGGGTACGAGGCAGAAGGCTATAGAGAAACTTGACGCAATGAGGCTTAACTCAGCATATCCAGATAAATGGGTAGACTTCTCGGAATTTGACTTTCCGGAAGAGGCGGGATTGTTCGAGGCAGTAAGGGCACTGAGGAAATACAAGGTGCGAAAATATTTCTACGAACGTCTGAACCAGAACGTAGACCATGATTTATGGATAAATGATGTTGTTGTGGTCAATGCCTATTACCAGCCGTCAGAGAACTCAATCAATATTATTGCCGGAATAATGGGAGGAGATTTCTACAATCCTGAGATGTCCTACGAGGAGAAACTCGGCGGAATAGGAATGGTAATCGGCCATGAGATATCACACGCATTCGATACGAGAGGCGCGCAGTTCGGCAAGACCGGAAACGTTTTATCATGGTGGACAAACGAGGACGATACGCACTTCAAGGAACGTGCTGACAGGCTCATAAAGTATCTGGATACCTTCAAGGTTGACGACACAGGGGAACACTACAACGGTTCACTTGTGCAGACGGAGACGATTGCGGACATGGCTGGGATAAAGGCGATGTTAGGGATTGCGGAGGGGCGTGAAGGTTTTGACTACGATAAATTCTTCAGGTCATACGCGAAAAGCTGGAAACTGGTACAGACCCGTGAGCTTAATGACATGCGCGTAAAAACAGATGTTCATGCTCTGCCGTATATCCGTGTAAATGCGATAATCCAGCAGTACAGGGAATACTACAGCACTTACGGCGTGAAAAAGGGAGATAACATGTTTCTTTCGCCGGAAGACAGGGTAGCGGTGTGGTAGAGTAAATTACCTCCGCTTCTATAAGCGGGGGTTTCCTTTCTCTCTATTACCGTCGTGTGCTTCAACCAAGCAATATCCTCGCATGTTCCAACGCCTCCGACATGTCAGGCGAACCCGATAACATTCTCGCTATCTCCTTCACCCTTTCTTCTCCCTCAATCTTCCTCATCGTTGACAACCCGTTCACTCGCTGTATCAGTATGTGCGTGTTCCCTAATGCCGCTATACTCGCCTCATGCGTTACTAGTATCACTTGGCATTTCCGCGATAATTCCCTCAGTTGAAGCCCCGACAATACCGCCGCTTTCCCTCCCAATCCCGCTTCTACCTCGTCAAATACTATCACAGGCGGCAGCCATTCTTCCGGTAACGACAGCTGCAACGCCAGCAATAATCTGCTCAGTTCACCGCCTGAGGCTATCTTGTCCACTCGTCCCGTCCGCGTCCCGTCCGTCAACGTAAATTCCACATCGTCCGCCCCGTCCCTTCGCAACTTCTGTAACCCTGTGAACGTTATTCCGAATTTCACTCCCGACATCGCAAGTTCTGAGAGTATCGCGTTTACTCGGCTCGTCAGCTTCTCCCCAGCCTCATGTCTCGAACGACGTATCTCCATCGCTATTGCGTTCGCTTTCTTCTTCTCTGACAGTGAACGTTCTGACAACTCCTCCATGTCCTTATAGCTCTTCTCTAACCACTCCAAATGTGTGTATATCTCCTCGCAGTATGTCAGCAGTTCTCCCTCGTTCGGAATGTTGCAGAGCCTCTTTAACCGCCTCAATGCTCCCAGCCGCCTCTCCGTCTCCTCCCGAAGCGTCTCATCGTCCGCAATATTGCCCAATGTTCCAGAAAGGTTCTTCACTGCATGATACAGCGTCTCAATGGAACGCCTGACTTCTTCCGCGTCTTCTTCTCCCATAAAGTCATACAATGCCTCGAAACATGCCTCTGTGTTGCCGATAAGTCCGTTCTCAGATAATCCCCCCGTTAATGCGTCAAGACTTTCTCCCGCTTTCTCCCGTCGCGATATTCTGTGCGTTATGTCCGCAAGTTCATTCTCCAGCCTCATCTCTAATCCTGCTTCAGGTCTCGCTGTCTTCATAAGGCTGAATATCTCCCGCGCATTCGCATACTTCCTCTCTATCTCTGCCCTGCGCTTCTTCACTGCACGCAATTCACTCGTGCTAACCCTCGCCCTTTCGTATACCTCGCAGAATGATGGCAAAACTTCCTCCCTCACCCTCGCTGGCAAACATGCGTCCAGCATCGCTAATTGTCTGGAGGGTTCAAGAAGTTCCATCTGTGCAAATTGGCTCTGTATCCTCACTAATCCGTTGACCCTCTCTGCACATTCGTTTAGTCCCACATTCAATCCGTCTATCTTTGCACGAGAACGCCCAGTGTTCAGTATCTCACGCGTTATTGTCCCTTCACTGAAACATGCCGTTACCGTCCCTCGTTCTTCACCTGCACGTATATACTTCACTCCGCCCCGGCTTCCCGTCAAAAGTTCAAGCGAACGCACAACACTCGATTTTCCCGCGCCGCTCTCTCCCGTTATTACGTTCAGTCCTGGCGTAAACTCTAATTCTGCCTCGCTTATTCCGCCTATGTTGCGGATTATCACTCTCTCCAACACTATCGGAATGCCTGCCCCCAGCCTAGTTTCTCCCTCACTATATCAAGAAAATTACGGCCTGGCAGGTTCACTGTCCTAATCTTCTTGCTTCGTGATAACCGTATGTCTATCCTGTCGCCAGGCAACACCTCATACGCTAACTGCCCGTCCTGCGTCAACATTATGTCCCGCGATACCCCTTTCGGTATCAGTGATATACAGTCGTCCTCTGCCGCTATCATCGGCCTCGAATACAGAGTGTGTGCGCATAATGGTGCCAGTATCATTGCGTCCATGTGGGGTGGAATTACAGGGCCTCCTGCTGACAGTGCGTATGCCGTTGAGCCAGTTGCGGTTGAGACTATTGCTCCGTCTGCCGGCATTTCACAGAAAGGTTTGTAGTTGAACAGTATCTCAATGTTCAGAAGACGAGCTATTGCATTCGTGGTCAGCACTATGTCGTTCAAAGCGTATATCTTGTGCAGCACTGTGTCGTCATGGCACAGTACACACCTCAATACCCTCCGTTCAAGTACGTCAAAATTATCGCAAAGTATGTTCTTGATGTCGTGTTCGCAATCATCGGGACGGCTTGAGGCCAAAAAACCTAAATGTCCCATGTTTATCCCGTGAAGTATTATATCCGTTCCCATAATATACCTTGCGGCACGTAAGAAGGTTCCGTCCCCTCCTATGACTACCGCAAGTTTCACAGTCCTTAACCACTGTTCATCTTCAAGCCCGGTAGTCGTTAATACACTCGCTTCATGATGCGGCAGTAAGAATGGACAGCCGTTATCCTTTCCCCATTGCAATAATTTGGCGGCCATGCTTAGGGCTTCGGGCTTTCGCAAGTTTACTATCATTCCTAAGTCTTTCACGCTTCGTCTTCTCCTGTCAAACTATTATAGCTTACCGAAATTCCTGGTATAACATACTGCTCTGTATCCCCGTGTTGTTCTGGTACTTTCCCTTTGTGTAACGTTCATATGGTTCAGTGATTGTGTGATAGTATATCTGCGCTATCTGTACCCCAGCATATATCCTTACCGGCTGAACACAGAACAATTCCAGCGTCCAATACCCCGCAAATCCCACATCGCCAAATCCTGCCGTTACATGTATGCATATCCCTAATCTACCGATTGAGCTTCGTCCCTCCAACATGGGAATATAGCCTTCTGTCTTCGTGTATTCTGACGTTCTGCCCAAATACAGTCTTCCAGGTTCCAACATTAATCCCTCAGACGGTATCGTTATTTTTCGGGAAGGATTATCGGCCTTCATGTCTAATGCAGCGTTCGTGTACACTAAAAGCTCGTCATGAAGCGAAAGATTATAGCTGTTGGGGTTTATTCGCGCTTCATCGAACGGCTCTATTATTATTTCACGGCCTATATGTTTCTTTATTTCTAATCCTGACAGTATCATAAATAATTCCTCCTTTGTACGCTGATATAATATTACGAAATTCACACGAAAGGCAAAAATTTCACTTCTCACCATGAAGAAAATTCTCAGCATAAGGGACGTTAGACAACTCCCTAAAAATTCAGACTTCGATGTTATGGGACTTGTCTCTAAATTCATCAGAAGGGTTGACCGCAATGACAATCCGTTCTGGGAAATTACCATCAGCGACAGTACTGGCGATATTGACGGCAAAATCTGGCCCGCTTCATCTTGGCGGAATACTCAGGCTGGCGATGACTTCCCTATTGACCCCGACAACTGCGGTCTCCGTTTTGAGGGTTCAAGCGTCAGAGTTATGGGGCGTATTGCAGAATACAGGGAACAGTTACAGTACAACTTCACGGAAATATGCTACCTTGACCAGGACAATTTCCCTCCCAGAATGTTCGCTAAACATTCACCGCTTAAACCTGAATACCTCGAAGAAACTTTTAACTCTCTAATCGCTGAAATCTCTAACACTAAATTGCGGGAGTTCGTTCATTCTGCGTTCTTCAAGCATGGCCTGTGGGAGAAATTCCGTATCTGGCCTGCCGCTGTAACACTTCATCACGCTTACATCGGCGGTCTTCTCGAACACTCCATCTCCGTAGCTATCGGTGCCAGGGACATTGCACGGCATTACGCGGACTTCAAGATACCCGTAAGCACAGACCTCGTTATCGCCGGCGCACTCCTTCATGACATCGGCAAACTTGAGGCATACAGTGTCAAACCTGTCCCGCAAGTTACTCCGGCTGGCAACGCTGTCGAACATATCACATTGGGTTACAACATGTTCATGCGCATTGCTGACGCTGAGAAACTCGATAACGATATTACCCTCGCTTTGGGACATATCCTCGTAAGCCATCACGGGAAACGCGAATTTGGTTCGCCCGTAATGCCCGTAACTCCCGAAGCTATGGCCGTTAATGCCGCTGATGATTTGGACTTCAAGCTCTCGTACTGGAAATCACAAATTGACGCGTTAAGCATTGACAGCCAGATTACGGACTATCTTCCGGCAATCGACAGGAGGTTATGGCGGGGGATAACGTTACAATGAGTTACAACGTCAGGATAACAAGCGATGATGAAGGGAGGCGTTTGGACAGGATACTGCGCTCAATGTTCAAGGCTCAAACTCTCGGTGAAATCATGAAGTCAATCCGCAAGGGCGATATCCGCGTGAACGGTACAAGGGTACGTGATGGTTCAACACATATTCATTCCGGCGACGAACTTACCGTCCCATGGGGAATTAGCGATGAACGTAAACCAATAAAGAACACAGGTTGGGGGAAAATCGGCGTAATCTTTCAGGGCAGAAACGTTCTCATTCTCAACAAGCCGGCAGGAATGCTCGTTCAGCCAGACGAACCCAACGGCGACAGCATAATTACACGAGTATGGGGAGTTTTTGGCACTACAACACCATCACCGGTTCACCGCCTCGACAGGAACACTACGGGGGTGCTTGCTGTGGCACTTCATGGTGAAGCACTGAGGGCAATGGAGGAGATGTTCAAGGCAAGAAGGGTGAAGAAGACGTACATGGCCATTACATTGGGGAGAATGCCAGATGATATCACGATTGACGCACCATTGCTGAAGGACGCAGAGAACAACATCGTGAAAGTTTCAGCAGAAGGCGTGAAGGCATTAACGCGATGTCAATGCATATCGTCAGACGGAGAATATTCGCTGGCAAGGATAGAGCTTCTCACCGGCAGGACACATCAGGCACGAGTTCACACGGCGCACATTCACCGCCCCATACTGGGCGACAGAAAGTACGGGGAATTTTCTTCCCGACGCTCAGTAAAAGGCGTAACCAGACCATTATTGCACGCATATGAATTAGAGTTTCCGGAAGATGTGCATAGTTCACTGGCTGAGATTGCGGGGAAGAAATTTACTGCGCCGCTTCCAGATGACATGCAAAAGTTCATAGACATTAGGGGGCTGTAAAACATGAGGGCAAAAACACTTCTTTTCAGAATACTTATTGCTCTGGCAATCTCTCAGGCATTCTATTACCTCGCTGACCGTTTAACCGTCAAAAATTGGAACAGCAGCGAAAGTCTTATAGTCCGTGTTCTTGAGGCTGGCGAAGAGAGCGTTATCCCTTCCGATGGCGAAGACAGCTATGAAATGCTTGAACGTAATACGGTACTTCAGGTTCTATCAGGGAATGACGCAGAGACACAGCTTAATGTTAAGACAGTGAGGCTTTCGGGTTCAGGATTAAGCGTTATACCTGGCAGACGTTATCTCTTAGTATGGGACGCTTTTGACGATGGAAGGGTTCAATACTCAATCGCCGATGCATTCCGTGTACCTTCAGTCGCAGGGGTGGTAATGCTTGTCTGCACTTTGTTGATGGCGTTCACTGGGTGGCGTGGATTTCTGGCACTTCTGGGGCTTGGAGCGTCAGTTGCAGTTCTCGTTTTCACGATGATACCCTTGACGGTTATGGGCTGGGATACAGTATGGCTTGCAATCGCTTCCGTCTTCATCATATCGACAGTAACAATATTATGCGTTGTCCGTCATGCACGTTACAGGATTGTTGCGTTGATGGGAAGTCTTGGCGGTGTAACAGGAGGGTTTCTTTGCGGTGCTGTAATGGTATACCTGTGGGAGTTGTCGGGGCTTGCCGGTGAAGGTTCTGCGCTTCTTGCCTCAACACTTCCGTTCCTCAACATGAGGGGATTGCTCCTAGCGTCAGTGCTTATAGGCTCAATAGGTGCAGTTCTCGATGTTGGAGTGTCAGTTACAGCGTCAATGTCCGAATTTGTGGACTATGACCCCGATATCCCTCTGGACAGATTATTGCTTGCTGGCCTCAACGTAGGTACTGAAGTTCTGGGAAGCATGATTAACACGCTGATACTTGCGTACATGGGCAGCTCGCTTCCTATGGCGGTATTGATATGCAGTGCCGGCGTTGAACTTACTGGGATACTCAACGATCCGTACATAGCGCAGGAGATTGTACAGAGCCTTGCGGGGACACTTGGGCTTCTCTTGACGATACCTGCAACGGCATTCAGTTTTGTCTCACAGGAAGCATTCAGGAGGTCTAATGGTTAAGGCGGTAATAGACATAGGCAGCAACTCCATAAAGATGAGGATAGCCCGTGTTAATGGCGGGAAAGTCAGCGTTATCAGTGATGAGACAGAAGTAGTGAGGCTGGGAAGGGGAATGAGCCATACCGGTCTTCTCAGTGATGAAAGCATGAAACTATCCTGCGATACTGTCGCTAAGATGGCTTTGAAGGCCCGGCATTACGGGGCGGAAATATTCATCGTTGGTACAATGGCACTCAGAACTGCGGGGAACTCTGCGGACTTCGTGAAGATGGTACGTGATGAATGCGGGCTTGAAGTACGTGTCTTCAGCGGAGAAGAAGAGGCGCGGTATTCGTGGTGCGGAGCGGTTGACGGCTTTAATCTTGCGGGAGATGTCGTAATGTTCGATACTGGCGGAGGAAGCACAGAGTTTGTTGCTGGATCAGGACGAGAGGTAAGGAGTGTTGTTAGTGTTCCGGTGGGTGCGGTAAATCTGTCGGAACGTTTTTTTTGTGAGCATTATACTCCCATAAAGAAGAAATCATGCGATGATGCTGTAAGCTATGTGAGTGATAAATTGCTTGAGTACGATATTGACGGGTTCAAGACATCATCATTCAGCGTTATAGCGGTAGGGGGAGGAGTAGTAGCGATGTCAGGAGTGAAGAATGCCTGCGAGAACTTCATACCATCGAGGCTGCACAGTACAATACTTACACGGAAAGATATAGTGCGTCAGATAAGGCTGTACTCATCATTGACGCTGAAGGAACGCGAGAACATTATAGGGCTGCCGAAGTCGAGGGCAGATGTAATTCTCGGAAGTGCATGTATAGTTTTGGCGGCATTGAGGGTACTTAACGCCTCATCTTGTATCGTCAGCATAAACGGACTTAGACACGGTATTCTGCTAAGTGATATATTATAATGCACAGACAATTTCCAGAAAGGTGAAAAAGATAAATTGTTACTAGAGTTAATGTCCAATGGAACGATTGCAGAGTTGCCGCCCTCAAATATACCCGGCGAACTAGACCCGCCGGACAATTCAACCGTAATGCTCCTTCTGCCTCACAATAAATATCTGCTGGGAACTAAGGGCTGTAATTGGATTTATGCGGACACAAATAATCTTACCCCGCCTACAACAGTATCACTTTACGACAGTCAGGCACTTGCCCTCGAAAATGATGGCAGTCAGCCTACAATCCTTCACCCCAAAGCAGTTAATGCCCTGCGGCAAAAACTCCTTGCTGTCTCAGAACCTCCCGGCTCACATACACATACAGTCTTAATGCTCAGAACAATTATTCCCCCGTCTCAATCCACAGAACTGCTTGACCCGTTAAAAGACGAGCAGTCATTCCATAAAATTCTGGCAAATAACCCCTTTAACCCTCTCACAAAGGCTTACTGGACTTTGAGATTTGCGTTAAACCGGAGCGAAATGGAGACAATAACGCGCCTGAAAGCGTGGCTTAAAGCTGATCCGAAAATATTTTCTGAATACGGCGGAACGATGAGACTATGGTTCAGTCTTCTTGAAGAACCAGATAATGAGGGAATGTTGGATCTTGAAGAGTTGTCATTCTCAAGAATGGAGCTAAAGCGCATGATGTCGCAGAATGCCTCCCCTGTAGTAGTGTATAACCCTTCATCAGGCTGGCTTGTACTGGCGAGGTTTGGCCGTGCGAGGGAGACAATATTTTTCGTATGGGCGTATTACGGGCACGAACTGTGGCATGAGCTTCGTGAACGCAAAAAATTAACGGTTAATGATATTATTTTAGCGTCATGGGGAGAATATGACACGCGTCAAGCGATGGAAGAACGAGCAAAGTACAAAGGAGGTGAAGCTAGATGTCGATTAAGTATAAAATAGTATAAAATTATGTTATGAACAGTACATTTAGACACCAAGCATATAAAGTCGAGCTGAAGCCCAC